>NZ_CP120360.1:0-304660 GCF_029510815.1 Janibacter sp. DB-40 | reverse complement strand
GCCGCCGGCAACAACTCCCGCGACCTCGCGGACCCGGGCACCGACAACACGAGCCCCAACTTCGGTGGCAGCACGCACGAGCGCACGCTGAACCGGGACTGCCGGCAGCTGCCCCTCGACGGACCGCACGTCATCGGCGTCTCCTCGATCGACGAGGACCTCACCCGCAGCGGCTTCTCCAACTACACGTCCGACCCCGGTTCGGACGACGTCGCGCTCGCGGCGCCGGGCGGCACGGGCGACGACAACGGCCTGCCCATCCTCTCCACGGCATCGCGCGACGAGCTGCTCGCCACTGGAGACGTCGACGACCGGGGGCGGGTGACCGTCTCCGGGGCCCAGAAAGGGATCGTGCGCGGCTGCCCCGAGGGCATCGGCCGGGGCGAGCCGGACCCCGACGCGCAGTGCGGCCTGTACACGTGGCTGATGGGCACGTCGATGGCCGCCCCGCACGTCAGCGGGGCCGCCGCACTCGTCATCAGCGAGAACGACGGCCCGATGGCTCCCGACGAGGTCGTGCAGACCCTGCGCCGCAGCGCCCGCGACCACGGGTGCACCGCGCCCGGCAGCGATGAGGACGGTGGCGGCGGCACCAGCGCCGTGTGCACCGGCACCACGGAGCGCAACGGCTTCTTCGGCGACGGGATCCTCGACGCGGCCGCGGCCGTGCGCTGACGCACGGGCGTCCCCCTCGTCAGTCGTCCAGGACCTCCTCGGCGCTCTCGCCGGTGACGTCCTGCGCCTCGGGGTCCTCGAGGTCGAGGCCCCCGAGCGGCTCGCTGGACCAGCCGGCCAGGCGCCATCCCGACCGCGGGTCGCCCTCGAGGACGCCCATGCCGGTGTTCATGATGCTCAGGTCCGCGGCCCGGGCCGCGGTCAGGCGCGCGGCCGCCGTCGCGAAGACGCGGATGGCCGCACCGTGGCTGAAGAGCGCGACCGTCTCCCCGTCGGAGTGCTCGGCGGCGATCGCCTCCACCGCCGAGGTGTACCGGGCCAGGAAGCCGCGACCGCTCTCCCCACCACCGAGCACGTAGTCGAGGTCGCCGCCCATCCACCGCACGAGGGCGGCGATGTAGGCCTCGCGGGACCCCTCGTCCGAGCGCAGCTCCAGCTCACCGGCGGAGATCTCCTCGAGGCCCTTGCGCACCCGGATGTCGACGCCGCGCGCGAGCGCGAGCGGCTCGGCCGTCAGCTGGGTCCGCACGAGGGGTGAGGCGTAGACGCCGGAGACGGCCTCCGTCAGCACGTCGGGGACGGCGCGGGCCTGCACGTGCCCCAGACCGGTCAGGCCGGCTCCGGGGAAGGCGGTGTCGAGCGCCCCCGTGACGTTGTGGGGCGTCTGGCCGTGACGGATGAGGAGGAGTCGCACGCACCGATCGTGCCATCCACGTCCGGGACGGGACCGTCACACCCTGCACGCGACTACTACCCTGACGCTCATGCTGGAATCCGTGGCACCGACTCCTCCGCGGTCCCGGCTGCTCCACATCGGTGCGATGAAGTCCGGCACCACGGCGGTGCAACGCGCTGCGTCCCAGCGGCGCACGACGCTCCTCAGGAGTGGGGTGCGCTACCCGGGGACAGGATTGAACCACTTCACGCCGATCGCAGCCTTCATGGGCGTCCGACGCGAAGGGGAGTACCCCGACCTGTCGACATGGCACGAGCTGATGGAGGAAGTCGAGGCGGACGAGACCAACCGCATCTTCATCAGCCACGAATGGGCGTGCGAGGCCGATGACGCGATGGCCCAACGCTTCGTCGACGCACTCGGAGAGCGCGCCCACGTCGCGATCACCCTCCGCCCGCTGGCCGGGATGCTGGGCTCGTACTGGCAGGAGATCGTCAAGAACGGCCGGGTCACGCCTCCGTTCGAGACGTGGCTGCGCGACGCGCTGGCGACCCCACCCGGACTCCGACACGACGAGCAGTGGGACCGGCAGAGCGACCAGGCCGGGATGGTCGAGCGTTGGGAGCGTCTCCTCGGCCCGGACCGCGTCACGGTGATCATCGCTGACAAGGCGGACCCCGCCCGGGTGCCTGCCTCGCTCGAACGCCTGCTCGATCTGCCGCCCGGCATGCTCACGAACGCCGATGCGGACGGCGGCGCGGCGAACCGGTCGCTGTCCCCGGCAGAGGCCGAGTTCTTCCGCCGGCAGAACGAGGCGTTCAGGCGCAGAGGCGTTCCCATCCGCGAGTACGCCCTGGCCTATCGCCGCCAGGCAGTGGCCCGCATGCTGCGCACCGAACCAGACGTGCGGGGTGAGCCGCGCCGGATCGTGCTCCCACAGTGGGCAGCCGAGCGAGCCACGACCTACGGTCGGGAGATCGCGGATCGGATCGCCGACAGCCGGGTGCGCGTCCTCGGTGACCTCACCTCGCTCCACGAGCCCGTCGGAACCACCGAGCCGGGTGAGGTCCCGGTCCCCGACACCCTGCCCATCGACACCGCGGTCGAAGCGGTCGTGGCGTCGGTCCTGGTCG
Source organism: Janibacter sp. DB-40 (assembly GCF_029510815.1). NCBI lineage: Bacteria > Bacillati > Actinomycetota > Actinomycetes > Micrococcales > Intrasporangiaceae > Janibacter > Janibacter sp. DB-40. Next base: position 302,176 of record NZ_CP120360.1, on the reverse strand, counting down.
GGACGGGTCGAGCAGGACGCGCACAGCCGGCCGCACGGCCCCGGGCCACGCCCGTCGAGTCCGCCAAGGAGCGCGTGCGCGACCTGCCCGGCGGGCCAACGGTCCTTCGTGGAGCCCGGACCATCCTCAACCATGGACACGCGGCGACACGCCGTCTACATACTCTCCGGGCGACCGCCCGTCGATCCCGTGGGGCCGACCGCGCACGCACCGGCCCGGTTGCACGCCAAGAAGCCGCACACGACACCTAGGCCGCGCAGGACCCCGTGGACACCGGTTCGGTGGCCCGGGCCGCGCGGTCGAGAACGGGCCGGGTCTCCTCGAGGGTGAGTGCGTACCCGGTGTCCCGGTTCGCCTGGGACTTCGCGAAGATCGTGCCGACGACCTGACCGGTCGGTGACAGCAGGGGCCCGCCGGAGTTGCCCTGCTCCACCCGGGTGTTGACCGCGTAGACCTGCCGGTTGACACCCGGCGTGCCGTCGATGCCGGCTCCCCGTGCGGTGATGAGCTCACGGACTCGGCCCGCCTTGAGGTCATAGGGCCCCCCGAGGGGGAAGCCGGCGACCACCACCTCGTCACCGTGCGACTGCGGCTCCCCCGTGGGCAGCGACGGGGCCGTCAGGTCGGGTACGGCGAGGACGGCGACGTCCCGTCGCGGGTCGAAGGCGACCGTCGTCGCCGGGTAGGTCTGCCCGCTCCCGGCGACCTGGACCGAGGGCTGGTCCACGCCGGCGACGACGTGCGCGTTCGTCACGACCCGGTGGGGCGCCGCCACCCACCCACTGCCGGTCTGACCGCGCCCGCAGCCGGCCGCCAGGCCACTCACCTTGACCACGGAGTTGGCCGCCTGGTCGATGCCCGGGCCCGCGGCCACCCCCGACGGGGGTGGCTCGACCGGTCGGATCGCTTCCGGCCGGACACCGGTGAAGACGCGCGGGAAGTCGTTGGCACCCAGGGCCCGGTAGACACCGCCGAGCACCGTGTCCGCGGGCGCCGGCATCGCACGGTCGATGGTCTGGATGACCTTGGATCCGGCCACGGGCTGCGCGGCGCCCGGGAAGGCTCCGACGACGGCCGAGGCCGCCAACCACGCGACGGCGGCGCCGACGAGGAGGGCTGCGACACCGCCGAGGAGCGAGTCGAGCGCCCGGGCCGGCCGGAAGCGCACCCACGAGCGCAGGCGGAGGCCGATCATCGCGCCGAACGACTGGCCGAGCGCCGCAGCGATGAGGACGCCGACGACGAGCAGGACACCGCTGCGAAGGGGGTCCCCGCCGGCCAGGTCCGAGCGGGCGAGGACGCCGGGCAGCACCCACAGCGCGAGCAGGCCGCCACCGAGGAAGCCGACGAGGGAGAAGGCGCCGGCGACGAGGCCGGTGCGGTACATGCCGCTCACGTAGGCGGCGAGCGCGAGGAGCAGGACGATGTCCAGGACGAGTGCTCCGGTCATGGTCGCTCCTCGGGCGTGGTGGTGGGTGGGCCGTGAACGCCCCTCGCCCATCCCAGCACGTCCGTCTGGGAGCACGGTGCGAGATCCCTGGAGACCCGGGGCTCGGACCGACAGCCTACGGTCCGGGCGAACGCGGCACGAGCGGCAGGTCCGTGCCGGCAGCGGCGCCAATCCCCTGGCGGACGTGACCGACGAAACGGCTCGGATCACTCCATCGGGGAGGATACTGGAGGTCCCGATCCGTAGGGCGTCCATGGGTGCGAGAAGGTGAGCGGAGGTGACTGGCATGAGCAGCCCTGCCGTGCTCCTCAAGTACTCGGCGGTTGTGCTGATGACCCTCACCGGGGTGCTCGGCGGGGTCCTCGCTGCGCGGTCCGCGTCCTCTGATGTCGAGACCACGCAGGCGGTCGGCAGCACCGCACCCTGGCTGGTGCTGGCGATCGCGCTCAGTGCGTTCGCGTTCTGGTCTCGCCGGATCGCGCCCTGGGCCTTCATCGTGCTCACCGCGTTCACCGTGTGCGCGGCTCCGTCGAGTCCGCGCAGGGGCTGACGGACCGGGACGACCCGTTCGCGGCCATCTGGGTGCTGGTTCTCGGGGTGGCGCTGGGCTATCTCGCACTGCATCACACCCGACTGGCCGGGGGTCTGCTGGTCGCGCTCGGGGTGGATGCCTTCGACCGCCGTGGCCACCGGTCACCGCACCGAGGCCTGCGCCAGCGCGCTCACTCGGACATCTGAAACAGGCGGACGAAGGGGGGCGCTGGCCCGGTGACCGGTCACCGGTGGCCCAATGAGCCATCACAGCGTGGACGGGCAGCACACATACCGCAAGACCGTCGCGACGCTGCTCGACCAGAGCGGCGCGAGTGCTCGTACAACCCCGCACGTTCGTGGGCCCCGTGGGACTCGAACCCACAACCTACGGATTAAAAGTCCGCAGCTCTGCCAATTGAGCTAGAGGCCCGGCGGATGGGGACTTTAGTTGGAACTTTCCTGCGGAAAACCCTGGGAAGAACCAACCAAGAAAACCCCAGGCGAGAGATTACAGGTAGGACTGTCCTCATCATGCAGGGTTCGGAGATGTAGGGCACGAGGCTCGACGGGGCGCGGGGGCGTGGGGCGGGTCTCAGACTTCATACCCTTCACGGTTCGAGGTTCGAAACGTCGCGCAATCGGCGCTTCGCCTCGTGACGAAACCGTTACAAGCGACTGAAGTCGGTGCCGCGCTACAGCCTCCGCTGCACCCAGCAGCCCAAGTCTGTTGACCCGTATGGTGACCATCACACGCTCTAATGCAAGGGAGAAAGATGGCGCCGGTGGGGTTCGCGGACAAGGTCGCGTTCGTGTGGAAGGTCGCCGACAAGCTGCGGGGGACGTTCAAGCAGCACGAGTACGGGTCGGTGATGCTACCCCTGCTGGTGCTGCGGCGCATGGATGCGGTGCTCGCACCGACCAAGGAGGCCGTGCTCGACCAGGCCGTACAGCTCGGCGCCCTGCAGGCTGACCGCAAGTCCACCGGTAAGGCCGTGGATGAGGGCATGGACTACGTGCTCAAGCACGTCGCGGGGCAACGCTTCTACAGTCTGTCGCCGTTGACGTTCACGAGCATGCTGCAGAGCGACAAGGAGCTCGCGGAGCAGCTGGCCAGCTACATCCGCCGCTTGTCGGCGGATGCCTACGGCGTGATCGAGGCCTACAACTTCGACGCGAAGATCGCGCGAATGGACCGGGCAGGGATCCTCTACCCGGTGCTAGCCGATTTCGCCGACCTCGATCTGCGCCCGGCCGCGGTGAGCAACGAGGCGATGGGTTACATCTTCGAGGAACTGCTGCGGAAGTTCTCCGAGATGTCCAACGAGACCGCGGGTGAGCACTACACCCCGCGGGAAGTCATCGACCTCATGGTCCACCTGCTTCTCCACGGCAAGACCTCGCAGGAGCTCTCCGCCAACCCCAAGCCGGTGCGCACGGCCTACGACCCCGCCGCAGGCACAGCCGGGATGCTCATGGGCGCCGCGCACGGCATCACCCAGGCCAACCCAGCGGCGCGGGTACAGGTGTACGGACAGGAGCTGAACCCGGAGACATGGGCGATCGCGCAGTCGGACCTGATGATGCAGGACACCGACCCCGGCCAGATGGCCTTCGGCAACTCCCTGACCCAAGATGCCTTCCCCGGCGAGCGGTTCGACTTCATCCTGGCCAACCCGCCGTACGGGGTGGACTGGAAGTCCTACGCCAAGCCGATCAAGGACGAGCACGACAACCAGGGCTTCCACGGGCGCTTCGGCGCTGGCCTGCCCCGGGTCTCGGACGGGTCACTGCTCTTCCTGCAGCACATGCTCGCCAAGATGAAGCCGTCCGGCTCCCGCGTCGGGATCGTGCTGTCAGGTTCTCCGCTCTTCTCCGGGGCGGCCGGCTCGGGCGAGTCGGAAATCCGCCGATGGATCCTCGAGCAGGACTACCTCGAAGGCATCGTCGCCCTACCAGACTCAATGTTCTACAACACCGGCATCTCCACCTACGTGTGGATCCTGACCAACGACAAGGACGAAGGGGACCGTGGCCTGGTCCGCCTGGTTGACGGTCGGGAGATGGGCACCAAGATGCGCAAGTCGCTGGGAGACAAGCGCAAGGAGCTCACCCCGGACGCGATCGCCGAGCTCACCCGGTTGTATGGCGGCGCGCGGGATGAGTTCGCCGACGACGCGCGGGTGCGGGTGTTGGCGCGGGAGGAGTTCGGCTTCCAGCGCGTCACTGTCGAGCGACCGCTACGGCGAAGGTGGGAAGTCACCCCCGAAGCCGTCGCCAGTGAGCCCTTCGCGCGATTTGCGGATTTGGTGGGGCGCCGGTTCGAAACCGAGAAGGCCCTGCTGGCCGAGGTGACCGAGTTATCGACGAAGGACAAGAAGGCCTTCGCCAAAGCCTGCGCGATCGCTGACCCGGACGCGCCCGTCATCGAGAAGAAGGGCAAGCCCGAGCCAGACCCTGACCTCCGAGACCAGGAGAACGTACCCCTGCCCGAGGGCTTCTTCGACCTCGACGAAGCCAGCCGCCTGGCCGTCATGGAGAAGGAGGCCGAGCGCCACCTCACCGACGAGATCCACCTGTACGTCCCCGATGCGTGGATCGACCACACCAAGACCAAGGTCGGCGTCGAGATCCCCTTCACCCGACAGTTCTACCTCTACCAGCCGCCACGGCCCGTCAAGGAGATCGCAGCCGAGATCAAGGAGTTGGAGACGCAGATCCAGAGCTGGATGAAGGGCCTTGGGCTGTGAGGACCGTCCCGCTGCGCCATCTAGCTGATCTGAACCCGAGCACGCCAGAGTTTGATCGCATCCCGGCTGGCGAGCCGGTGACATTTCTGCCGCTCGAAACGGTTTGGAGTGACTCCCGGGCAGACCACGATCGATTGGTGCCAAAGTCGGACGTGGCGACCGGCTACACGCGCTTCCGAATTGGGGACGTTGTGTGCCCCAAGGTAACGCCCACCTTCCAGGCTGGCCGTTCGATGGTGACCCGATCGGTTGGTGCAGGAACGACAGAGCTTCACATCCTGCGTCCACGCGAAGGTGTCGATGCTCGGTGGCTCTGCTACGCCGTGCGCAGCAAGCACTTCCTCGACGAGGGTGTGACCGCATTCCAAGGGGTTGCTGGCCTTCAGCGTGTGCCCCCAGAGTTCGTCAATAGCTTTCGAGTTGCCGACTACGCACCCGAGGAGCAGCGGCGGATCGCGGACTTCCTCGACGACCAGGTCTCCCGGATCGATCGAATCATCGCCGCCCGCCGCGAGCAGATGGACATAGCAGCAGACGTCTTGAAGGCGAAGGTGTCAGCGGCTTGCGCCGAAGGGGATCTCGTGCCAATGCGTCGACTGGTAAGCAATGTCCAAACAGGTGGGACCCCGGGCGAGGAGGCAGACTCTGCCGAGGGGCTTCCTTGGTACTCGCCTGCGTCCTTCGAGGGAGACCTCCAAATCGGTGCACCAGTGCGCCGTATACGTTCAAGTATGGGCGTGCGATTTGAAGCGGAAAGCGTGCTGCTCGTTGCTATTGGTGCTACCGCCGGCAAAGTCGCTTGGCTCGACCATGAGGCCTCTGGCAATCAGCAACTCACCTACATCAAGACTCGTCCAGAACTGATGAAGGGCCGGTTCCTCCTACATCAGTTGAATGCCCGCAGCGACGAGTTGCGTCAGTCTGCTCCCGCCTCCACGTTGCCGATCCTCAATAACGAGTCCGTACGTTCCTTCGCCGCTTGGGCGCCAGAGATGGACACGCAGGTCCAACTTGTTGCCGAATGGGATCACCTGTTGAGCCACGGTACTGCTGGTTCCATACATCTGGGCGCCTCGATTGATCTGCTGAGCGAGTACAAGTCGTCATTGATCACGGCAGCGGTTTCGGGTGAGTTGGACGCGTCGACTGCTGGATCGAACATCCCGGGGTGAGTTGAGTGAGCAACACGACCGAAGCGGCCTTCGAGGGCAACATCGAGACCCACCTAACGACGAATGGGTGGGGGACGATTCCCCCTTCGTTATATGACCGGGATCTGGGGCTGTTCCCGGACGAGGTCATCGCCTTCGTCCAGGAGTCCCAACCGAAGGCGTGGAACATGCTCGTAACCCGCCACGGCGGGGAATCGACGGCGCGCCAACGGCTCGTCAAGGTCGTCGCGGACGCAATAAACCACCGGGGCACGATCAGCGTGCTTCGTGGGAAGGTCAAGGACTCGGGCGTCACACTGCGAATGTGCTGGTTCAGGCCGGCCAACACCCTGACCCCCGAACTTCAACAGCAGTACGAGGCGAACCGGTGCACGGTGGTGAGGCAGCTACACCATTCGGAGTCCCACCCGGCGGACTCGTTGGATCTGGTGCTGGTGGTCAACGGGGTGCCGGTGGCCACGGCGGAGCTGAAGAACCCGCTGACCGGGCAAGGGCTGGCGCAAGCGATGCACCAATACCGCACCGACCGGAACCCGCATGATCGGATCTTCGCCAAGCGCACGCTGGTGCACTTCGCGGTCGACCCGCACCAGGTCGCGATGACCACCAAGCTCGCGGGCGAAGCAACACGCTTCCTGCCGTTCAACCAAGGCACCGCCGGTCCGGGCCTTCCCGGTGCAGCGGGCAACCCACCGAGCGAGGGCTACCAGTCCGCCTACCTGTGGGAGCAGGTCTGGGACAAGGACGCGTGGCTGGAGCTGCTGCAGCTCTTCATCCACGCCGAGAACGGACGAGTGCTCTTCCCCCGGTTCCACCAGTGGCACGCGGTCCGCTCGATCCTGGCCGCGACGTACGCGGACGGTCCTGGCGTGGACCGGCTGATCCAGCACTCGGCAGGGTCGGGCAAGTCCAACACCATCGCTTGGACCGCGCACTCCCTCTCCCGGCTGCACGACCCCGGAGACCAGCCGATCTTCGACAAGGTCATCGTCATCACCGACCGCCGCGTCCTCGACCGGCAACTGCAGGACACCATCGCGGGCTTGGATCACACACCGGGCACGATCGTGCGCATAGACCAGAAATCCGACCAGCTCAAGGACGCCCTGTCCGGGCACGGGGCGCGCATCATCATCACGACGCTGCAGAAGTTCCCCGTCGTCGCGAAGCTTGCCGCCGAGGAGGCCGCTGAGGGTGAAGCCAAGGGCATCGCGGGACGACGCTTCGCGGTCATCGTCGACGAGGCCCACTCCTCCACCACTGGCGACTCGATGAAGAAGCTGAAGAATGTGCTCGCCACCGGGGACGACGCCTTGGCTGAAGCCGAAGCCGCTGAGGCGGAGGTCGAGGCCGGGGAGGCGCCAGATGATGCGTTGCTGGAGTCGGCGCGCAACCGGGGGAAGCAGTCGAACCTGTCCTACTTCGCCTTCACCGCTACGCCGAAACCGAAGACCCTGGAGACCTTCGGGCAGACCAACGCCGATGGGGTGAAGGTCCCGTTCCACACGTACTCGATGCGGCAGGCGATCGATGAGGGGTTCATCCTCGACGTGCTGGAGAACTACACGACCTACTCGACGTACTACAAGCTCGCGACGGCCACGCCGCGGGAGGACCCGGAAATCGACTCGGCCAAGGGCCGGGCGGCGTTGGCGCGGTTCGCCTCGCTGCACCCATACATGATGGAGGCCAAGGCCGAGGTAATCGTCGAGCACTTCCGGCAAAAGGCCGCGCACAAGATCGACGGCCAGGCCCGGGCCATGGTCGTCACCCGCTCCCGGCTGCACGCGGTGCGCACCAAGGAAGCCATCGACAAGTACATCCAGGGCAAGGGTTACGACACGGGCGCTCACCCCCTTCGCGCCCTGGTCGCCTTTAGCGGGACGGTCACCGACCCGGACGCTCCAGAGGTCGCCTACACCGAGGCGATGCTCAACGGGTTCCCCGAGACTCAGCTGCCCAAGCGCTTCGAAGAGGACTACCAAGTCCTCGTCGTCGCGGAGAAGTACCAGACCGGCTTCGACCAGCCGCTGCTGCACACGATGTACGTGGACAAGAAGCTCGCCGGGGTCAAGGCAGTGCAGACCCTCTCCAGGCTCAACCGCACGCACCCGGGCAAGGAGGACACCTTCGTCCTGGACTTCGCCAACACCGCCGAGGAGATCCAAGAGGCCTTCGAGCCGTTCTACGAGCAGTCCCTGGCCCAGCCGACAGACCCGAACCTCCTCTACGCGATGGAGCACGATCTGATGTCCGCGGGCGTGTTGTCGCTGGACGAGATGGACGCGGCCACCACCGCGCTGCTGTCGGACGAACCGAAGCAGCAGCCGACCATCTACAGCAATGTCAGCACCGCGGTCGGACGGTTCATCAGTCTTGATGAGGACGCGCAGGAGTCCTTCCGGGGGACGTTGACGCGCTTCGTGCGGGCGTACGCCTTCGTCGCGCAGGTCATGCCGTGGGCAGATGCATCGCTGGAGCGGCTCTTCCTCTACGGCAAGCTGCTGCTCACTGAGCTGCCTGCTGCTGAGTCGGACCCGATGCCGCAGCTGAGCAAGAGCGTCCAGCTGACCCACCTGCGCTTGTCGGTGACCAGCGAAGAAGAAGCCATAGCCCTCGAGGGCGCCGACGAGGCAGGCGTGGCATTGCCAGGCGAGGGCAAGGGCTCGGCGACTGAGCCGATGCTCGACAAGCTCTCCGCGCTCATCGCCGTGATGAACGAGAAGTACGGCGCCGACCTCGGCGAGGCCGACAAGATCTGGTTCGACCAGCAGTGGACCGTCGTCATGGAAGACGACGAGATGCAGGCCGTCGCCCTATACAACGACCGCTCCCAGTTCGAACTCGTCCTCGAGGAGAAGATCAAGGGTCTCCTGCTACAACGCCACGACAAGAACGGCGACCTGCTGTTCAACCAGTTCTTCGCCAACCTTGACTTCAAGCAGATGCTGCTCGGGTATCTCGGGGGCACCTACGACGAGTTCAGAGGACGGGCCGGCTGAAGGGTGACCAGCGGACAGATGGCTGCCGATAGATGATCAGAATGCGCCAGTGGCGCCAGCAAACCCCGCGGCTCTCTGGCGCCGGCGCCGACTTTCGACGGTGCGCGATCCCGACATGAAGCAGCTCCACGCCCCCGAACTAAACGGGCTGTAGGGTGTCTACGAGGTGAGCGTCAAGTTCCTCAAACGACACGCAAACCTCATGTCGATAATCCGGCTCTCTCGTCAGTCTCTTCCGGGGGAAGGATCCTCCGAGAGCCGGTCCCGTAACCCAATTTTGGGAGATCTTCCTTGGTTGAGAGCATCGACTCCGAGGTCATGCAGTTTGCGGCTACCACCAATATGCTCCTGTGGGAGGGAATTCCTTGGGGCGGCGCTACGACTCTGGTTCTGGAACGTTTCGCTCTGGACGACTTCTTAGCTGTCGTTCGCTCGGTTTCCCCTCCTATCCTTTATCTCGACCCTGATGGATCAGCCACAGCCTTCGCCGCTAATGGAGTAGTCCATATATTTGCCACCCCCGCTAAAAGGAAACGGATCGTTAGAGACATGCTGGGTGACATTATCCCCGCCATGAGTCAGGACACAGTGGATGACTCGTCTGCAGCACCGGCATCCGTTGGCGATTCACTTTCGGTGCATAACTTCAGCGATCCCTATTTCGATGTGCGTAGCTTTCGTCCCGTTGCGGGCAAAGTTCGTGAGGCGGTCGATGCCGTGGTCGCAGACGAGCGCTTTGATGGCCATCGAACCAGATACGTCGTAGACGAGCACGTGCGCCATTTGGGCCCAGATGACGCGGACACGGTTCTTCGAGTCGCCATAAAAGTCTTCACCGAAACGGTCGGAAAGAAGCTCGACCACCAAGCCGGTCGGTTCGTCGACGAGCTCGTCAAGGATCCTGCATACGACCCCCTCGCAGGGAACGCGGAGCAAGAAGAGTTCATCGCTGCTCGAGTAGACATAGACGACCCTCGACTGCTGCGCCATATCACAGCCGCTCTTCACAGGCGCAGCGTCGAAACCGATATGGGCCTCAAGCTGGAGCGCAAGCTGACCAAGTATGCAGCCAAAATCGTGCGGGACATGCCTCAACTCGAGCGGGACCGCTTGGGATTCGCGTCGAAAAGCGCTCCGCGGCTTGTGATCTTAGAGCGCTACGTAAACGGCTACACCCCCGCGCAAACTGATTTCTTGGTGCGCCAGGCAGCCCGCTCAGAGGAGGAGGAGTACGGCACCTTACGCGAACGACGCTACGCCACTGCTGCACGCGCACTTCAGGCCGCTGGTCTGAACCGGTCAAAGGTATCGCGAATTCTGGGTATATCTACATCCAAACTGGACCGAATAGTGACCGCGCATCGTGAGGACGTCGAACTGACAAACGACGACCCGATCGTTACGGCTCTTGCTCCTGAATGGTTTTAGCTCGCACCTTGCTTAGGAGGCACGCAGGAGGTCCCTTGCCAAGCTCCTTCGCCGCCTCCCCCTCGTACCGGGTTCTTACGCTCTATCTCGTGCGAAGAAAAGCTGTAGTGCGACAAGAGCCCAATCAAGGCGACGACACGTTCAGCTACATTTGACACGAGTCCGTGACACCCGTGCTCGTACCAAGCGACCTCACTCCAGAGGTGCCAGCGCTTGTTGGCGCGGGACACCGTGAAGGAGCCGGTGCGGCAGCGGGAGGAGGGCCTGAACCCAGTTCTTACGCATGGGAGAGCGGTCACCCGGGCACGATGCCGAACTACCGGCAGCAGAGCGCGGAATGTCGCCACCGCTCTGCATGCCCTTCGCCCCGGTGAGAACACGAGCCATTGGTCGGTCGCTGCCTGTGAGCCTGCACGGGCGGGTGGAATCGCTGACCTCGCGCACGAGCGGTCCCTCTCCAGCGCGATGGGACCGTACGGTGCGTTAGAGCGCGATCCAGTTCCACCCGACCCGCGAGGTTCGCCGTCGAGCACCGCTCCGCGTCGTCGACCTCGGACGCTGACGGAGCAGAAGCGGGCGGCGTGGTGCTCATCGGTGACCCGTGACACGGCGGTCTCGCGTGACCTGTCAACCTGTGCGCCCTCATGCCGATCGCCGGGTTGCGGCTCAATGAGGTCGTCGGGGCGCCTGATCGGAGATCAGACCCTGAGGCCTGACTTGCACAGGTTTGAGGCTTTGGCGGAGTCGGTAGGAATGACTCATGTCCTCATCCGCCGACTTGCGTACTGCTGTGGGCAGAGGAGTGCTCCGATCGGTGCCGCGTCTGGTTATCACCTCCGTTCGGTGACGCGGCGGGCTCTGCTGTGGGTGATTGAGCTTTCGTGACGCTGTGGAGTTGTCGAGCAGCGAGCGTTCGTCCACGGGTTTGTCGTGGAAGACGTGGATGATCTGTGCGGCGCTGGTCAGTTGGCGCAATCCCCATGGCGGACCCCTTCAGGCGGCGTCCGTCAACGGCGCGGCGAGCCTCAGCTGTGGGCGGACGCTGCTGGCGGCTCGGGCGGCGTTGACGGCGTTGTGCAGGAGGGCGTAGCAGAGGACGTCGAGGAGTTGTCGGCGTGCTCCGAGGCTCATGGCGCGGTCGACCAGGAGGGTTCTCTTGAGTTCGGAGTTGAAGGATTCGGCGTCGTTGCGCAGTCCGTAGAGGCGGTCGAAGTCGGGTTCGCCTTCGGCGATGACTCTGATGGCGTCGGTGCGGGCGTGGTTGGTTTCGCCGGCGAGGGAGTGTGGGGTGATCCAGGCGGTGAAGGAGCCGTGTGGGCAGGGGACTTCGTAGGCGACGTTGAAGTGGTATCTGCCTGAGGCGCGTCGGGGTCGTTTGATCTGTCGTCGTTCCAGGCGGGCGATGATCACGGGTTTGCCTTCTTCGTTGAGGCCGATCTCGCTGATGGCGCCGTCGACGGCGCCGATCTGGTGGGTGCAGCAGTTCGCGTCAGGTCCGGTGTCGGGGGTGTCGTGTTCCCAGGTGCCCAGGGGGTAGAAGCGTGGGGTGGAGTGGTTGCGGCCTTTGCGGGTGGCGGTCTTGGCTGATCCGTGGACCTTGTTGATGACGACTACGCCCAGGTTCGTCATGAGGTCGTCGATGTGGGCGCCGCGCATGGCGCCGTCGTAGACGATGGCTTGGATGCCGTTGCCGGCGACTTGGTGCAGGGACTTGATCGATTGCACGGCGGTCTCGGCTTCGCGGCCGGGCTTGTCCACGCGGGCGACGCTCAGGACGACGCGGTGGCCGGGGTCGTCGCCGCGGGCGTAGAGCGCGACGAAGTTCTGTCCGTGCACGGGCCCGGCGTGGCCGTGGTAGTCGGCCGCGTCGGGGTCGAACCGGTGTCGTGGCGCGTCGATGGCGTCACCGGTTGCGTCCAGGTAGGTGATGACGGTCTCGCCCTTGCGGTTGGTGGTGCGCTTGGCGGTGGGTGGCCGGTAGAGGGGGCGCACGACGGTCCCGTCGCCGTAGACGACGCGGGTTCGGTCGGGGTGGGACAGCGAGCCGGGGCCGTTGGGGTTGAGGAGTCCGAACTCTCGGGCGCGGTCGACCGCGCATTCGGTGAACACCTCGAGCAGTTCGGGCAGGACGTCCTCGGAGGTCAGGTGGGCGTCTCGGGCGTAGCGGAAGGCGTCGCGGCTGGGCGGTCGCGGGCCGGGCAGGCGGGGCACGAGGTCGGGGTCGGTGGCCTGCATCTGGGCGACGGTCTGGCAGATCAGGTTCCAGGTGTTGGGGTCGGACAATTCGGTCTCGACGCGCACGGCCGATCGGAAGAGGCGCGCCAGGACGCCGTACCCGAGCAGGAGGTAGCCGGGGTGGTGGGAGCGGCGACCGACCGGTTGCCGTTCGGGGATGAGCGCCCCGAGCTCGTAGAGGGTCGGGTCGGAGAAGACGGCGGTGATCTTCTGGTTGGTGGTCATCGCCGCGGGGCGGCGTCTGCGGCGGCTCATCGGTTCCTCGTTCCCGTGGTGTGGGGCTGGCGCCAGTCCAAGTGGATGTTCTGCGCGGCGGTGTCCAGCGAGCCGGTGCCCAGCAGCAGCGCGACGTCCTGGATGCTCGCTCCGCGTTCGTAGGCGGTTTTGCCGGCCCAGTGCCGCAGGGAGGCCGGGCGCAGGTCCTGCTCGGCGTCCAGTCCGGTGCGTCGCAGCACCTCGCGGATGACGTTGCAGGCGCTGGCTTGTGCGGTGGCCCCTCCCGGGGTGGCGTCTCCGCTGTAGGCCAGGCGCGTGTCGGGGGTGGCGCCCGCGGCCAGCAGGCGGGTGGCGTGGGCGGTCAGGATCTGGCGTCCCCAGTCGGTCAGCGGGCCGACTCGCGCGGCGTGCCGGTAGGTGCCCGGCAGTTGCACCCGGGTCGGTGCGGTGGGTTCGTCCAGGTCGCGCAGGCGCACCACGCTCATCTCGCTGGAGATGGCGCTGGCCTCCCCCAGCGCCCACATCACCGACCGCAGGCTCGCCCGGGTGCCGTGGGACAGGCCGGCGGTGATCCGGCACAGTGCCACTTCGTCGTCGGTCAGGGGACGCGCCGGGCGGGCCCCCTTCGGGGGCAGGTGCAGGTCCAGCGTCGGGTCCCCGACGTGGTGCCCGAGCACCCGCAGGGTGCGGTAGAGCAGCCGCAGCGCGGTGCGGCGCGCCTGCCGCGTGGCGATGACCGGCTGGGTCCCTTCGCGCGTGGGGGCCAGGACGAAGGCCCGCGCCTGCTGCGCGGTGACGTCACCGAAGGAGTCGAGGCCGTTGGCGTCCACCCAGGCGGTGTAGCGACTGACGGTCTCCTCCACGCGCACCCGGGTCTGCACTGTCATCGCCGAGGACGCGTCCCACCGGTGGCGTACCGCGTCCAGCTCACCGGCCAGCGATGACGCGCTCCTGTCGAGCAGGTCGTCGGCAACCACGGTGAGATGGTGACCGCGGTCGTGGCCGGCAGGTAGTCGTCGTGCCATGGGAGTCTCCCTCCGGCGCCGGGACTCGCACGTTCCCGAGCGCACAGGGCAGCGTGCTCAGGGACGCCAGCTGCGGCAGTGCCGCACGACCGTGGATTTCGGAATGCATTTCCTCGGCGGGAGGTCACCCACTTGGGTGATGCGCGCTCGCGCCAACCGGTCTGTTTCGAGCGTTCCTTTCGCTCCGCGTCACCGGCCCGCATCGGGCGGGTCGGACGCCAAGGCTCACAAGGAGCCAGCATGATCACAAACAAGGTCACCCCCACCGCTCTGGCGCAGCCCGTCGAGCTGGATGCCGTCCGTCGACGGGCCCGCTTGGAGGGCCTGCTGGACATCAGGGACCGCCTGTCCACGCTGAGTGTGGAGCGACGTTCCCACGGGCTCGAGGACGCCATGCAGACCTTCGGTCAGCAGATGGCCGTCGAGGCCGCCATCGACCAGGAGTTTCCCGAGGTCTTCGCCGAGCGCTTCGGCGCCTGGGTCGCGGCCGAGGTCCAGCTCGAGCACGACACCTACCGGATGCACCCCGAGTGCGGCATCTGCCAAGCCATCGCACAACGGGCCGGGATCAACATCGACCCACCCGAGGCAGCCTGACACCCACCGCCTGCACAGCGAGACCTCGCGGGCCTGATGACCCGTGATCACACCCCAGGAGGGGCGGAGCCGATCGGCTCCGCCCCTCCTTCCCTGCCCCGCCGCGAACGGACCGGCAGGGCGTGCAGCTACTGGTTTGCCCACCAACGCTTCCCGCCCTTAGGCGGTCATCCCGGCGGTGGGCGCACGCCCGGTTCAGGCCCGGCGACGGGCGAGCTCGGTGACCAGCGCACGCATCAGGGGCGTGCCTTGCAGCCACGCGGTCGGCGTGAGGTCACCGACTGCGGGGGCGCCGGCTGCCTCGGCGATGAGGTCGATGTTGGGGCGCCCGGTCAGGACGTCGCAGGCCATGTCGATCAGGCGGCGTCTGCACTGCCTTGGTGGAAGTGGTCGACGTGTTCATGCAGGTGGGTGATGACGTTGGTCAGGTACTGCGGGCTCATCTCGGTGAGCCTGTGCGGTCGCTGCGTGACGTCGACCCACCAGATGCCCTGGTCGAAGACCCGCAGATCGATGGCCCCTTCGGCGCACTGGCCCCACGCGGTGAAGGGCGGTTCTCCCGGCCACAGATCGGCATCGGAAGGCGCGGGACTCGGCTCGTACTCGCGGTGTGTGCTCACTCGAGGCAGGGTGCGCACCGGCTGGCGTATGGCAGTGCCGACAGCGCACGAATCGTCGGCAACCTTTTCGGCGACCGCGAGGTCGTTCTGGCGCCTAAGGGCACGTACACCAAGGAGGCAGAGCAGGCCGTCAAGCGGGCGTTCCACGAACAGGCGGGCGAGGGCGACCAGAACGTCAAGATCTCGGTTATCCCCTTCTGAAGTCATCGGAACGGTGTCTCCAACACCGTGACTCGACGATGGGTGCGTCTTCTCCCCCATCGATGTCAGCGAAGCCGGACCGCCCTACACGAGACCCGCTGGAGTGGCGTCACCACGGTAGGACACCGAGCAACTGAGGACCATTCACCAGCGGCGCAGGGCCGGGCGCATCACGCGCCCGGCCTCCGCTCGTGCGCGGTCACTCTCTCTCACGACGATTCCTCTCGGTAAGAGTCCTTCACTCACGCGGAGGTGAATTGCCGGCCATCCTCGATCACCACATCGATCGTCAAGGACTTCAGCAGGTCGAGAACATCGTCAGAGGGCCGGGTCGGGAGCAGGACCGCCAAGCGCGCACGTTTGTCGAGGTGGCGCCGATAGTCGAAGAGCTGCCCAATCGCCGTACGGACGTCCTGACGACTTGCAGAGCTCTTGGCCTCGACGAGCGTGTTCGTTATCGCGTCGTAGGCATCGCAGACCAACCGCTCACCGGTGGGCAGTCGAATGGATCGGCACGTCAGCGGCCGACCGAGGGACTTCTCGTATCGCTTGACGAGCCGGGCCTCCCGGAAGGATCGGCGCTGTTCCTGTGCCTTTGTCGGGACGGTGATGTCCTCGGGTACTTCACCAAGAGGTCTGGCCGTGACGACTGGCATGGTCCGTTTGGGGCGGGCGCCCTGTCCACGCCGACCGATGCTCTGCGTGATGGCGTTCCACTCTGCCGGCTCGAGGGGTATGGGGTTCGCTCCGCCCGGCATCCGCAGGATCAGCGCGCTGGCGAAGTCGGGGTCCTGGCGCAGGAGGTCCTTGAGGATCGGGGTGTCGAAAAGGTACTTCGTGGGCCGCAGATCGATGCCCCAGACGTCGTGCTTGGGTGGCTCGATCCAGTAGCCGCCACTCGGTCGTAGGGGCCCAGTCGGTGAGCTGTCGATGTGGCCGACTGCGTAGACGCCGGCCTTGGCGCCACTGATCCATAGAGCGAAGTTGTCGCCGGCCCGAACGTCATCGATGTGCCGCGCGATTGTCCACGAGTCCAGATCGTCGGTCTCGTCCTCCCACCACGACCACACATCCCACACGTCCGGGTTGGCCTGCAAGATCCATGCTCTCGACACGGTCGTCCTCCTGGTCGTCCACGGCACATCGCAACAAGGGGCGGAGCACTCCGACTCGGCCCCCTGCGGGAGCCGCTGGGGTGGTCGATCACATCTTGCGCTTCCCAGCTCGCGACGTCACGCCCCAGGACGGGGCTACCAACGTTCTACACGCGCCGGACCGTCCCTGGCTGCAGACAGCACATAGTTCTCGCGGGGAGGGATCGAGGGCCCTTCCCGCTGTGGAGCAGGCCGTCGACGGCGGTCTCGGGGCAAGGACCGCACGAGCCCGCAGCAGGGACATGGGGTCGCACCCAAGGGATTGCGGCAAGGCACTGGAGGCCGCACGGGTCGTGGTGTCACAACCCATCGTCACCGGAGGAAAGCACCATGCCCTACGCACCTGAAACCCGCCGAAAGAGCCTGACGGGCACGAGCAAGGCCAGCAAGACCCAGGAAATCGTCGACCTGTTCGGGTTCGCCGGCCTGCATCAGTTGGGCATGGCTTTGGACGACCTCATGGCACGACCAGGGCAACGCGGGCAGCACTCGAGCTACCCCGCGACGGCCCTGCTGGCGGCCACTGCTGCGGCGCGGGCGGCCCACTCCCGCGCCGGGGCGTTGAAGATCCTCAGTCACCGCGAGACATGGGAACGCTGCAGGGCCAACTACGCCAAGTACAGCAACGGGGTGCGCCTGCCGCACCGGGCACCCACCTATGACCAGATCGACTACTTTCGTGGTCTGCTGACTGAGGACCCGCAGGTCATGGCCCGGTTGCAGCACCAGTTCCAGCGCGTCTCGCTCGGCCAGGCCCGCAAGCTGGGCAACCTGGTGCCGCGCGCCGCGGACGGCTGCCACCCCGATGAGCGCAACAGCATCTACACCGACGGCACGGTCATCGCTCCCTACAGCGACGTCGCCCTGGACGTGCACCCGCTGACCGGTGAGCTCTTCACTGTCGGCTCCCGCGCGAAGCACCCAGCCAACGCGCGCGTCCAGCACTGCTTGAGCGACATGAGTCTCGACGGCAAGTGCGACCGCGGCCTGAACATGGTGGGCGTGTACACATGGACCCGCGCCGGACGAGTCGTGCTGGCCACGGGCACCGCCATGGGCGCCGAGCAGTGGACCGTCCTGGACCTCATCGACAGCCTGCACACGATCCTCTCGCGTCTGGACACAGCACACGAGCTGACCGGCGGGGCGATTCACACCTTGATCAACGACCGTGCCATCACTGGCTGGTCGGTGGACTACCTCATGGGCGCCCTCGGCATCCAAGTGCTGGGTAAGGCCGTCGGCCGCAGCGCTGGGGAGAGCAATGTCGACATGGCCATCTCCGAGATGGTCATGTCGAGTCGAGTACTACGGCGTGCCGCCGAATTCGGAGTGCAGCCCAGCGCCAACGGACTCCGCGCCATGCGCCATGACGAACTCAGCGACATGGGCCGCTCCTACCGAAAGCTCCCTCTGGGAGTGAGCCTGTACCCCACCACCAACAAGTTCGACCTCGTTCACAGCAAGTTCATCCCGCTGCCTCCGGCCACCCACGACGTCAACGGAACGGTGTGCGAACACCCGCTCGCGGTCGATGACGGGGCCTTGTTCCTCGTCGAAGTGGACGAGGAAGAGGGCGACGTGGTCAAGAGCGCCTTGCTGCCATGTCAGTCCAGCACCCGCGTGCGCGAAACAACAGGTCGATGGGGTACCCGCAACCACTACACGATCCCCTGCGCCGACGGCGCCTTCACCTACGAGCGCACCTGGCAACCTCGTGGAACACGTTTCACCGCTGACAGCACCGAGACCGACCGCGCGCCCAAGGACCACGTGGGCTGGCAGTTGCGGCCCCTCAACCGCGCGGACGACGTCGAAAAGTGGATCAATCACGACGTCGACATGAGCGCCATCGAAGCCTGCGACAAACGATTCAGCCGCTCATTCTCCCGCCGCAACGACGCCGAGGCGTACAACGCGTGGTACCGAGAGCGACTGCCCCGTAAGGGTCGCGCCGCCAGCCTGTCCACGGCCGGTCAGGAACTGGACTTCCTCCTGGCTGGCGTACTGAACAACTCCATCACGTGGCGCAACCACAAGTCCTAAGACGCCGCGCCCCACCCTCACCACGGCCCGCCTACAACAGGCGCGGGCCTTGCGCGACCCAGAACGTCTGCGAACCGCCGATTGCGCTCCAAGACCCCGGCCCGGACAGATCCCTGTGTCCGAACAACCAGCCGAAAAACCGGAGCACGTCATGACCACTACAAAGACCCGCAAGCTCACCCCCATCCCCGACGCACTGGCCACGGTGACGATTCCTGAGGCCGTCGAAGCTCTGCACGAGCTCGAACGCCGTTTCGACCTGATCCCCGTGGCTGCGCGCACGGACATAGCCGACCAACTCCACCGCATCATCACAACGGGCGAGTCCCTGTACCTGACCGGAGCCAGCCAACTGGTCACCGAGCAACGCGCACTGCTGACAGCGCTGACGAGCATCGCCAACCCCACCGCTTTCCACAACAGCACGGATTCCGACCAGCTGCACACCAGCCGCAACCTGTTGCTCACTCTGGCGTTGGCCGCAACCCACGTGCACGGTTGGAACCACAAGGGCCTGCTCGAGCGTGCGGTTTCCATGGCTCAGCGCACCTGCCGTCAACGTCGCCCGTTCACCGACGATGAGGTTCTGCTCACGCGCCTAATGGCCATCGTCACCCTTCGAACCGACCCCAAGTCCCCCCTGCCCGCGCTGTACGCACTGGTCGAGGCGGGCATGACCCCCGGAGAGACAAGCCAGTTTCGCTGCAATGACCTCGACGACGCCGAGCACCCCACACATGTCGTGGCGGCCGGCAACCGCATCCACGAGGCTCGCTTCCTGCCCCTGGATCGATTCGCCGCCCAGATCCTGACGAGCACCGTCGCCAAAGCCAGCCAGCAGGGACTCAAGCCGCACGAGACCGCGCTTTACCGCGGTAAGACGAACTTGCCCGGCACGCCAGCAGCCACAGCCTCGGTCCAAGGAGTGCTCAACCGCTTCCTCAAGGACCTGGGGCTGCACCTGCCCGACGTCAGTGCCAGCGGCATCCGCAAGTGGCGCTTGGAGCGGGTCTACAACGACCAGGGCGCGCAGACCGCTCTCGTCCATGCCGGTTACGGCCCCGGGACCGAAGACATGGATCGGCTCTGGCTCCACCTCGACTTGACCACACCGCTGGCCGACACCTCCACCGAGCCCGACGATGACGAGCACTTCCTGGACTAACCCAGTCCGGGGTCGCGCATGAGGGGCGGAACCATGTGGTTCCGCCCCTCATGCCGTACGACAGGTTGTCTGCGCCATCGACACGATGCTTCGACAGGCATTCAGGAACACCGCCTTCCGCAGGGCGCCCTTCCGGACGGCTCACACTCGGAACGCGAGATATGCGCCTACGAGTCCGCACGCTGGGGGGCACATACAGATGCGGTACTGGCCGCTGCTCAGGCGTGCATGCGAGTGCGGTGCTCGCCAAGCCCGGAGGGACTGATGAAGGCGTGATGACAGGCGTCGCACCACAGCAGCTCGCGTTGTCGCCCCCAGGAGTCGATCGACTCCTGCCACCACCAACCACGAGTGCCATCACGGCCATCAGTAGGCGGTAGGACGCCCTTGCGCCGATAGAGCCCGGTAGCCGAAGGGCTCCAGCCGTATCGCTTGCGCAGGTCCGAGGTGGTCAGACGGTGGGGCAGCAAGTCACTCTCGCCGGACTTCAGCTGTCTGATCAGGCGATCGGCAGGAATGCCGAGGGCGGCGGCCACCTCGGCCCGTGAACCACCGGCTCGCCAGCATCGGTGTGCTGCGACGACCCTCGACTCGTCGAGACCCGGATCCCCCGGGGCCGGCCAACCATCCAGGGCGAGGGTGACCACCTCGGGCAGGGTGTCGGACAGCCTCGCGATCGCCTCGTCACTCACACCTGTCTTTCGGGCCCTGCGCCACGCGGCAACGTCGTCCAGATGCGGGATGATCAGTCGCAGGGCCGCGCGGTGGAGCATGTCCTGGACCTGGCTGTGCGCTACGCCCCGCTCTCTAGCCAGATCTAACAGCCGGACCTGGCCGCTCACCCTACGTACAAGCGCGTCGACATCCGCCGGTGGCGGGGGCTCCCGGTGCCCATCAAGCCACAGCGCTACATGCGCTCGCGACGCCAGGCCTTCGCCTTGAAGCGCCTCGACCCACACTGGCGCCAGGTCGCTCAGGACAAGTCTGTGCTCCACGACAGCAGGCTATCGGCCCGTTCGCCCTGCGGACTCGGCCTTGCGCATCTACGCTCAGGCCTCATGCGACGCAGATCGGGAGAATCCGGGGAGAGTTCTCTCGTAGTCGTGTGGCTGATGGTTATCGCCTTGGTGGTCGCGCTTGGGACCACGCTCGGGCCCTACTTGGTCTGAAACCTCCACCCGCGACAACCTCGCCGCCGCCAGCGATGCCACCCCGCGCCCGCATTCAGCGTCCTCGCCGCTGCGCCACGACCGCGACGGCGACCGCCAACCTCCCCGGCCGGTGGCGGGGCTTCGGCGCCGTAATCAGTGGGTTGCGCGCTTGCAGGTGATTGAGCTCAGGTGGGGCGTCAGACGAACGGGCACGCCCACCTCGTTCGGGTGTCCTGTCGCACTGTGCTCGTGGGCAGCGGCGAAGCGGCACAGCTCCGCGACGATGTCATCGTTGACTGAGATCAACCCGGTGAAGCGGATCCGCGCCTTCTGCGATCCGTCTATGGCCACCACCCCCGCGCGGGGGCATCCACCCAGGCATTGCACGCGACGAAGGGTCGGAGCCGAGCCACCGTCAGCTCCGACCCTTTCGCACGCCGCCGTGAAACGGCCGACGAAGCTACCGCCAGTGACCGCGTCATAGCGCGGGCACGTCGTGCAGACCAGGACGGTCACGCCGCGTCGCTGACCGTCGTGCTCTCTGCCGACGCCGCCGACGGCTCCTTGTGGAAGACCCCGTCCTTCATCACCGCGTGCAACTTCGACGGGTCCTGAAGGATCGTGATGTCGGCCAGCGGATCGCCGTCGACGAGGATGAGATCAGCCAGGTACCCCGGTTGGACCTTCCCGAGCTCACCCGACATCTGCATGATCTCCCCGCCGAGCGTCGTCGCCGAGAGGATGGCCTCCATGGGGGTGAATCCCAGCAGCTCGACGAAGTGCTGCAGGTCGCGTGCGTAGGTGCCGTGTGGCGTCCACGCGAAGCCGTAGTCACCACCGGGAAGGATGCGGATGCCCCGTCGGTGCATCTCGCGCAACCCGGCGATGGCTACTTCCAGCTCATGCTTGTAGCCGACTGCCTCCGCGGCTTCTTGGGGGAAGCCGAAGGCCTCCGCCTCGTAGAGGGTGGCCACCAGCCAGTTGATGCCCGGGGCGACGAAGACCCAGTCCTTGTTCGCCTCGAGCAGGTCCATGCCCTCCTCGTCAGTGAAGCTGGCGTGGTAGATGATGTCCACCTTGTGGCGAACGCACATCTTCACGCTCTCTGCCGAGCGGGCGTGAGCACACACGCGCTTGCCGCGACGGTGTGCCTCGGACACTGCGGCCGCCACCTCTTCGTCTGAGAAGTAGGTGTCTTCCGCGCGCTGGCTGCCGGTGATCTCCTCCCCTGTCATCGACAGCTTGATCTGGTCGACGCCGATCTCGATGAGCTCACGCACCGCCTTGCGCATTCCTTCGGGGCCGTCTGCGAACTTCGTGATGCCCTTGACCAGGGCACCACCCGTCACGGCGATCTCGGGACCGTTCGCGAGGTACCGCGGCCCTGGCACTCGCCCGGCATCGATGGCGTCACGCATCACCACATCGAGGCGGTCCTTGGCAGAGGCCGCGCCCAGGCACATGGTGTACCCGGCGTCGATGTATGACTTCGCCGAGTCGATGCAGCCAAGGAGGTGCTCTTCCACGGGCATCGTGCCGAGGCCGTCCAGGTCGCCGCTGTTGATCCAGGAGAAGTGCGTGTGCGCGTCGCACAGTCCCGACATCAGGGTGCGGCCACGCCCCTCGACGACCCGAGTGAAGGGTCCAGGAACTTCGACCGCTCCCACGGATTGGATGCGGTTTCCCTCCACGAGCACGTCGCCGGCGTACGGCTCCGTGCCAGTCGAGTCGAGAATCCTGACATCACGGAAAAGAATGCGCTGGCTTTCAGTTGACATGACCTACTCCTCTTTGAGTGGTTGGGGACAAGAAGGGAAATCAGAGAAAGGTGGTGAGCAGTTCGTTGACCTCGGCGACCGCTTCGAGCGCCGTCCAGTGGCCGACACCGGAGAGGATCTCCACACGGGCGTCGGGGTGGCCCTGGGCCAGTTCGTAGCTAGCCTCCGGCGGTCCGACCTTGTCTGCGTCACCGGTGATCAGCAGGAGCGGCACATCGGCGGACACAGCGCCAGGGTCACCGGCCCCGGCGAGGGCTTCGCAGTTGCGGGCATAACCTTCGGGGTCCTGGCCGGCGACGAGCTCTCGCACGAAGGCCGACACCACTGGCTGACTGTCGTGGGTTTGTTGGGACAGTGCGTTGGCCACGACACCGCCAGCCACGCCACCGGTGCCCTCTTTCCGCACCACGGAGGCTCGGTCCCGCTGAGCCGTCTGTGCGTCAGCGCCTGGGACCCGCACCGCTCCGAGTAGTGCCATCTTGGAGACCCTGTCCGGGAAGCGTGCCGCCATCTCGCGCACGACCAGCGTGCCCATCGAGTGCCCGACGACGGCTGCAGTCTCGATCCCGAGCTCATCCAGAACCGCTACCAGGTCCGTTGCGTGGTGAGCGATGCTGATGTCATCCACCACCGGCGACCTGCCGGCTCCTGCGCTGTCGACGCGAACAACCGTGAAGCGGTCACGAAGGGCATCCTCCTGGGCCTGGTAGAAGTTCGTGGTGCCGCCCAGACCGTGAACCATGAGGACCGCCGGACCGGCGCCGTCCACCTCAACGGTCAGGCTATGGCTGTGTATCTGCATGTTCGTTCTCCTCCTGAGGTTCTGTGACCGCTCGCGTTCAGGCGATGCGATTGCGCTGCTTACCCATGCCGGTGATGGCGACCTCGATCACATCGCCGGACTTCATGAAGCGCGGCGGGTCGAAGCCGATACCTACCCCCACCGGAGTCCCGGTCGCGATGATGTCGCCGGGCTGGAGAGTGATTCCCGCAGAGATCGTCTCTATCAGCTCGGGGATGTCGAAGATCAGGTCGGCGACGCTGCCGTCCTGCCGGAGCTCGCCGTTGACCCAGGACTGCACGCGCAGTTCGTCCGGGTTCTTCACCTCGTCCCGGGTGACAGCAAAGGGACCCATGGGGCAGTGGGTGTCGAGCGACTTCCCAAGGAGCCACTGCTTGTGCTTGCGCTGCAGATCACGAGCAGTGAAGTCGTCGATGATCGTGTAACCCCACACGTGCTCGAACGCTTCATTTCGGCTGATGCCGCGTCCACCACGCCCGATGATCACGCCGAGTTCTGCCTCGTAGTCCAACTCTTGCGTGACCGCGGCGTGGGACTCGATGTCGTCGTAGGGTCCGGTGACCGACGTCGTCATCTTGGGAAAGACAACCGGAGCCTCCGGCAGAGCCTCGGAGCGGTCGGGCGAGTCATACCCTGAGCGGCCGAACTCGACCACGTGCTCACGGTAGTTCTTACCCACGCAGAAGATGTCCCGGTTCGGCACGGGGAAGGGTGCGTGGATCGTTACTGCGGTGAGCGAGTACTCGACCAAGCCCTGCGCTGCTGCCAGCTTCCCCTCGTACACATCCCATTCCCGGACCACATCCAGAAGCGTCACGCCATGAGGAAGGGTGCCGGTGAGGTCGCGCACGACATCGCGCTCGGTATCGGCAAGGCCCACCCGCGGGCCTCCGTTCTCGCCGGAGAAGGTCAAGAGCTTCATGTGCAACCAATCTGAACCAATCAAACCAATGTGGACGGATTGCAGAGTAGACCGGCAATGGATCGCGTGTCTAGCCCCCGTCTCATCGCGAATAAGCCGGTCGCATATTGGTCTCGATTGGTCTCTTGAGCTACGCTGCAACCGTGCTCAACACACAACAGTCCCTCAGGGCCCTCATCCAGGACGGCATCGCTGAGGGCAACTACGTACCCGGGGCGAAGCTGCCGACGGAGCGCGAACTGGTCGAGCGCCTGTCCGCTCCGCGAAGCTCGGTCCGTCGAGCGCTGGAGGAACTCGAAGCCGAGGGCCTGATCATCAGGCACGTGGGTCGAGGCACCTTCCTGACCGAGTCAGCCCAGCCCGAGGGCGCGCCCGCGGACTCCAGCCCCGCGTCCATCATGCAGGCTCGACTCGTCATCGAGCCCCCCATCGCGGCAGTGGCAGCGCGGGCCGCGACCGCTAGCGACCTGGACAGGGTCGCCGAGTGCCTGGCGGGCGGCGGTGCGGCTGACGACTTCATCGGGTTCGAGTCCTGGGATGCAAAACTGCACCGGTGCATTGCCGAAGCCGCACACAACGGTCTACTGCTGCGCATGTTCGATGTGATGAATTCCGCTCGCGCACTTCCGATCTGGGGCAACCGCAAGCGGCAGACGTCCAGCCCGGAACGACGGCGCTGCTACCACCTCGAGCACACCGAGATCGTCGACGCGCTGCTGCAGAGGGATCCGGAGGCGGCCGAACTCGCCATGCGCAACCATCTGCGCACCGTCAACGACAACATCCTCGGTCGACCCTGAAGCGTCGACGCAAACGACTACGCCGAGTTGAACCACGCCAACAAGTCGTCTCGGCACGAACCATCGCTCCACGGAGCGGGACCTACTCGAGCCCTCGGTGGCCTTGTGGCATGCACCTCAAGGACCGACTCACGGCCGCGCAAGGTGAGACCTGACGTCGCCCAGGGCAGGTGAGTGCGCATGCGGGCCGATGGCGGACCATCGCCGGAGTCATTCCCCGAGCAGAAGAAGGATCTCGCCATGCCCCGTGCACGAGACATGCTTGTCACCCACACTCAGCTGACATCCACACAGCGGCTACCGCACAAGAGCGCATCCGCATCCAAGGCATCGTCACCGAAGTCGGCCAAGAACGCGCCCACTACCGCAACGCGTGGCTTCGCATCGCGACCGTAGGAACCTCAGTCCGTATCACCGCATCAACCGACAGCCCTCTCGGGCTGGCCCGACCTGGAGCCGCCGTCGATGTCGCCATCGACATGACAGGAATGCTGGATCCACCAGCCGACACCTATCTCGGCCGGAATGCCCGCGTGATCACCATCGAGTGAGCCAACTCGAATGCGCCCCTCGCAGGTTTCCGAGGTCAGTTCAGTCTGCTGTCCCGTGACCCGACGTTCGTAGCCTCAGCCTCGGGCGAGACGTCAGATGATGGGTCTCTCGCAGCGTCAGTCGACACGCTTGTCCATGTACGAAGCTGACTGGTTGCGCTTGCCGAGCGCGTAGCGCGTCTACGGGTCAGGAGCGGCGGAGGGCATCGAGCAACCAGGACTGCGGGTTGGCTTCGGGTAGGGAGTCGGTGATCTCGCGTAGGGCTTGTTCCAGTGGTGAACCGTCGAGGACGGCGACTCGTGCTGCCACGGTGGGTGTGCGGCTCTGCCCGGCTACGCAGTACAGGAACACTGTTCGTCCCTGGTCGCGTAGTCGCAGAACGGTGCGGGCGGCGTCGTCGATGACGAAGTCGAGGTTGGGGTTGTCCTCTGCTGTCGAGTCGATCAGGCGCGCGACGTGAGCCACGGCGCCGGGTGGGGTCTGCGTTGTTCCGAGGCGGCAGAGGCTGACCACCGCGTCGACTTCCGGCGGCAGGTCGTCCAAGGCCAGTGCGTTTCCGATCCATACGCCCTCGACGAGTGGGTGCGGCACGCACGTGCTGGCCACTCCCCAGGCCGTGTAGTCGATGCGGGGGGCGGTGGGCCATCCCTGGGCGTCCCTCTGGCCGCCGCGAAGCATGAGGCTCGCCAGCGCGGTCAGCGCGGCCGCGCCACCGCTGTGCTGGTCGAAGTCGGTGGGGATGCCCCAACCGTGCAGCTGGCCCTGCCATTCCTGGGGGACGGCGCTGGCTCCCCAGCGCGCCCCGAGCAGCGCGCCGGCAATCGCCGCGACGGTGTCGGTGTCGTGGCCAATGCCAATGGCCGTGGCCAACGACTCCTGCAGATGACGACAGGGCGTGACCTCCGGTATCGGTGTGTGCACGATGCTCGACCAAGCGGCCTGCAACGCTCCGACGACCCAGCCGTTCTCCACGAACCGGGATGGGGGTCCGTTCTCGGCCTCGGCGAGCACGACCGCCCAGTCGTACGTGGTCTGCCCCAGCAGGGGCAGGACATCACCGGGGGTGGGGAGCACGCCGCGGAGAACGGCGTGGCGGATCATCAGGCACCACAGGGCGGCGCCCTCCCCTGCCATGGGGTCATGGTGGGTCAGCGCGGAGATGTTGTGCGCTGCCTCGACCAGTGCGGCGGGATCCCCCAAGTGGGCAAGGGCGACCGGGCCGGTGCGCATCAGCGACCCGTTCCCGGCAGAGCGTCCGTCGTTGCGGTGGTGCACCTGCGTCGCCACGGCGGTCATGGTCTCGGCGGTGGTGTCGGGTCCGGCCAGGCGCAGCACCTGGCCGGTCTGCATCCCCACATCGCAGGGGCCTTCGGCGTACCACCGGGCGAACCCGGCAGCGACGGCATCGAGGGCGGCCGGTGTGCGCAGGTCCACCCCCGTGGCAGCGACGTGGGCGATGGCCATCGCTTGGGCGGTGTCGTCGGTCCACTCCCCCGGCGCGAAACCACCCAAGCCACCGCCGACCATGATCGGCCATCCGTCGTAGGGGGTGGATTCGACCTCGTAGCCGGCGCCCAGGGCGTCACCGACAGCAGAGGCCAAGAGGACGCCGCAGGCGCGGTCTGTCTGGGCAGAGGTCAGTCTCATGGCTACCACCCCGTCAGCCGGCGAGCATCGGGTGGTTGACGTTGGTCATCCGGGCGTGGACGTCCTGGCCCTGCCACCGCAGCCTGCTCATGTCGGCGTACTCGTTAGCACCGCTGAAGCGTTCGGCGACGCCGGCGGGCGCGACCTGGGTGAGTTTCACGTGCTCGAGCCGGTCGATGAATCGGTGGGCCCGACGCGAGGGCGTGGCGATAGTCGGCATGCCCCGGGCGTCCAGGGCGGCCGCCTCCAGCAGGCCCGGCAGCTGCCTGCGCAGCCGGCTGGGGAAGTCGAACACCTCGGCGATGTAGGGCTGACCACTGATGCCGATCAGCACCCCGATCTGCCCGGGCAGCGCCCGCAGGCTCGACCACGCCTTTCGTTCATCCTGCGCGCGGTCCAAGCGGTGGACGAAGGACGCGGTCGGGTTGCCCGGAGGGGGCGTGTGGCGCACCCAGTGCAGGTCCGAGTGCGACAACCGGCGCCCGGGAGTGGGCACGCCCACGTCCTGGGTGTGCACCGCCACCCGGTTCCACACCTCTCCCTGCACGTCGCCGCCACGGCGCCCGCTGTCGCGCACATACGGCGTGGCCCGCCGTCCCTTGGTGTTCTGGCGCGAGGTCCCGCCCCACCGGCCCTGCTCGACACACGCCACCTCAACAGGGATGCGCTGGTGCACCCCGACCATCACCGAGTGGCAGGCCATGCGGTGCTGCCACCCGCCCTCGAACAACGTCCCCTCCAGCACCAGCGCCGGCCGATCACCCGGGTTGTCCACCATCAGCGTGTCCACCCGCGGGCCGTCCTCGACCACCTCGGTGACGTCCAGATCGCTGCCGCCGCCGATCGTGTACCGCCGGTAGCGGCCAGCTTGGCCCCACAGCGGGAAGACCGTCATCGCTCCGCGGGTCGTGCCGCGTCCTACGTGCAGTTCGTTCATGACCAAACTCCCATCTCCTCAGTCCCCAGTGGACCGATGACAGGAGCATGCACACCAGCGAGGTCTTGACCGGGTTACCCGGGTAACCCCTCGCTGTCCCGGAACTGTGGAGGCAGGTCGTCCCACATGAGGTTGCGCGAGAGGCGGACCAGGTAGTGGCCGAGCTGCTCGGTGGTCTCGAGGTTGAGCCACCGCTCGCGGTTGACCTTCTCCTTCGTCTCGGCGAGCACCTTCTTGACCACCTGCTCGCTCGTGCCGAGCTTTGCAGCGGCCGTGGCCGCGATATTCGCCGGCGGGCGCTGATCCTTCAGCAGGTGCTCGAAGGCAACCGCCAACCGCTGACGTTGCAGGGGGGTCAAGTTGATCCGGTAGGCGGCATAGGAGGTACGCGAGCGCTCACCGACGACTTCTTGGTCTTCGGCCACTGGCAACCCTTGGGCCTGGCCGGCGCCGATGACCACGTCCATCCGGCACAGATCGTCCAGCTCCGGGAACCAGACCTTGGTCCGTCCGGGCTGCAACGCGATGACCGCGCGAGGGTTGAAAGTGATGTCGTCGAGGTACTTGTTGAGCACTCGCGCCCGCGCCCGCCCCAGCTGCAGCAACCAGCCCTGCTCGTAGGGCAGGAACCGGCACAGGTGCTCCGGCACCCACCGGTTGGGGATGTGGATCCCGGCCCCGGACACTCGCCCCACG
The DNA here is from genome assembly GCF_029510815.1 of Janibacter sp. DB-40. Taxonomy (NCBI): domain Bacteria; kingdom Bacillati; phylum Actinomycetota; class Actinomycetes; order Micrococcales; family Intrasporangiaceae; genus Janibacter; species Janibacter sp. DB-40. The sequence continues at coordinate 273,299 of NZ_CP120360.1, read as the reverse complement.
GATACCTCGTCGTCCGTCGGCAGGGCCCACGTGCCACGCACCGCGCCGGCGACCTTCAACCTCACCCTGCCGTCGTAGAGACACTCCATGACGTGATGGTAGTCAGCCCAGCGGCGGGGTTACCCGGGTAACCCCACCACGTGCGCCTGTCTCGCTACTGTCGCCTGCAACACCTCGTGGCACCCGCCGCCGTCACCCAAGGAGTCCTCATGGAAGAGCCCCTGATCGGACAACTCGTCCGAGACAACCTGCCGCAGATCTTCGAGCACTGCGCTCAGTACGACCCGGAAGAGATCACCAAGCTCTCCGACAAGGAGTACTGCAACGAAGTCTTCAACCTCAACTGGGCCTTCTTGGCGACACCGGCCGAGGCCGAACTGATCCGGCAGCAGGACAAGAACGGCAAGGACCGATACTGGGCCCCCGTCTACCAGGTGCTCGACCACGAGGTCCGAGTCACCAACCATTGGGTGGAGCGGAAGAATCATCGCGAGCACTTCCTGCTGTACCTGGCCGAGAAGGGTCTGACGCCTGTTGGCATCTCCAGCGATGCCTTCGACACCCAACTGACCGAGATCACCACGCCCCCACCCCCACCGCCAGCAACGGCGGCCGCAACAGAGTCCGGTTCGCCAAGCGGCGCCCGGCACAAGGTGCACGCCATCGGCAACGCGCAGAACTCCGCGGTACGAAACGTCCTGGGCCGGCTGGGCCAGGAATCCTTCACTCAGAAGGACTGGCTGACGGTCAAGGCCTCATTCGGTCACCGTTGCGTCTACTGCAGCAGCGGGCGACAACTGGTGATGGACCACGCCGTGCCGATCAGCATCCGGATCAAGACGCCTGGCAACAAGACCCTGATCAAGAAGGCCTTGGGTGAGCACCGGCTCGGCAACCTCGTGCCGGCCTGTCGCGACTGCAACACCGCCAAAGGCCAAGTGCGTTACGACGACTACCTGCGCAACCAGCCGGAACTGCCCGACACGGCCGCCCGGATCACGGCCATCGAGGCCCACATGGCACGCCACCAGTACGAACCGCTGGATGAGGGCCTCAGCGACGAAGCTGCCCAAGAGATCATGGAACTCCTCGACCGCATGCGCGAACAGATCGCAGAAACCGCGACGATGACGGCCGCAGCGATCAACGAAACCATCGCGCTGCACACCAACCCCTAACCGCTGCAACCACGCGGCAAGTCGCGCGCATCCAATCGCTGGGTGAGGTCCACCCACCAGACATCCCGGGGGACTCGCAAAGGCCGTTCCTCCGTGGCCGAACTGGCCCTACACGGTGCAGCCCTCCGTTCGCTCATCCGGTCACGGTGGACCTGTGCCGGGACTGGCCCGCTCGTACTCACCAAGCGCACCAATGCCGGAGAGTGCGGCCGGCGCTCGATCTGTCGACGCCGAACGAGATGACAGAAGGAGGGCGGAGTCGTAACTCCCCCCTCCTTCAGGGGTTCCGGCGCGGCTCACCAGACCGCACGCCCTACACCCGGCCTCAGTCGAACGCCTCCACGACGTCGTCGAGACGCGCCCGCAGCCCGTCACTGGTTATGCGCGCCCGCCGCACCTGCTATGCCACGCGGTCGGTCTCCGCGTGCGACCCAGAGCATCGCTACATCGACCAGCACGACGCGTCGGTCCCCGCGCACCTCGGCCGCGCGAGCCACCCCTTGTTAGCTAGCACCCGCCGCCGGGTGGCGCCCCCACGCCCTGGCGCGTCACGTGCCCCCGCGGCGCACCTCGTGTCAGGTACCACGCGCCGCACGAGCGGCTGGAACACCGCTCGCTGCTCCGCCCAGTCCTGGATCGTCGACTCCCACCACCACGGCCACACCACATCCGAGCCCATCCGCAGCTGGCAGCGCACCCTTGCGCGCCGGTGACGCTAGGCCCCTGGGTGCCGACTGTGCCTAAGTAACAGGGTTCTGTATTGGGTCAATATACTTCTTTACTTCCCTCTGTAGGGAGTGCATACTTGTTCTACGCACCCCGCTCGGGGATGCACCAACCAAAGGAAGCCGTCATGGCCGACATCACCGTCCCCGTCCCCAACGACCGCACCGCCGAGTTCTACCAGTTCTTCGGTCTCTGGCTCGCTGGCTCGCTCAGCCTCTCCTCCAATACCCCTCAGAGCCCCGAGGGGGACCCGGCAGAGGCCCTTGAGCCCCCGAAGCCCCGCGTTCCTTGGGGAACCACCGCGGAGGACTACGCGGACGCCCTGACCCTATGGCGGAAGTACTCGCCGCAGGCGCGGGCCATGTTCTCGCTCCTCATGGACGACCCCGACACCCCCTACACCGGGGATGAGATCGCCGAGAAGATCGGGGTCAAGAACGGCGCCCACGGCATCGCGGGCGTCCTGGCCTGGCCGGGCCGCCACGGCGCGAAGATCAGCCGCGGCCTCCCGACCTACTTCTACGAGGACGAGGACGGCATTGGCCGCTACCTCATCCGGGCCGAGCGCGCCGACCTGTTCAAGACCGCGCGGGAGAAGGTCGCCGCAGATTCCGCCTGACCCCCCGGCAGCGCAGCGCCCACCTTCACCACGAGGGTGGGCGCGTCGGTGCTGCCACTGCAGCGAGAGAATCGGACGGGCACCGTCCGGGCACCCGCGGTGACTCCGGCCGGAAGCCGACCGTCAAGGTCTCCGTTGACACACGATCGCAGCGCAGAGGGAGGGTGGAGTCACGGACTCCGCCCTCCCTCAGCGACTCTCGCGCGGGTCGTCACCGGCCCCCGCCCTACCTGACCTCAGTCGAGCGCCTCCTCGACGTCCTCGATGCGGAGCCGCCTCGAACCGTCACTGGTGATGCCGTGGCATGCATGCAGCAGGCCAGCCTTGTCCAGGAACCGGTTGAGGACGAAGTCAGTAGCGCGTTCGGCAGCATCCCAACCACTGGTGTCCTGCGTGTCCGTGTGTCCTCCCAGCATCTCAGTCGCTGAGGCACCTGCTGCCAGGACGGTGGAGGTGTACCGCGACAGAATGCACGAGGCGAACACGTCACAGCGGATGATTCCCGGTTCGTACTGCGAACTACCCCAAGCAAGGACCCGGGCGAAGGGGAAAGTCTCCCCCGGGGCGTGAAAGTCCTCGGGGGCGAAGTGGATGGTCTCCTCCACCGACAGACCCGCATCCATCAAGGCGTACACCACCGGCATCACCGACGTTGAGTCCGCAAGCTGCTCCACCATCGCCATGGTGCGCAGCAACAGGATCTCGTCGCTGGCCAACGCCCGAGTCGGGGCGCAGGTGCGCGGCCCGAGGCGGACAGACTGGGCGTAGATTCGGGCCACGCTGCACCCGACTGACTCAGCCGCAGAGACCGCGATGGCGAGCATCAGGTTCCTGTAGATGTGCAGGTCCTCACTCGTGTCACGCTCCGGCGGCCCCGTGACCTCCTCGAACTCCGCCAGATCGAGCAACAAGCAGTGCTGGTTCAAGAGCATGTCCCTGACACTGCAGATCCCCCTCCGGCCGGCCGCGAGTTCGATGACTGCCATCCTGTCCAGCAATTCGTCTGCTGACCCTTCGCGCGCCCCGAAGCCTTCCCTGGCGAGTACCTCGAGCTGTGCGGTCATCTCGGCGATCGAAACCAGGTCCAGTTCGGAAGGCAGAGGACGAAGGCAGCCCGCATCGTTATCGGTGGCCGAGCTCGCAGTGGTCGTGGTGATCGTGTTCATGGTGGTGCTCCTGTCTGGGAATTGGATCGAACACCAGGACTTGTCCGAGCCCACCCACACAGCCGCAATGCCCGCTGTGTGACCCCGGACACATGCAGCGGTCACGCCAGCTGGCGGCCACTTGCGACAACCGACCGAGACACCGGTCCCTCTGGGTGTCACCGCGGCCAAAGCGTCCGGGGCGATGCCCTCGGCCCTTTCGACTCCTGCGCCTGCCGCGCTCAGTCGAACCGGAAGGCGGCATGGTTTCAGGCCGGGATCTACAACAGCCTCAGCTGTGCTCCCCTTCGCACACCCGGCGCCGATTGCGCGACCCGGCGAGGCACAGCTGCACCCGCAGCAGCGATCGCGCGATTCCCCGCCACCGAGAGGCCGCTGCACGGGCACGCGACCAGGAGTTGCTGCACACGCGCTAGACCGGAACTTCTCCAGTGGCGCAAGACCCGCGGTCCACGGTCTTGGCGTCACGGACCTTCAACACTCCACAGCGATGACACCAGCACCACCCCGGCGGGGCGGCACCGGCATGGGCCGGTGACTGAGTCAGCTGCAGCGGTCAGAAGGGAGGTGAATAACGCGGCTGCACCGACCCGGTGCGCACGCCCAAGCACCACGACCACCACGGCGGCGAAGGAACGACTGCACGGACGACTGCGCCATTGCCACGGAGCCCACCGCGGGCACAACTTTCAGGTCGCGATCAGGACGAGGGCGGCTGCTTTGGCGTACTTCGGCCATGCCGTGGAACCTGGTCTGACTGCAGGTGCGCGGAGCACATTGGGCAGGCGACCCGCGGCAACGTGCCGCATCGGTCATCGCATCACGTACCAGTCCTGGACATCGACGTCGGCAGGGTCTTCGCCGACGGTCTCGATGAGGAAGTCGCGGTGAACGCCGGCACCTTCGCTGGTGGCGAGAATCATCGAGATGCGGTCCCGGACGGTGACGACCCAGACGACGAAGGGCGGCTCAGGCGCATTAGGCATGGGGCCGATGGTGCCGCTCGACGGGGTGGTGGCAGTGCCTGCACGTAGGTGACCCGGGGCCTCCTTGAGTCTCCCTGGGCGTGCGCTGCGTGTCGGCGTGTGGGCACCTGGGCGGGACCCGGCTGCTACCGCGCAAGTGGATGCGGGGGCACGACTCCACGCGGAGGACCCGGTCGGCGCGATCTTCACCGTCGACGCCGGACAAGTAGCCGGTGATTGCCACCCACGCCGAAGACCGGACCTTCTCCAGTGGCGCAAGACCTGCGGTCCTCGGTCTTGAGCGTCACGACCCTTGACAACTGCACAGCGAAAACGAAACCCAGCACCGGCAGGCAGCCCGCACACAGGGGGCGGCGCTCGGTTGGGTGCAGCGACCAGAAAGGAGGTGATCACCCCCGCTGCACCCACCCGCCCCCGCGACGGCGCCGACGCGCAGAGCAGGTCGCTAGATGGAACGGCGGACCGTTGCTACACCAACCCCTGCCACCACCCAGCATGCTCGCACGGACGTCCACGTCAGAAGTCAGTGCCGACTTCCTGGCCGGCATCGACAGGCCTCCGGGGTATCAGCGGCCACTGCCACCGAGGGCATCGTCGGCACGGTCCACACATGAGCTTCGACCAATGCCGCAGCTTCTACTGCGACTGCCCGTCCACCCGCATGGGCGACTTCGCGTGGGTCGACACTCAGGGCCTTCTGCACCGCACAGACGGCGCAGCCGTCGTCGACGGCAACACCGGGTGGCGCTGGTTACGACACGGTGACCGCCACCGCCTCGACGGACCCGCCATCGTCTACGAGCGGGAGGAACACGGTTGGTGGCTCGAGGGTCGGAAGGTCACTGCCCACGATGTCGTGGCTGCCTGGCTGTCCATGCATCATCCCGGCACGTCCCCACAGGTGCTCGAGACGCTCGCGAGAGTCTGTAAGTGGTGGGAGGAAGAGGTCGACACGATGGCCGAGCTCTACGTCGCTGTCTCTGCCGCGCTCGCCTGACACGACCAGTCGCGTTCCGCCACCGTCCCGATGACGGCTAGCCGTGGCCGGGGGAACCCCGGCGGCAGGCCTTGCCAACCAGAGCGCATGAGCCGCAACTCTCAACTACCTTTGCGACTTGGACGACTCTGGGGCTGGTCGGCCGGCTTTACCCCGAATCTCGGGCGCGTGGTGATGTCACATCCCTGGAGCAGTCTTGGGGCGTGGACGACATCAGCGATACCGCGAACTCAGACAGCATCGAATCCCAGGACAGGCAACCTGAGGAGATCCAGTGCCTCAGCCCGGACATGAACGGTCGTTGGCTGGTTTTCACGCAACGGACAGTCCACGCGTGGGACCTGAACCGGTTCACCTACGCCCGCCGTCCCGGTGAGGGCTCGCAATCCTTCGCGTGGGACGCGGTCGAAGCGCCCATCTGGGACGTCAGGGTGTGGCCCGAGGTCGGCGGAACATTCCTCGTCTACTTCGAAGACCCGGCCAACCCATCCCAAGTGCAGTGGCGGATCTCCTCACGGATTCGCCGCATCGAACCAGACGAGTGACCCGTCCCAGCACTAGCACTCACCCAACCGGACTAGCGCTCACGCTCTGAAGGTGCGCCGAAGGGGCGCCCGAACCGGAATCGGTAGGGCAAACGAAAATGGAGGCGACAACCCCGCCCCGCGAATCGCGTTGGCCGTCGAGCAGTCGGGCAGCACTCATCCCTTCATGGCTTCATCCACGGGACGCTCCGGAGACCGGCCGAACTTGTACTCAGTTCACGGGCCGGGCAGACAGGGCTCGGTGCCACACTGACGTGCAGACCAACGGCTTCGATGGAAAGGGAGTGCTGTGGTTGGCAAGCAGCTTCGTCTGTTCTTGGTCGATGGGACCGCAGGGGGTCTGATCACGGCGGAGATCGTCAACTGGACGGGTCACGTGCTGAAGGGCTCTCGGGAGAAGTTGGGGGAAATCCGTCGCCGCGCTGAGTCCCACAGGACGGGTGTCTACATCTTGTTGGGCGAGGACCCCGACAGCGGTGGTCGGCTGGCCTACGTCGGGCAGAGCGACGACGTGGCCAAGCGTCTGCAGCATCACGACATCCAGAAGGACTTCTGGACCGATGTGGCGATCGTGACCTCCAAGGACATGAATCTCACCAGTGCTCACGTGCGCTATCTCGAGGCTCGGCTCGTCCGCCTGGCCAAAGCCATCGGTCGCGTGCCCCTGGAGAACGGGAACGAGCCCACCGGTGGAGCCGACCTGCCGGAGGCCGACGCCTCGGACATGGAGTACTTCATCGAACAGCTTCGGGTCGTCCTGCCCGTCCTGGGTGTCGACGTCTTCCGTGGCCGCGAAACCCGCACGCCGCAGGTTGGAGCGCCTCCCGCGGCCGCAGGCTCCCCGGCGCAAGCGGCGCCGACCGAGTCGCCGACGTTCTATCTCCGCCAGGCCAGCAAGGGTGTCGATGCCAAGGCGCAGGTCATCGACGGAGAGTTCACCGTCCTTGCCGGATCACGAGTGCGTGCGGTCATGCCCGACCGGGACGATTACAGCCCAAGCTCAGCCCGGCAGTACGAACTGCGCCAGTCGCAACACGGCCAACTCGTCCAGGACGGATCCATCGAAGCAGGCAGCGACGGCAGCGGCAGTCTGACCAGAGACGTGGCCTTCTCCTCTCCCTCCGCCGCCGGCGCCATCTGCCTGGGAACGGTCTCCATCAACGGACGCGTGGCATGGACGCGTGAAGACGGTGCGACGTACGCAGCGTGGGAAGGCGGCCACCAACTCTCCACGGGTGACGGCGGATGACCCTCACATTCGGTGCCATCATGGCTTCGGCCGGGATTGACCCGACCGAGACCCTCGTCATTCGCCACGCCTATGTGGACGAGCATGATGACGGACTCGTTGGGATTCACCCCGACTCGACTGATGTTGAGGTCCTCGCGTACACCCAGCGCCAGTCACGCCAAACTGCGGTCGTTTCCGCGCGGTCACCTGTGTGGTGGTTTTCATCCAGGAGACGGTGACTGGGCCCGCTTGTGGTCAGTCGTGCGAAACGAGGGCGAGATCGCTAGCGAACTGGCCCTGGCGTCTCTTCGACCTGGGGACCGCAGACCTTGCCCCTCGACTCACGCATCCGCGGGCTGAACCATAACTACGCTCCGGCTGGGTGGTAGGCATGCGCGCGCAACGGACTGGGCGATGGCGACCGATGCAACCCCTGTCCCCTGATCGTCAAACACGGAAGCCGGCTAGATTGCGCAGTTCCCGAGCATCGGATGGCTGAGGTTGTGATCGTGAGGAGCGGCACCCAGCCATTGTCGTGACTGTTCCTTAGGCTGGACGAAACATCCACGACCGCAAAGACGAGAACATGACCGCTCCCGGACGATCCAACCCCCGTCCACATGCCCCCCAACAAGTGCAGCCGGAGACAGCCTCCCCAAGTCTTCTATCCCTGGCTCCTCGCTTCAATCTGCAAGAGCACGGCACCTACCTGCGTCACCTGAACGAACAGGTCAAGGAACAGACCAACCGCAACATCGCCCTGACCGGCAGTTACGGCACAGGCAAGTCGAGTGTGCTACAAGAGTTCGAACGCACGCACCCCGGTGAAACGATTCGCGTTGGAATATCAACCCTCGGACCGGAGCCGAACGACTACGACTTGACGAACCGCCTGCAAAAGGAGGTGGTCAAGCAGCTCCTGTACAAGGTCGCGCCTTTCCGCTTGCCTCGCTCACGCTTCGACCGCATCGCCGACCCCAACTACTGGCCTATCGTAGGGAAGTCCTTCGCGCTGGTGAGCGCCGCCATGGTGCTGCTCCTTACTGTGGGTTGGCTACCGACGCCCGTCACCGTGGAAGCAGAAAATGGCTGGATCGCCGCTTCAGGGTGGGTGATCATGTTGGCACTCTTGACGACGCTGACCGCTTGGGCTTGGCTTGCTGTCGATGGACGTGAAGTAACTGACGTCGGCGCTGGGGGCGCTGCACTCAAACTTTCACGAAATACAACCTATTTCGACGAGTACCTCGACGAACTCGTCTACTTCTTCGACCGCACAAGGCCCAATTATGTAATCTTTGAAGACTTGGACCGGTTCGATAACGTACAGATCTTCGAGGAGCTTCGGGAGCTAAACACCCTGCTCAACTCCAGGGATCAGACCCCACAGCACGTGACTCGCTTCATTTATGCGATCAAGGACAGTCTCTTCGAAGAAATTGGCAGGACGCGCGCATCAAATTCAGATGCGCGAATAAGCGACGGATTGGAACGGGCCAACCGGACCAAGTTTTTTGATGTAGTCATACCGATCGTGCCTTTCATATCACATATGAACTCCCATCGGATCCTCCTTGAAGAATTACAGGCCCATCGCATCGAAACCATCGAACCTCGCCTGCTGGAGACTGTGGCCCGTCACGTGACAGACATGAGGCTGCTGCGCAACATTTGCAACGAATACAGAGTCTTTGCGGAACGTCTTCAGGTCAACGGGGACGCCACAGAGACACCGACCGGTCCAGCGACTGCTGCCGCTCGCATGCATGCCGCACCGGGGATTACGAGTTCCAAGATCTTCGCACTCGTTGCATTCAAAAACTTCCACCTCAAGAATTTTGAGCGCATATCACGAGGTAACAGCTCGCTCGACAGCCTGATCGAGAGCAGGCGCAAGCTAATAAGGCAAAACGTTGCGCATCTGGAAGCCAAAAAACGAGAGATCATCAGCAATCGCTTGTCGTCAGAGCGCCACTCAGTGGCGGCCGAACGCGCCGCAGGGCACTTGACCCTCCTCGCCGAGTCGATTCCGCACGACCATAGGGCACCGCAATCCACAATATCTTTCGGAGTCAACGACACGACGTACGATTCAGAGGCACTCTCGACCGATGATTTTTGGGAAGCTCTCAAGGCACACCCAAGACTAACGGTCACCCGAAATTCTCCGCCATACGGACTAAAGCAACTGTCTTTGGGCGAGGAAGCCATAAAAGCTCTGTTGCCAGGTGTTCTTTCGGTCAAATGGAGCGAGGCCCACGCGAGGGAGGTCAGTGAGCAGCAAGATCAAATAGACTCTGATCTTCGGTTTCTTCGCGGAGCGAGTTTCGAGGACTTGGTGCAGGCTCCGCGTTTCACGCTCACAACCACTTCTGAGGAACCCAAGAACTTCAAAGAAATATTGGAAGAGACGATCGAGTCATCTCTTTCGCGCGACCTCATACGGCACGGCTATATCGACAGAAACTTCACTCTGTACGCCACCCAGTATCGGGGACACTCGGCGGGTGTAGAGGTTGACCGATACCTCGTTCACAATGTATACACCAACACGCCTGACATGCATCAGCAATTCACGTACCCCCAGGTTGAGGCACTCCTGCATGACGCACCGAGCGACTTCGTCAACTCACACGCCGCACTAAACGTCTCCGTACTCGAGTACCTCCTCGACAACGACCCGGCCGGAGCCGATAGTGTTGTGAAACACATAATGACTGGTTGCGCCCTCGACGACCCGACCACCGATGCATCCGCGTTCCTCAGCACTTTTCTCAACTCAAGCACGGCCCCAGGCCGGTTGATAGCAAGGCTCGCGCAGAAGCGATGGACCCGCGTTTTCGCTCATCTGGCAGAGGACCCCAGCGTGCCGGACGATCGCCGCATTCCACTACTCGACACAGCGCTGAGTAACGCCGAGCGCAAACATACCTACGAATTAAACAAGTCCTTCAGAGACTACCTCGTTGGCAACTACCCACAACTGACCAGCCTAACCGAGGATCGCAGCGAGGTCGCTACACAAAGTGCGCTCGCCGTGCTTCGACGCTCGCAGATCGTGATCCCCGAGCTTCATTACTTGTCCGGTGCTGCTTGTGAAGCCATGGTGGAAGCCCACCTCTACCAGATGACGGCAGACAATCTCCGGCACGCACTGCAAACAACAGGATCGGTGTCGATCGACACCATAATCGAGAACGAGGGGCTCGAGGTCGTTGACAGGCAAGAGCTTGAAGACACGAAGCTCGGGCCGGTGCTGAGCTACTGCATTGACGAACCCGACAGCTTCCTCGACGCACTGGATTCTGACGTGCATACGCCCCACATCGTAGAGCGGTCCAGCACGTTGGAGTTCACGCTCGGACAGGTATCTGAAACTTGGACCTCTGACCAAATCGACAGGCTCCTCCAGGGCGTGGCCCCCACAACCAAGTTGGCGAGCTTCAATTTGGCCCCCCCTTCAATGTGGGCGGGACTCGCTTCTCACCATCTCGTCGAGGTTTCCTTGCACAACTTCCAGACCTACCTAAAGCAGAAGGGCTCGTTGGACGAGCCCCTTGCCGATCTCTTGACAGGCGCGGGTCGGCTATCTACATCTGCGGACGATGATCAGGAAACTCGGGAATCCGCGGCCATCGTCATTCTCCAAGCGAACGACGTCCTCCCGTCGCCGAGTACACGAGCCGAGCTTGTGCTCAGCCTTGAACTCCAAGACCCCCTCTCGGTCGACGCGCTTCCGGTCGAGGAAGGTGACCTCTTGCGGCTTCTTCTAAAGCATCAGCTGGTGGCGGAGTCACAGGAAGTGTTTCTGGCGTATCGTGATGCTGGCTGGGATACTCTCAACAGCGCATTACCAGCGGCCGAGGACGTCGCCGCCATCGCCTCACCCGAGGTGCTCTCCGGCTTTGTCGTCGAGGCTCTCGACAGCACACACATACCGCTTAGCACAAAGATGCGCATCCTGAACGAACTTGATGCCTACGTCAACGACGACGACTCGGACGCTCTTCGCGCCGTTGCTCGCTACGCGGTCCGTACGTCAACACACTTGACCGCTGAGCAGATCGTCCGCATCGTCACTGTCACGAGGGATCCCGACACGACGATCCCGCTACTGGCCAGTGCCGACCTTGATGCCACCACCACCATGAGCATCCTCGGAAAGCTCCCAGCGCCTTACGACAACTTTGCTAGTCACGCACAGAGCAAGTTCGAGGTTCCAGACGACGAAGCACTCGAGATCGTGTTGGCGCGCCTATCCAGGGCGCACTTGGTCCGCAGTCGCAAAGGGAAGGGCAAACGCCATGTGACGCTACCTGACGGGTAACTATCGATCGCGCAGATCGCTTTTGAGGGCCGACATCGTATCGAGGATGCGTTCCGGATCGGCGACCTGCTGGTCCGTCATTCGTCCTGACGTATCCCAATCTGGCATGACCCCGGCCTTCCTGACCTCGTCGGATCCAGCGCCACCAGCTAAAGTCCCCATCCCCCAGAGGCCCGGCGGATGGGGAGTTTAGTCGGAACCCTCCTGCGGACGACGCCGGGGACAACCGCCGAGATGCTTGCAGCCACGACACCGCTGCTGCCGCCCGTCTCCGGAGCCTCAGCGAGGTGTGTGCCCGACACGCACCCTCACCACCGGGGGCCGGCTCACGTGGCGCACGCGTGGCGACCAGACGGTGAGCTCAGTGCGTGGACAGCGAGGCGTCGAGGGCGTCCAGGACGAGATCCAGCCCGAAGTCGAACTCGTCACCGAAGCGGTAGTCAGGCTGCACGTAGTGCTCGGTGACCATCGCCGCCATGTGTGGGTACTCCTCATCCGTGAACTGTTCGAGGTCCGGGTCCGGGTCAGCGTCGTCGGCCACGATTCCTTGGGCCTCGAAAGGCAGACTGGCCTCCTGCAGCGCGAACCCGTAGGTGAAGCTGTCGATCAACGCGTACGCATGGGCCGTCATCTCGCGGGAGAACCCGGCGGCCCGCAGCGTGCCGAGGACCGCGTCGTGATGCCGCAGGGTCGCCGGCCCCGGCCTGGGACGTGACTCCAGCAGGCCGATTGCCCACCGGTGGCAGCCGAGCACGGCGCGCGCCGAGTGCGCGCGGCGGCGCATCTCGGCGCGCCAGTCAACTCCGACGCGCGGCAGTTCGATCTCGCTGAACACCATGTCGACGATGCCGTCCAGGATCTCTTCCTTGTTGGCGACGTAGTGGTACACCGACATGGGTTTGACCCCCAGCTCATGGGCGAGTGAGCGGATGGTCAGGGCAGCGATGCCACCGTCGTCGGCCACGGTCATCGCCGTCCGCAGCACCCGCTCCCTGGTCAACCGGGGCCGGGCCGCGCGGCCCTCCCGCCTCACGTCACTCATCTGCTTCCCATTTTCTGACTCGAACCCATTCCAGAATCGTACTATGTATGTTAGCGTCTCCATACAAAGTACGACGTCGGCGCGAGCACTCTCGCGACGCCCCGTGCCATAGCCGGAACGGCACACCATGAGGACTCAGAGCGCGCCCACCCGCCTCACCCGCGGTTCGATGCAGGCCGTCCTCCAGGAGGGGTACGGCACCACAGACGTCTTCCGGCACCGGCACACCCCGCTGCCCGAGATCGCGGAGGACGAGGTGCTGATCAAGGTCCACGCCGCCGGCCTGGACCGGGGCACGTGGCACATGATGACCGGCCGCCCCTATCTGCTGCGGGTGATCGGCTTCGGTTTCCGTCGGCCCAAGAACGCCGTGGCGGGCATCGACGTCTCGGGCACGGTCACAGCCGTGGGCGCCAGGGTGACCCGGTTCTCTCCCGGTGACGAGGTGTACGGGATGAGCCGAGGCTCGTTTGCCGACTACGCCGCGGCTCGGGAGGACAAGCTGGCCCCCAAGCCGGCGAACCTGACCTTCGAGCAGGCGGCGGTCGTCCCCATCTCGGCCGGCACCGCCCTGCAGGCACTCACCGACTCCGGGCACGTGCGCTCCGGACAGCGGGTCCTGGTCATCGGCGCCTCCGGCGGGGTCGGCACCTATGTCGTACAGCTGGCCAAGGCGTTCGGCGCCCAGGTCACAGGAGTATCCAGCACGGGCAAGCTCGACCGGCTCCGCGCGCTCGGGGCCGACCACGTCGCCGACTACACCCGGGACGACTTCACCGACGGGCACACCAGGTACGACCTGGTCCTGGACATCGGGGGCAACCTGCCGCTACGACGACTACGCCGCGCCCTGACACCCGACGGCACCCTCGTCGTGGTCGGCGGCGAGGAAGGGGGCCGGGTCACCGGCGGTTTCGGCCGCTCGCTGCGCGCACCGCTGCTCTCCCGCTTCGTCGCCCAACGGCTGACCATGCTCGCCAGCAAGGAGAGAGCCAGCGACCTGCGACGGCTCACCCCGCTTCTCGAGGAGGGGACAGTCGTCCCGCACATCGACCGCACGTTCCCGCTGGAGCAGGTGCCCCAAGCGATGCGGCACCTGCAGTGCGGAGCGGTCTTCGGGAAGGTCGCCATCACCGTGACCAGCACGCACTGACCGCGCCGACGAACCAGCATCGGGCACCCAAACCATCCAAGGGAAGGGACGACCATGTCCCACGACACGGCACCCGTGGCCGAAGAGACACCCCCACCAGCATCGACTCAGCAGCTCGCCGGGCGGGGGCCAGCGAACCCACGCCACCGCGCGGCACTGACCGCCGGTGTTGCCCTGCTGCTCCTGGCCGTGGTCGCCGCGGTCGCGAACCTCGTCGTCGTCCAGGGGCTGGTCCCCGACGGCAGCGAGCAAGTCGTCGTCGACTCCGAGTTGGCCTTCCGGCTCGCCGTCGCCGGCCTGTACGTCGTCATCGCGCTCGACGTCCTGGTGGCCTGGGCGCTGATGCGAGTTTTCCACCCCGTCAACGCCGCGCTCTCCCAGCTCGCCGGCTGGTTCCGCCTCGCCTACTCTGCCGTGTTCCTCGTCGCCATCGCCCAGCTCAACGGCATACCCGAGCTGCTCAGCAGCAGGGGGACCTCCTCCTTCTCACCGGATCAGGTCGACGCCCTGGCGCTGGCCAAGGTCGAGGCGTACACCGACATCTGGATGGCCGGCCTCCTCCTCTTCGGAGTCCACCTGACCCTACTGGGCTACCTCACCTACCGGTCCGCGCAGATGCCCAATCTGCTCGGGGTGCTGCTGGTCGTCGCCGGCCTGGGCTACGCCTTCGACACCTTCGCCGTCGTGATGTCCACCGGGTCCCCCTTCCCCGTCACCACGGTCACCTTCCTCGGCGAGTTCCTCCTCGCGCTCTGGCTGGTGATCCGCGGCCATCGACTCACCCAGGACGAGACCATCCCCGCGGCAGCCGCAAGGGCACCAGGCCTCCTCGCCATGCCGAAGGAGAAGTGATGTCCAGAAGAAGGATGATCGCGGTCACCGTCGGAGCACTGTTTCCACCATGCCGGCATCCAAGGACCGTTCCCCCGCCCCGCCGCCACGTGAGCCAGCCATCCCCCTGCGACCGAAGGCAGAGCGCATGCCCGCCGTGACGAAGCGCCGACGGAACCTCGACTCCCCCGCTCGGCCGCTCCTCGCCGCGGTTGTGGCGACCGGCCTTCTCGTCGTGGTCACCTTTCAGGCCGCCCTGGTGTGGTTCCTGGGCGCGCTGGTGGCGTTGGCCAGGGGCGGTCGTGCCCTCGTCCCGGTGCCGGAGGCCATCGCCCGGCCCTCCACGAGAGTGATGGGTTCTTCGCCCGTGTGTCCGGCGGTGCAACCGTGTGTGTGAGGCCACCTCCCAGCCCGCCTCGCCGTGCCGAGGGCTGCGCGGGGCCCGGCACGACGAAGGGGGCGGCGCCGGGCTGCGTGGTCGCGGCCGGCACCGCCCCCTTCGTCAGGAGGGGCCTGGAGTCGAGGTCACTCGAAGAGCGGGGCGAACCCGGCCGGCAGCTGGGAGCGCAGGTCGGCGATCTCCCCCGCGGACACGAAACCGGCCATCGTGGACAGCACGGCCCGGGCATGCTGCAGCGCGTCCTCCGGGCCGCAACCGCGCCCCTCGTGCTCAGCGACCCTGCGGAGGAAGGCGTCGAGGTCGTCGTCCGTCTCCTGCTCACCGTCGTGCTGTAGCAGCGGCTGCTGCATCTCGCTGGGAAGCTGGGCCGCCAGGTCGCGGGGCTCGTTGCCGACCAGACGCTTCCCGAGGTCCGCCAGGACCGTACGGGTGGCCTCGTCCGCGTGCTCACGGTCGGCGGGTCCGCCGCTCTTCGCGACGGCCGCCAGGAACTCGTCATACCGCATGGGTTCTCCTTCTCGTTGGTGGTCGTGTGCTTCAGATGTCGCGTGGAGCCGGGAGTCCGCTCACAGGAAGGAGCCGACCTCCCGGGTGGTCATGCCTGTCCCCCCACGTCGGAGGACGACGGGAACCGCTCCCAGACGCGGTGCGCCCGCATGAGTCCCCGGACCGCGGTGAACACCGCGTCCGGGCCGTCGTCGGTCACCACCCCGCGCGTGCCGTCGAGCTGGGCCCGCTCGAGCGCACTGACGCCCGCGCCCCACGCGCCGATGGCCTTCCCGTGCCGCCAGCACTCCTCGAGCAGCAGCAGGGCGCGCGGGTCGAGCGCGGCGATCTCCGCCCGGCCCGCCTTCTCGTCGCGGGCGGCGATGGCGTCCGGGGCCGCTGCCGGGCAGCCAGCCAGCAGGAGTGCGTCGAACTCGACCGAGCGACCGGTCGCGAAGGTCCGCTGGACGGGCAGACCGGCCACCGTCCCGCCGTGCGGTGCGATGAGCAGGGGGACCATGTCGGCAGCGAAGACGGATCGCCGCAGCTCCTCCAGCCCTTCGAGATCCCCGCTCGGGTCGAGCAGGATCCCCACCGTCCTGCCGTCCGGGGGCCACTCCCCTGCGACCTGCGAGAGCGCGGGGCTCGGAGCCTCGTCGGTGAGGGGGACGGTGGGTCCGGGCGCGGGAAGCCCCAGACCGGTCGCGACCTCGGCGCAGAGCACCGGGTCGATGTTGGCCAGCTGCTGCACCTGCCGTTCCTTGATCCCCTGCTCGTAGCACTTGCCCAGCTCGAAGGTGTACGCCCGGATGATGTGCTCCTTCTCCACCGGGGTCATGCTCTTCCAGAACAGCCGGGCCTGGCTGAAGTGGTCCTCGAACGAGGCCGGGTTGGCGCGGACCTTCCTGTCCTCGGCCACCCGCACCGGCACGTCGTTGAACGCGGGTACGTCGGAACCGGCGAAGAACGGACAGCCACCGTCCAGGGAGTTCGGCTTGTACGGCGCGACACCGGCGTGAGAACCCTGCTGACCGAACCCGTCGCGCAGCATGTCGTTGACGGGGGCGTGCGGGCGGTTGATCGGCAGCTGCGAGAAGTTCGGACCGCCCAGACGCGTGAGCTGGGTGTCGACGTAGGAGAACAACCTGACCTGCAGCAACGGGTCATTCGTGACATCGATCCCCGGCGGGAGATGACCGACGTGGAAGGCGACCTGCTCGGTCTCGCTGAAGTAGTTCGTGGGATTCGCGTTCAGGGTCATCCGGCCGATCCGCTGAACGGGCGCGAGCTCCTCCGGGACGATCTTCGTCGGGTCCAGCAGATCGATCCCCTCGAAGGTCTCCTCGTCATTGTCCGGGAAGACCTGGATCCCGAGCTCCCACTCGGGGAAGGCACCGGACTCGATGGCGTCGTGGAGGTCGCGGCGGTGGAAGTCGGGGTCCATGCCGCCGAGCATCTGGGCCTCCTCCCACGTCACGGAGTGGACCCCGAGCTTGGGCTTCCAGTGGAACTTCACCAGGGACGTGGCGCCCTCGGCATTGGTGAGCCGGAAGGTGTGGACGCCGAAGCCCTCCATCATCCGGTACGAGCGCGGGATCCCGCGGTCGGACATGTTCCACATCGTGTGGTGCTGCGCCTCGGTGTGCAGGGAGACGAAGTCCCAGAAGGTGTCGTGTGCGCTCTGTGCCTGCGGGATCTCCCGGTCCGGATGGGGCTTGGCGGCATGGACGACGTCGGGGAACTTGATCCCGTCCTGGATGAAGAACACCGGCATGTTGTTGCCGACCAGGTCGAACGTGCCCTCCTCGGTGTAGAACTTGGTCGCGAACCCTCGGGTGTCGCGCACCGTGTCCGCCGAGCCGCGCGAGCCGAGGACGGTGGAGAACCGTACGAAGACGTCGGTCCGCTTGCCTGCGGCCAGGAAGCCGGCGGTGGTGACGTCTCCGGCGTTGCCGTATCCCTCGAACACGCCGTGCGCTCCGGCGCCCCGGGCGTGCACGACCCGCTCCGGTATCCGCTCATGGTCGAAGTGGGTGATCTTCTCCCGCAGGTGGTGGTCCTGCAAGAGGGTCGGCCCGCGTCGCCCGGCCTTGAGGGAGTGGTCGCTGTCCCGCAGTCGCGCCCCCTGGGACGTGGTCAGGTAGGCGCCCTGCTGTGCCGCTGCCTCGGGTCCGGCCCCGGTCTCGGCGCCCGTCGGAGTGACCCCCCGCGGCGCGGCCTGATCCGGCTTCGCCGGCAGCGGTGGCCCGGGGTCCACGGGCTCGTCCACGGGAGCTGGTGCAGCAGCGGGGACGCCGGGCACCTCAGCGGCGGGCGCCGCCCCGTCAACCCCCTTCGCGTCCGTCTCCGTCATCGCTCCATCAGCCTCTGTCGGGTCCATGCCCGGTGCCCTACCCGGCGCCGACGGCGTCAATCACGACTCGTGCCCGGGAGGGGCCCCGCGGTCACCCGCTGGCCACCACGGCCCGCCACGCGCTGAGGTCGCGGCCCAGGACCTCCTCCAGACGGCGCGTGTCCTCGGCGTACTCCTCGTGCAACCGGCGACGCAGTCCGGGGTCCAGAGTCGGCATCTCCTCCCACTCGGGGCCGAGCTGTGACTTCTTCCTCGTCTTGTCGTTGGCGCGGAAGGTCAGCTCGTCCATGGTGATGTCGCAGGTCAGCCCGAGGTGGTCCATGACCTCGGTGACGAAGCCCAACGGGTCGCCCACCAGGTCGTCGTAGAGCATGGGCTTGAGCTGTGGGTGGATGCCCCACCAGCTCTCCAGGGCCTCCGCGTACCGACCGAGGGACAGCACCGAGTACTCGTCGGTGAGCTCGTCGATGACGGGGGTGTAGGGGAAGCGTCCCCTCATCATGTGGTGGATGTACGCGGACTCGTACCGGTCGACCGGGTCCCGGAAGACCGCGACCATCTCCGGCGACCCCAGCAGGGAGCGGATGTTCCTGGCCGTCGTCGGACGGGCCCGGAAGTAGTGCGGCGTGCTCTCGAGGTAGTACTGCACGCCGGGCAGCTCCCGCTGCGGGAAGTGCTCGCGGAAGGCGGCCAGCTTCTCGGGTGCGTCGAAGTCCGCCTGGTTGAAGAAGTTCAGCTCCTTCACCTGCGAGGCGAAGATGTGCTTCGACCGGCCCAGGCTGCGGTGGAGCCAGCTCGTCCCACTCTTCTGACTACCGACGATGAGGAAGTTTGGCAGAGGCATGCATATCCCGATGTGTCTCGTGGAGAAGGAAATTCGACTCTAGACGGGGCCACACCCTCGACCCCGCAAACGTGCTGTGAACGTCCCGTGAACAGTCCTTGCCCGACCCGGGATGTGGCTCCGCGCCGGGCTTCCCCGTGCCTACGCTGGCCGCGATCGCACCACCACCGGACCCGACGGACAGGAAGAGCCACGCCCGATGAGCACACCGGACCTGTCGGTCATCATCCCGATGCACAACGCGAGCGCCACGGTCGTGGGAGTGGTCGAGTCCTTCCTGGCGATCGACTCGGCCGACATCGAGGTGGTCGTCGTCGACGACGCGTCCACCGACGACTCGGTGGATCGGGTCAGGGCGATCAACGACCCCCGCGTCCTGCTCGTGCGCCTGATGCACAACCACGGCGCCGGGATCGCCCGCAACCACGGGTTCGCCCGCGCCTCCGGCCGCTACGTCCTCTTCTTCGACGCCGACGACGAGATCCACCCCGAGGCCCTCACCGCGGCACTCGGGGCGCTCGACGACAGCGGGGCGAGCGTGGCGATGCTCCCCTACCGGTACCGGCGCGCCGGGACGACGTCGGAGGGCATGAACTCCTTCGACGTCGCGGTGTGGGACCAGTACGTCACCTCGCCCCGACGACTCGCCCGCCTCGACGAGGTGCCGCAGCTGCTCGGATTCACCAACTACCCGTGGAACAAGATCGCGCGCACCGACCACTACCGCCGGACCGGTCTGCGGTACGGCGCCACCCAGGTCCACAACGACGTCCTGGGCCACTGGCTCACCCTCGTCGACGCGGAGACCATCCTGCTCATCGACCAGCCCCTGTGCACCCACATCGTCGGCGAAGGGGGGCGCAACCTGACCAATCGCGAGAGCCGGGCCAGGTTGAGCCTCATCGACGCCCTCGACGAGACGTACACCGAGCTCGAGGCGCGACCGGTGAAGCGGCGGCAGTTCGCCCGGCAGTACTGGGACCTCGTCACGCGGGTCACCGGGTGGGCCTCCGAGCGCATCACTCCGGACGTCCGCGACGAGTTCAACCTGCGCGTGCAGGAGCACGTCCTGTGCATGGACCTCAGCGACTTCCACCGCATCCGGTTCAGGCAGGACGCCGGACTGGCCGGCCGCATCGTGCGCCGCGCACAGGCCTGACACCTCAGAAAGGGAATCGCTGTGGCCGAACTCAGCATCATCGTCACCACGTACGACATCGAGGACTACGTCGATCAGTGTCTCGCGAGCGTGGCGGCACAGACGTTCACCGACATCGAGGTCCTCGTGGTGGACGACGGGTCCAGCGACTCGACACCCGAGCGCATCAGCCGGTTCTGCGAGGGCGACCCCCGCTTCGTCCCCGTCCTCCTGGAGGAGAACAGCCCCGGCGGCGTCGCCACACCCGCGAACGTCGGTCTCGATCGCGCGACCGGTACCTGGGTGGGCTTCGTCGACGGTGACGACCACATCGAGCCGACGATGTTCGAGCGGCTGCACGCGGCCGCCGTCTCCCACGGGGCCGACCTGGCGATGTGCGACTACCAGGAGGAGGTGGACGGCACGCGCGAGCGCCGCGATCCCGCCGACGCCCACCGGTGGGCCCCCTTGACCGAGCCGTACTACGAGCTCGACGTGCCCACTAGCCACACCTTCCTGCGCTTCATCGCCGTGCCCTGGCGCAAGCTGTACCGACGCGAGCTCCTCGAGAGCCGCTCGATCCGCTTCCCGGTGAGCGACGGGTTCTTCGAGGACAACCCCTTCCACTGGTTCACGGTGGTCTCCGCGGCGTCGATCGCGATCGTCCCCGAGGTGCTGTGCCACCACCGGGTGGCCCGCAGCGGGCAGACGATGGCAACGGCCGACGAGCGGCTGTTCCACATCTTCCACCACCACGACACGATCCACTCGTGGCTGGCCTCACGGGGGCTGCTCGACCTCTACCAGGGCCCGCTCCTGGGCTGGGTGATCTCGCAGATGGAGTGGATCTCCCGACGCACGCCACCCGAGCTGCGCCGCCGGCTCTTCGACGTCCTCGTGCCGATCTTCGCCCAGTACTCCCTCGAGACGGTCCGGCGGGCACTGCAGGAGAACAACAAGGGGGCTACCGCGCAGCGGCTGAGCACCGCCGTGGCCAAGCGGGAGTACGGGACCTTCGCGCGCACCCTCTCCACGCGACCGGGCACGGACAACCCCGTGGTGACCGCGGCCTTCCACCTGCGTCACTCGGGGCTCCGGCACACCGCTGTACTCACCAGCCGCTACCTGCGCAACTCGGCGCCGAGCGGCCGGCTGTCCGGCTACCTGACCCGGGCCCGCAGCAAGGCACCCGACTCGAGCGGGCGGGACGTGCTCTTCGGTCTCGTGGTCATCGACCGGCGGCTGCGCCGGATGGAGGAGCGGCTGACCGACATCGAGCGTCGGCTCGAGTCGGGCGCCGCCCCCTCCGGGACCGCCCTGCCCTCAGGCGTCGACGAAGAGCGAGGGGATCGGTCGCGAGCTGCCGATCGCCTCGAGGATCCCGTCGGCCGCAGCTAGGGCCTCACCGATCGTGACGTCCATGTCGAGGTAGCGGTAGGTGCCGAGCCGACCGACGAAGGTCACGCCCGACTCGGCACGGGCCGCGTCGACGTACTTGCTGAGCAGCGTCTTGTCGTTCGCCATGCGGATCGGGTAATAGGGGATGTCGTCGTCCTCGGCCAGCCGGCTGTACTCACGGAAGCACACCGTGTCCTCGTGCTCCTCCCACGGCGCGAAGTGCTTGTGCTCCGCGATGCGCGTGTAGGGCACGTCCACGTCGCCGAAGTTCATCACCGAGCACCCCAGGTAGTCCCCGGTCGCCCGGATCTCCTCGAAGTCGAGCGTGCGGTACCGCAGGCGACCGAACTCGTGGTCGAACCATGCGTCCAGCTGGCCCGTCCACACGGAGTGGTCGAACTGCGGGCGGTCCGCGGCCGTGTACGGCGTCGACAGCCGCACCTCGATCCCGGGGTGGTCGAGGATGCCGGCGACGATGGCGGTGTAGCCGTCGCGGGGGATGGCCTGGTGCGGGTGGTTGAAGTACGAGTCCTCGTAGCTGAAGCGCAGCGGCAGGCGCTTGAGCACGGATGCCGGGATCTCAGTCGGAGGCAGTCCCCACTGCTTGCGCGTGTACCCGTGGAAGAAGGCGTCGTAGAGCGTGCGGCCCATGAACTTCAGCGCCTGCTCCTCGAAGTTCTGCGGCTCCTCGATGCTCTGGTCGGCCTGCTCCGCGATGAACTCGCGGGCCTCGTCGGGCCGCATCGCGGTCCCGAAGAGCTGGTTGATCGTCAGCAGGTTCACCGGCAGCAGGTAGGTCCGGCCACCGACGGTTGTCCGCACCCGGTGGTTGTACGGCATCATCTCGCCGAACCGGGTGACGTACTCCCACACCCGCTCGTCCCCGGTGTGGAAGATGTGCGGCCCGTACTTGTGGAGCATCACCCCGGTCTCGGGGTCCCGCTCGGTGTAGCAGTTCCCGGCGATGTGGTCGCGCGACTCGAAGACGACCGCCTCGTGGCCCGCTTCGGCGAGATCGCGGGCGATGACCGCGCCGGAGAAGCCGGCGCCGGCGATGCCGAACCTCATTGCGACACCTCCGTCTCGTGGTCGTGCCGGGCAGTTGCGGCGGTGGGCGATGGGCACAGGGAAGCGTGTGGTGATGTCAGCACGCGGCAACCGTAGGCAGGGCGGAACGCCCGGGATGGCCCCTCACGGGCGAATGCACGAAAGGGTCCACGGACCGACATCTGTTGCACCGCAACGGTTCACCTCAAGTTGGCCCACGGACCGGAACCTTGCAGCATGGCTCAGATCCCGACCATCGCGGCGGACGCGCAGACCCCCCTTCGCTGGTCCGTCGTCATCCCCGTCCACGACTGCGCCGACCTGCTCGCCCGGGCCCTGCCCGAGGTGGTGGCCCAGCTGGGGCACCGCGACGACGCCGAGATCATCGTCGTCGACGATGCCTCCGGCGATGCCCCGGACCGGGTGGTCGAGGAGCTCGGGGCCGGACGGGTGCGGTACGTCCGCCACTCCGTCAACCGCGGGGCCGTGGCGACCTTCAACCGGTGCATCGCCCTGGCTCGTGGGGAGCTCGTCCACCTGCTGCACGGTGACGACGAGACGCTCCCCGGCTTCTACACCGCCATGGAGGAGGCGCTGCTCCCCTCCCGGGCGGTCGCAGCCGTCTGCCGCGTGCAGGACGTCGACGCCGAGGGCGGCCACCTCTACACCACACGCTCCTACCGGGACGGGACCGGCGTCTGGACGGAGGCCCTCGACGCCTTCGCGGTGTCGAACCGCGTGCGCGCGCCGGGCATCGTCGTGCGACGCTCCGCCTACGCGAAGGTCGGCGGCTACCGCACGGACCTCCCGCACGCGGCCGACTGGGAGATGTGGACCCGCCTCGCGGCGCACGGTCCCGTGCTCTTCGTCGACGAGGTCCTCGCCCGGTACCGCCGCCACCACGCCTCGCACACCTCGACACTCGTACGCACCGGCGCCAACGTGCGTGAGCGGGTGCAGGCCATCGGCGTGATCTCCACCCACGTCCCTCCGTCGCGCCGCGGACCGACGGTGCGGCGCGCACTGGCCCACTCGGTCTACTTCGCCGGCCGCTCGGCCCTCGACCTGGCCAGGGCGGGTCGGTGGCTCCCCGCAGGTCGGCAGGCCCGCGAAGCCGCCCGGTGCGCCGCCCGGATCCCCCGAGGCGTGGGGGTGGGGGCATGACCAGCGCGACCCTGGTGAGGGAGCAGGTCGCACCGCTGGAGGTGCCGCCCCGCCCCCTTCGCCCCCGACTCACCGTCGTGGTGCTCACCCAGTGCGACCGTCCCGAGCTGGGCCGGGCGCTGGCCTCGGTCCGCGCCCAGCGCGGCGTGGACCCGCACCTCGTCCTCGTGGTCAACGGGGGCCAACCCCCGCAGTCCGAGGTGGCCGACCAGCTGATCGTGCTGCCGGAGAACGTCGGTGTCCCGGCCGGTCGCAACATCGGCGTCGCCGCGACCGACGCGGACGTCGTGGTCTTCCTCGACGACGACGCGGAGCTGCAGGGCGATGACCACCTGGCATCGGTCCTCGAGCGCTTCGACGAGGACCCGGACCTGGGTGCCATGGCGATGCGGATCGTGGAAGACACGGGTCGGTCGCAGCGACGGCACGTCCCGCGCGTGGGTCGCCGGTCGGCACACCGGCCGGGGCCCGTCACCCACTTCATCGGCGCGGCCTGCGCGGTGCGCAGGAGCGCGTTCGAGGGGGTCGACGGCTTCGACCCCCGCTTCTTCTACGCCATGGAGGAGTCGGACCTGGCCTGGCGCCTCATGGACCGCGGCTGGCACATCTGGTACTCCGCCGACCTGACCGCCTTCCACCCCCGGACGCCCCCGTCGCGGCACTCCCGCTACATGTGGTTCCTCGCCCGCAACCGGTTCTGGATGGCCTGGCGGTCGCTGCCGCTGCCGCTCTTCCTGGCGCACATGATCATCTGGACGGCCGTCTGCGCCGTGCGGCGCCAACCACTTCGCGACGTCCTCGCCGGGTACCGGGAGGGGTGGCGGACCCGCCCCGCGCGCCGACCGCTGGGCTGGCGGACGGTGCTCACCATGACCAGGCTGGGGCGGCCCCCCTTCGTCTGAGCGCCACCGGCCGGCGGCCGGCCGTCACACCCCGAGGTAGGCCTGCTGCACGGCCGGGTCCCCGGCGAGCTCCTCGGCCGGGCCCGACAGGACGACCCGACCCTCGGCCATGACGTACCCCGAGGAGGCGATGCGCAGGGCGGAGGTCGCGTTCTGCTCGGCGAGGAGCACGCCGATGCCCTCCCGGTTGATCCCGACGATCGCGTCGAAGACCTGCTGGGTGACCAGCGGCGCCAGACCCATCGACGGTTCGTCGAGGATCAGCATCGTCGGGTCGGACATCAGGGCACGGCCGATGGCCACCATCTGCTGCTGCCCTCCGGACAAGGACCCGGCGGACTGCTTGCTCTTGTCCCTGAGCACCGGGAACAGCTCGTAGGTCCGCTCCAGGAGGGTGCGCACCCGCTCCTTCCGACGGCGGCCGGCGTACGCACCCAGCACCAGGTTCTTCTCCACCGACATCCGCGGGAAGAGGTGCCGGCCCTCGGGGCAGTGCGCCAGTCCCTTGCGCACGAGGGCGGCCGTGCTGCTCCTGGTGGTGTCCTCTCCGGCGAACTCGATCCGTCCGCCGGTCGGGCGGAGCACCCCGCTCACGGTGCGGAACAGCGTCGACTTGCCGGAGCCGTTCGACCCGAGGATGACCGTCAGCTCACCCGCGGGGACGGTGATGTCGACGGAGTGCAGGACGTTCCCCGCGCCGTAGCCGGCGCTGAGCCCGGAGATGGTCATCATGAGGAGGCTCCTGTCGTGCTCGCGTCGGCCCCGAGATAGGCCTCGATGACGAGCGGGTCCTTCTTGATCTCGTCCGGGCTGCCCAGGGCGATGCGTTGGCCGTGGTCGAGGACGACGATCTGGTCGGCGAGGTTCATCACCATGGACATCTTGTGCTCGACGAGGCAGACCGTGATCCCGCGCCCGACGATCTGCCGGATGAGCTCGCCGAAGGACTCGGTCTCCTCGTCGGTGGTGCCGGCAGCCGGCTCGTCCAGGAGCAGCAGGCGCGGCTCCGTGGCCAGGGCGAGGGCGATCGAGATCCGCTTCTGCGTCTCCTGCGGGAGGGTCGAGGCGAGCTCGTCGCGCAGGTGGGCGGCGCCGACGAACTCCAGCTCCTGCATCGACTTCTCGAGGCTCGCCCTCTCGTCGCGGCGGTACCGCGGCGTGTGCAGCACCGCGTCCAGCGGGTTGGATCGGCCCCGCACGACACAGGCGGCCAGGACGTTCTCCAGCACGGTGGCACCGTCGAAGAGGTGCGTCGTCTGGAACGTCCGGGCGATCCCCGCACGGACCGTCCGGTGGGGCTTCATGCCGGTGATGTCCGTGCCGTCGAAGGTGACGGTCCCCGACGTCGGGCGGTAGAAGCCCGCCAGCAGGTTGAACAACGTCGACTTGCCCGCGCCGTTGGGTCCGATGATCGCCGTGATCTGCCCCTCCGGGACGTCGAGGTCCACGTCCTTGACCGCGTCGAGACCACCGAACCTCTTGCTGAGCCCGCGTACCTGCAGCAGCATCAGACCACCTCTTCCTTCGTCGTCCGGGGGGCGGGTGTCTCGTCGGGTGCGTCCTCTGACCGTGCCGCCGCACGCTGCCGACGTCGGCGACGCGCGGGGATGAGGTCGTTGAGGTAACCGACGATGCCCTTCGGCGCGAAGATGACGAGCAGGACGATGATCGGCCCCAGGACGATGAACCGGTAGGACTGCAGGTCCTGCAGCATCTCGAAGAGGAACGCCACGAGCAGGCTCCCGATGATCGGCCCCATGACCGTCCCCATGCCGCCGATGAGCAGGAAGAGCAGGAACTCGAAGGTGACGTCGATGGCGGCCGAGTCCGGACCGATGAACCCGGTCAGGGAGGCGAAGAGGCCACCTGCCAGTCCCGCGATGCCGGCCGAGGCCGTGAAGGCGAGCTGCTTGCCGACGGCGACGTTGACCCCGATGGACCTGGCGAGGTCCTCGGACGTGCGGATGGCCACGAGGGACCGTCCCGCGTTGGACCGCAGCAGCGCATGGGTCGTGTACGCGGCGCCGCCGAGGATGAGCAGCACGAAGTAGTACATGGTCGTCGGCTGCGTGAAGTCGATCGGCCCGATGTTCTCCGGGTACTTCACCCCACTGACGCCCGAGTGGGCGTGCGTGACCGACTCCCACCGGGTGACGACGATGAAGATGAGGAATCCCAGGGCCATCGTGAAGATCGCGAAGTACGCGCCCTGTGTCCGCAGCGCGATCAGTCCCGAGGCGTACCCCAGGGCCGTGGTGGCGAGGATGGCGAGCAGGAAGGAGCCCCAGAAGGACCAGTCGTGGTCCGTCGTGAGCAGGCCCACGATGTAGGCACCGACGCCGAAGAACGCACCGTGTGCCAGGGACAGCTGTCCGGTCAGGCCGAGGATGATGTTCATCCCGTAGGCGGCGATCGCGTAGATCGCCGCCGTCGTGGTCACCCGGATCAGGTAGGGCTGGTCGTTGAGGACGAGTGGTGCCGCGAGCAGGGCGAGCGCGACGAGCGCGACGCCGAGCAGACGCGGGTTGATCTTCTCCATCATCGTTGCTCCACCATTCCGAACAGTCCCGTCGGTTTGATCGCCAGGACGGCCATCAGGACGACGAAGATCGCCGCCTCACCTGCTGCCACGGAGATGTAGGTCGAGGCCATCACCTCCGCGATGGCGATGACGAACCCGCCGATGATCGCCCCCGGGAGGGAGCCGAGCCCACCCAGGATGATGATCGCGAAGACGATCAGGTTCAGCGACGCGCCCATGGTGGGCGAGAGCAGCTGGATCGGCGCGACCAGTCCCGCCGAGACGGCCACCAGCGCGAAGGACACCGCGAAGGTCACCATGGAGACGACGCCCGGGTTGATCCCGACGAGCGTCGCGCCCGTGCGGTCCTGCTCGACGGCCTCGATCGCCTGGCCGTGGACGGACTTCTTGAGGAACCACGTCAGGGCGATGAGCACGACCATGGCGGTCACGATGATGATGATCCGCTGCGAGGAGATCTGCGCCCCCGCGACGGTCATCCGGCCGGCGAAGGGGGAGTCCATGCGCAGGAACCCCGTGCCCCAGACCTCCTGGACCACGGCGATGAGAAAGAACATCACCCCGATCGTCGCGATCATGTGGTGCGTGTGCGGAGCCTTCCGCAGCGGATGGAAGATGAGCCGCTCGAAGAGCACCCCGACCACGGCGAGGACGAGCGCGGCGCACACGATCGCCACCACGTACGGCAGGCCGACGTCGACGAGCAGTGAGTACGTGAAGTACCCGCCGAGCATGAAGAGCGCGCCGTGGGCGAGGTTGGGAAAGCCCAGCACCCCGAAGACGAGAGTCAGCCCGACGGCGGCCAGGCAGTAGATGCCGCCCAGCGCCAGGCCGTTGATCAACTGCTGGATGAAGAGCGTCATCCGCTGCTCATTCCTTGGGCTGGTCGACCGGGAAGGACTCGTACTGCCCCTGCTCGTTCCGGTAGGCCGCCTGGAGGTCGTCGGCGAGGAGGTGCCCGTTGTCGGTGATGCGGTCGGGCGCGAAGGCCACCCGGAACTTGGGGTCCACCTCGTCGATGCTCTCGCCGATGGCCTCGCGGATGGCAGCGGGGTCGTCGACGGTCCCGGCGGTCTCCATCGCCTTGATGAAGATCGGCAGCGCCTGGTAGTTCAGCGCGATGTCCGCATTGACCGGCTTGTCCGTGGAGAACTTCTCCTGGTAGCGGGTGATGAAGTCCTCGGTGCCCTCGAACGCCGTCAGCGGAGCGATCCCGACCGAGTTGTTGAGGTTCTTCGGGTCGGTGAACTCCTCCATCTCCTCGAACTTCGCCTGGTCGAGGATCATGAAGGACCCCTCATAGCCCTGCTTGCGCGCCTCCTCGATGATGATCGCGGTGGGCTGCGAGGGCCCTCCGACGAGGATGACGTCCGGGTTGCCGGACAGCGTCTTCGAGACCGGGCCGGCGAAGTCCGAGACGGTGGCGTAGTTGATGTTGTTGTTCGCCATCACCTGGCCCCCAGCGTCCTCCCAGGCTGCCGTCGCCGCCTTGGTCCACTGCTGGCCGAACTCGCTCGAGGTGGCCAGGAGGCCCAGCTTGCCGCTGCCCTGGGTGTCGACCTTGCTGATGAACGGGTCGATGTAGCTGGTGAAGGACGGCGGGATCATCACGGTGAGCGGGTTGCCACCCTCCACGATCTCCGGGTCCGAGCTGTAGGCGCCGACGAGGAACTCGGTGCGTCCGGAGTTCAGCTCCTGCGCCGCCTTGATCCCACCGGCGTGGGGGATGAACACGACGGTGGCACCGTCCTGCTCGACGAGGCGCTGGGCGTTCGTCCCGGTCGTCCCCGGCTGGTACTGGTCGTCGAGGCTCTCGAGCTCCACGGTGTACTCGGTGCCGTCGACCGTCACGCCCTCGGCGTTGACCTCGTCGATGGCCATCTGCAGGCCGTTCTGGACGTTCTTGCCGTACTCGGCGGCGCCACCGCTGATGCCGGCGGAGTACCCGATGGTGATCGTGCCGGAGTCGGAGCCACCGCCCCCTCCGGATCCTCCACACGCTGCCAGGGTGGCCACCAGACCACCACTCGCCATGGTGGCGACACAGCGGATCGTGCGGTTCGGCAAGGCTGCAGCCATCGTGTCTCTCCTCGTTGAGATGCACCCTGAACCCGGGTTCAAGTTCAGGTGTGGCCCGAGATTATGGAAGGCGGCGTCCGCTGTCAACAGGTGGCCGGACCCCGGGTGGTGCCGGGTGGCGCCCCCCTGCTTTGCCACGGCGACGTGATCTGCGGCACAGTGGATCGGTGGGCGGCCGGAGACCCCGGAGCCCCCTGTCGAGAGGACGCGATGAACTCCCCCACTCCCCCTCCCACGAAGGTCGCCGTCATCGGCGCCGGCATGGTCGGACTGTCAACCGCGTGGTTCCTCCAGGAGCACGGCGTGGAGGTCGAGGTCCTGGACCGCGACAGCGTCGCGGCCGGCTCCTCGTGGGGCAACGCCGGGTGGATCACCCCCGGGCTGTCGACGCCCCTCCCGGACCCGGCGGTCCTCTCCTACGGCATCAAGGCCGTCATCTCCCCCTCGTCCCCCGTCTACGTCCCGGTGAGCGCGGACCCGCGCCTGCTGCGCTTCCTCGCGATGTTCACCCGCAACAGCACGATGCGCCGCTGGTCGCGCTCGATGCGCTCCCTCGTGCCGATCAACGAGTGCGCGCTACCGGCCTTCGACGCCCTCGCGGCGGGTGGGGTCAGCTCACCCGCGCACGAGGCGACCTCGTTCATCGCCGGCTACCGCACCCGGCCCGAGACCGAGTTCCTGCTCACCGAGCTCGAGCACATCGCGGCCTCCGGTCAGGACGTCGGCTTCGAGGAGCTCACCGGCGAGCAGGTGCGCGAGATCGAGCCGACCTTCTCCGACGAGGTCGGCGCCGGCATCCGCCTGCTCGGCCAGCGGTACCTCAACCCCATCGAGTACGTCCAGTCGCTGGCGGACTCGGTCCGCGCCCGCGGTGGCAAGGTCCGCGAGGGCGCACGCGTCACCGGCATCACCGACGAGGCGAAGGGGGTCCGCCTGGCGATCGCGGGAGCGGGCACCGAGGCCTTCGACCGGGTCGTCGTCGCCACGGGCACGTGGCTGGACGACCTGGCCCGCCCCTTCGGGGTGCGCACCCACGTGCAGGCCGGCCGGGGCTACAGCTTCAGCGTGCCGATCGACCACGTCCCGCACGGGCCCATCTACCTGCCGAACGAGCGGGTGGCCTGCACGCCGCTGGGTGACCGGCTGCGCGTGGCCGGGATGATGGAGTTCCGCCCGCCGGAGGCCCCGCTCGACCAGCGGCGCGTCGAGGCGGTCGTCGAGGCGGCCCGTCCCTTCCTCAGTGGCGTCGACCTCGACGACCGGCGGGACGAGTGGGTCGGGTCGCGTCCCTGCACCCCCGACGGCCTGCCGCTCATCGGCGCGTCGCAGTCGCCGCACGTGCACATCGCCGGCGGCCACGGGATGTGGGGCATGACCCTGGGACCGGCCACCGGGCAGCTCCTGGCCAAGACCATGGTGACCGGCCGTCCGGCGCCGGAGCTGACCCCCTTCGACCCCCTGCGCTGACCACCGAAAGCCTCGCACGGCTAGACGAGCCGGCGCCCCAGTCGCTTCACTCGCTTGAGCACCTTGGATGTCGACAGGTTCGACACCTTGGCTCTGTAGGTGGCCGCACGAACGTTGATTCGCGGCGGCTTCCACGGGTGGGCCACGGAACCCTTTGGCTTCAGCGGAAAGGCATCAAGCAGATCATCCAGTGACGTATTCAGGTCCGGCAGGCTCGCGTCTTGTGCAAGTGACTTGAGGTCCAGTCCAGCCA
This sequence comes from Janibacter sp. DB-40, assembly GCF_029510815.1. NCBI lineage: Bacteria > Bacillati > Actinomycetota > Actinomycetes > Micrococcales > Intrasporangiaceae > Janibacter > Janibacter sp. DB-40. The sequence goes on along the minus strand of NZ_CP120360.1, from coordinate 242,425 downwards.
CGTGATCACTGGTCACATCGCACCGCGACACGCTCTCTTCAGCCAGGGTGGAGAAGAAATCGTTGAACTTGAACTGGTCGCCTCCCAACTGGTCATCATCCAGACGGAGCCACACCCAGGGAACGCCGTACGCCTGGGCGACGATGATGCCGTGCAGCGATGTCGAGATGCACCTGTCGGCGGAAGCGATGTCGTCCACCACACGTTCCAAGCCTTGGCCGACGTCCACCACGTGGAGAGCATCGTCTGTGGTGGCAGGCGCGAAGTGCTTGGCGTGGGAGTAGTGCGGTACGACGACCGTCGATCCCGCCGAGAGCGAAGACACTCGGGGCGTGTAGAACCTGGGTAGCAGGAGTGCCGGATCCCCGTAGACGTCAGGAACCTGCCAGTTCAACTTACGTCGCAACTCGTCTGCAGTGGCACGACCCCTCACGGCGTGCACCGTGACGTCATCAAGACCTTGCAACCGCTTCAACCGGTCCTCGGCCAGTGGTCTCATCAGTCCGGATCCCCAGATGGACGCGTGGTCCCGGTTGAGGAATGCCACGATCGACCCGACAGAGAGCAACGTCGACCCATCATGTTTGACCCGACGCGAATTCACCGGTGTACGCCCCGTGAGTCGTTCAACCAGCCATGGACCAGCCGCATCACCGAAGTTACGCCTGTTGTCCCACCAGAACGCACCAACGTGGTCCTGGGGCAGGGTCTTGTGATCGCTGTACTCGCTCGGCGCTCGTTTCGGCTGGTGGGTCAACCAGTGCGTCCAGTCGATGACGTCGCGCAGGATGCCACGGGTCTCGGCGCACGGCCACGCGCCGAACACATGCCGTTCCGCGCCACCATCGACCACGAGCTCGGCCTTGCCCACCAGCGTATTCCGCAGATGGCGCCGGAGTTCCGCGCCGCGGGCGAGAACCGATCCAGTCACCACGCCCTGATCGATCTTGAGATCGATGGCGGCCGCACGTCCTGCGATGTCGAAGGAGACAACCAGGGTTCGGTCGTTGTACTGCCACACCCTCTTCACCATCGACCCCAAGAAGGACGAGGATCGGAGGACGTCGCTCAGCTGAGTGAGACCAGAATGATCGGACGGCACGTGCGGCTACCCCTCAGGCACTTGTGGACGGCGGAGAGCGGAGAACTGCCCGGCGGCCAGGCCGCAGCGAGTTCGGGTGTCTTCGGCCGTCAGTTTCCCACACGGTCGGTCACTGGCGCGCTCCAGATGCGCTGGCTGCATGTACGTGCAAGCACTGGCCGCGGGGGACGCGTCGAACCACAACCTTGCCCACCCGGCTCGGACCTGCATCGCCGTTACCTCTTCGTTACCATTCTCGCATGGCTCGCACGATCGGATCCGCGCTGGTCGGACGTGACAACTCCCTCAACGCTGTCCGGCTCGTGCTCGCGGCTGCGGTGATCCTCGCCCACTCGTGGACGATCGGGGGGTACGGCGACACCATCTTCCACTGGATCGGGGCCAACAGCGTCAACGGCTTCTTCGCCCTCTCCGGCTTCCTCATCGCCGGCAGCCGGCTGCGCCACGACTTCCGGCACTACATCACCCGTCGCGCCCAGCGCATCTTCCCGGGATTCTGGGTCTGCCTGGTCGTCATCGCCCTCTTCTTCGCCCCGATCGGGGCGCTCCTGAGCGGCGTCGGCTGGGACCCCGGCGACTCCCTCGCCTACATCCGCAACAACGCGAGCCTGGTCATCGTCAACCGGGAGATCGGGCAGACCCTCGCGGCCTCGCCGGAGGGCGCCAACTGGAACCGCTCGCTGTGGTCGCTGATGCACGAGTTCATCGCCTACATCGTGTGCGGCGTGCTGCTCGGCGTCCTCTGGGTGCGCCGCAACCTCGCCCTGGCCGCCGGCATCGTCGTCGCCGTCCTCCCGCTGGCATACGTGGCCGTCCCCGACCTCGACGGCCCGGCGCACATGATCAACGACAGCCTGCGACTGCTCTCCTTCTACTTCGCCGGCGTCCTGGCCTACGCACTGCGTGACCGGATCCGCACCTCCCACACCGTGGCCGGCATCGCCGCGGTGGCCGTGCTCGCCGCCGGGTTCACCTCCGAGACGCTCCTCCACGCCGCCACACCGATCCCGCTGACCTACCTGCTGCTGCACATCGGCTCGACCTGGCGGACGCAGATCGCGGCGGAGGAGGACGCCTCCTTCGGTCTCTACATCTACGGCTACCCGGTCCAGCAGCTGCTCGCGATGCTCGGCCTCGGGACCCTCGTCCCGGTGTGGGGCTTCGCCCTGGCGTCGATGGCCCTCGCCTTCCCGCTCGCGCTCGCCTCGTGGCGCTACGTGGAGAAGCCGGCCATGGGACTGCGACTGGCCCGGGGCCGCGTCCCGTGGACCGACACGGCGGTCCCCGCCCCGGCTCGCGACGAGGCGCTGACGCAGCGCGAGTGGGACCACCACGCGTCCGCCACCCTCACGATCGGCCGCTGAGCCGGACCAGTCCCCTGCGGCCCGGGCGCGAGCCGCTGCCCGCGGACCTCAGCTGATCAGCACACTGACCGAGTGGATGACCACTCCGGCGAGCGCACCCACGACCGTGCCGTTGATCCGGATGAACTGCAGGTCGCGCCCGACGAAGAGCTCGATGCGCTCGCTCGCCTCGTCCGCGTCCCAGCGCGCCACGGTCACGGAGATCACCCCGGCGAGCTCGTCGCCGTAGGTGTTGACGAAGAACGCGACCACCTCGCTGAGATGGGTCTCGAGCCGCTCCTGCCAGCCCCGGTCGGAGGTGAGGTGCCCCCCGAGGTCGACCAGCAGCTGGTCCCCACGGGTCCAGAAGTAGGAGTCCCGATCGGCCATCGCACCGAGCAACGAGGACCGCAGCGACTGCCACACGGCCACGGCGCTCGTCGGCACCTGCGGGTGGGCGAGCAGCCGCTCCTTGAGCGACTCCGCGCTGGCCATGACGTCCGGGTCGTGCTGCAGGTCGTCGGCGAGCCGGCGCAGCAGGTCGTCCAGCGCCACCCGGGCCGGGTGGGCGTTGTCCGCCCGCATCTCCGCCAACCACGACAGGGCCTGCTCGTACGTCCAGGCGATGACCCGGTCGTCGAGCCACTCCGGTGACCACCACGGCGCCTTCTCCCCGACGACGGCGGCGAAGAGGTCCGGGTTGTCCCGGAGCCACCGGTGGACCTCGTCGATGCCCAGGTCGACGAGGCCCCGGTGGTTGCCGTCGGCGACCACGCCCTCGAGGAGGGCCCCGAGGATGGGGCTGACCGGCTCCCGGGACAGCCGCGGCAGGAGCAGCTGGGCGAGGAAGTCGTGGACGTCCTCGTCGCTGATGCGCTCCAGCCCGCGCGTCCCACCGACCGCGACCTCGCCGAGGACGCGCTGCCGGTTCGCCGGCTCCCCCAGCCACCGACCCAGGCGCTCGGCGACCCGGGCCGCGGCCAGCCGCTCGCGGGCGATCTCCTCGGTCAGGAAGTTCTCCGAGACGAACTCCTGCAGGCTGCGCCCCAGCTCGTCCTTACGCTTCTTCACCAGGGCCGTGTGGGGGACGGGGATGCCCAGGGGGTGGCGGAAGAGCGCGGTCACCGCGAACCAGTCGGCGAGGGCACCGACCATGCCGGCCTCGGCGGCCGTGTTGACAAAGCCCCACACGCCGTCGTGGTCGAGGCGCAGGGTGAGGACGTAGACGATCGCCGCGAGGACCAGCAGGCCGGTGGCGACGAACCGCATCCGACGCAGTCCGGCCCGTCGTTGCGCGTCTGCGGGGGTCTCCTGGAAGAAGTTCACGCCACAGATCCTGCCCCACGAGCGGCCCTAGACTGCACTGCGTGGAGTTCCTCAACGGCCTGCAGCCCCAGTTCGACCTGACCTACGACGACGTCTTCATGGTCCCGCGCAGCAGCGAGGTCGCCAGCCGGCACGGCGTGGACCTGCGCACGGGCGACGGGACCGGGACGACGATGCCGCTGGTCGTGGCCAACATGACCGCGATCGCCGGTCGGCGAATGGCCGAGACCACCGCCCGCCGCGGCGGCCTGACGGTCCTCCCCCAGGACATCCCGGTCGACGTCGTCGCCGAGGTCATCTCCTTCGTCAAGTCCCGCCCACTCCTCCACGACACGGCGATCACGCTCGACCCGACCGTCACCGTCGGCGAGGCCCTCGCGCTGCTGCCGAAGCGCGCCCACGACGCGGCGATCGTCGTGGAGGACGGTCGCCCGGTCGGCGTCGTCACCGAGCGTGACCTCGTCGGCGTCGACCGTTTCACCCAGGTGCACACCGTGATGTCCCGCGACCCGTTGACCCTGTCGACCGATGTCGACCCGCGCACGGCCTACGAGGAGCTGCACCGGGCCCGACGTCGGGTGGCGCCCGTCGTCGACGCCTCCGGGGCGCTCGTGGGCGTGCAGACGAGGAAGGGGGCGGTGCGGGCGAGCATGTACACCCCCGCCCTCGACGTGGACGGCCGGTTGCGGGTCGCGGCCGCCGTCGGCATCAACGGTGACGTGGCCGCCAAGGCCAAGGCGCTCCTCGAGGCGGGGGCGGACGTGCTGGTCGTCGACACCGCGCACGGGCACCAGACGAAGATGCTCGAGGCCCTCGCCGCGGTGCGGGCCCTCGACCCACAGGTGCCGGTCGTCGCGGGCAACGTCGTCTCCGCCGAGGGGACCCGTGACCTGATCGAGGCGGGCGCGGACATCGTCAAGGTCGGGGTGGGTCCCGGCGCCATGTGCACGACGCGGATGATGACCGCCGTCGGCCGACCCCAGTTCTCCGCCGTGCTGGAGTGTGCCGCCGCCGCCCGTGGGCTCGGCAAGCACGTGTGGGCCGACGGCGGGGTGCGCCACCCGCGCGACGTCGCCCTCGCCCTGGCCGCAGGCGCGAGCAATGTCATGGTCGGCTCGTGGTTCGCCGGGACGCTCGAGTCCCCCGGCGACCTCGTCACCGACCCCGACGGCCGTCGTTACAAGGAGTCCTTCGGGATGGCCTCCGCCCGAGCGGTGCGCGGGAGGACCGCGGACGACTCCCCCTTCGAGCGGGCACGCAAGTCGCACTTCGAGGAGGGCATCTCGACCTCCCGGATGTACATCGACCCGTCCGGGCCGGGCGTCGAGGACGTCATCGACCAGATCATCGCGGGCGTCCGCAGCAGCTGCACCTACGCCGGCGCCGCGACGCTGGAGGAGTTCCACGAGCGTGCCCTCGTCGGCCTCCAGTCCACCGCGGGCTTCGCCGAGGGACGGCCGCTGCACTCGTCCTGGTGACGGCGGCCCGATCGGCCAGACTGGGACCATGCAGTCCCTTCCTCCGCTCCGGGCACCCGTCGACCCCGTCGAGGCGCTGCGGCGCGTCGGCTTCCTCCTGGAGCGCTCACGGCAGCACAGCCGCCGGGTGGAGGCCTTCCGGGGCGCCGTCGGCGTCGTGCGCGAGCTGGGCGAGGGCGAGGTGGCCCAGCGGGCCGAGGACGGCACCCTGACCGAGCTGCCCGGCATCGGGAAGTCCACCGCCGGCGTGATCGGGCAGGCCGTGCGCGGGGAGCTGCCCGACTACCTCGTGCGGCACCAGGAGGAGCACGGCGGCCCGCTCGTCGAGGGTGGCGACGCGTACGCCGCCGCCGTCATCGGCGACTGCCACCTGCACTCGGACTGGTCGGACGGCGGCAGCCCGATCGACGAGATGGTCCTCACCGCCGTCGAGCTGGGTCAGGAGTGGATGGTGCTGACCGACCACTCCCCACGCCTGCGCATCGCGAACGGCCTGTCGCCGCAACGCCTCGGGCAGCAGCTGACACTGGTCGCACGCATCGACGAGTCCGTGGGCGATGCCTTCACCCTGATGTCCGGGATCGAGGTCGACATCCTCGACGACGGCACGCTCGACCAGAGCGAGGAGATGCTCGGTCGGCTCGACCTGGTCACCGCCTCCGTGCACTCCAAGCTGCGCATGGCGAAGGGGGCGATGACCCGGCGCATGCTCGCTGCGGTGCGCAACCCCCGGGTCAACGTCCTCGGTCACTGCACGGGGCGCCTCGTCACGGGGGACGCGGCACCCGTCCGCAGAGCGACTTCGACGCCCGCGCGGTCTTCGAGGCCTGCGCGGAGCACGACGTCGCCGTCGAGATCAACTCCCGACCCGAGCGGTGCGACCCCCCGGACGAGCTGATCGAGCTGGCCCTGGAGGCCGGGTGCCTCTTCGCCATCGACTCCGACGCGCACGCACCCGGGCAGCTGGAGATGAAGGTGTACGGCGCGGAGCGGGCCGAGCGCCTCGGGGTGCCGATGGAGCGGATCGTCACGACCTGGGACACCGACAGGGTGCGCGAGTGGGCCCGCTCGTCCTGACGAAAAGGGCAGGAATCCGCGGGAAATGGCCCGACAACCACCCGGGGAGGGACCGATTTGGGCGATCAGCCATGTCTCTCGTATGCTTTCCGAGTCCTCGACGGATTCGGGTGCTGCTGCCTGCTGCGTAGCGAGGGGTTCGTCGAGTACGGGTCCCCATCGTCTAGCGGCCTAGGACCCCGCCCTTTCACGGCGGTAGCACGGGTTCGAATCCCGTTGGGGATACGCAAGCAAGTCTTGCAGTGCCTTGCACACCACAAGGCCGCGTAGCGCAGTTGGTTAGCGCGCCGCCCTGTCACGGCGGAGGTCGCGGGTTCGAGTCCCGTCGCGGTCGCTCGCTGGTCCACCACGGACCGGCTCGGCCAGGTAGCTCAGTTGGTACGAGCGTCCGACTGAAAATCGGAAGGTCGGCGGTTCGACCCCGCCCCTGGCCACCATCGGCTCGTCGCCGACCCTTCCCCCCGCACTACCGGACGAGCGCCGCCCCGGCGGGATCCCCCCTTCGCCTCCTCCGAGGCAGTGGCCGTGCCTGCGGACTCAAGAGCTCAGCTGAGCTCCTTGACGATCTGCCCGATGTTGTCGATGGTCCGCTTCAGCTCCTCCACGTGACGGGCGTCGAAGGCGCTGAGGATCCGCTTCATCTCCGTGGTGGAGATGCCGTCGGTGCGGGGCAGGTACACCAGCTCCACCTGGTCGGACAGCTCGTCGAACTTGCCCTCCCAGTCGGCGCCCATGCCGAGGATGTCGACGTCGTAGGTCTCGATGTCCTCACGCTTCTGGCTCCACCGGTCCTCGGGGATGGCCAGGTCCACGTACTTGATGCTCTGGACGATCTCCATGCGCTGCTCGAAGGGCACGATGGGCTTCTTGCCCTTGATGGCGTTGAACTCATCGGTCGAGACGGCGACGATGAGCCGGTCCCCGAGCGCGCTCAGACGCTTGATGATGTTCAGGTGTCCGATGTGGAAGAGATCGAACGTGCCGTACGTGATGACGGTCTTGGGCATGGGTGGGTACCTCGCTAGGCGCTCGGGGCTGGCAGTCGCCCAGTCTATGGTTCTTCGGCGTCCTGCCGCGGGACGCGGCCCACGAGGCGAGTTCGCAGTAGGGTCGAAGGTCGAGCCCCGGAGAGGAGCCCACATGGACAGGCACCCGTCCGTCGACGTCGTCGTCCTCAGCCAGGGCGACCGTCGTGACGAGACGCTGCGCGCCCTGGAGTCGGCCCGGGCGCAGACCGGCGTGGACGTCACCATGATCCTGGTCGGCAACGGCTGGGAGCCCGTAGGGCTCCCGGACGACGTCCGCACCGTCCACCTCCCGGAGAACGTCGGCCCGGCAGAGGGGCGCAACATCGGCGTCGCGCACGGTACGTCGGAGTTCATCTTCTTCCTCGACAACGACGCCTGGCTCCCCGACCCCACCGCCCTGGCCCACACCGTGGCGCGCTTCCGCGCCGAGCAGCGCCTGGGTCTGGTGCACGCCCGGGTCGCCGACCCCGAGGGCGTCACCCTGCGGCGCTGGGTCCCCCGCGCCCACGTCGGCGATCCGACCGTCGGCAGCCCCGCGTTCTCCGTCTGCGAAGGGGTCGTGGCGCTCCGGCGAGCGGCGTACGAGGAGGTGGGGGGCTTCCCCGGGCAGTTCTTCTTCGGCCACGAGGGCATCGAGCTGGCCTGGCGCCTGCGCGACCACGAGTGGGAGCTCACCTACGACCCGTCCGTGCTCATCCACCACCCGGCGACCGAGGCCACCCGACACGCCCTCTTCTGGCGGCTCAACGCCCGCAACCGCGTGTGGGTGGCGCGCCGCAACCTGCCGTGGCCACTGGCCGCCGTCTACGTCGGGGCGTGGACGGCCATCACCGTCGCCCGCACCTGGCGCCAGCCCGCCAACCTGCGCTTCTGGTTCGCGGGTTTCCGCGAAGGGCTGCGCACGAGCCCCGGAGAACGACACCCGATGCGCTGGCGGACGGTCTGGGCGCTCACCCGTCTCGGGCACCCGCCCGTCCTCTGAGCCCCACCCGCATCGGCACGCCGTGTCGATATAGTCCCGATAACCGTCGAGCGGCCGTCGGCCGGAAGGCCCGTCGACCGCACCTCTTACCGAAGGGTCCCCATGCCTGTATTCCGTCAGGGCGAACGCAAGTTCCTCTTCATCCACATCCCCAAGACCGGGGGCTCGAGCATCGAGCGGGCCTTTGCCGATGCCGGGTGGGACACGCTCTACCGCGACGGCCGGGTCGGCCCCAGGTCATGGAACGACATCCGCCGGTGCACGCCCCAGCACATGCACCGCGAGATGCTGGAGGCGCTCTTCCGGATCGAGCGGTTCGACGGTGTCTTCACGGTCGTGCGGGAGCCGATGGCGCGCATCAAGTCCGAGTACCTGTGGCGGCACCGCACGGCCGAGTTCTCCATCGACGGCCGGTCGGTCGAGAAGTGGACCGCCAGTTCCTTCGCCCGGTACGCGAAGGATCCCTTCCTCTTCGACAACCACCTGCGGCCGCAGGTCGACTTCCTGGTCGACCGCGCTGAGGTCTTCCGCTTCGAGGACGGCCTGGACCAGATGGCGGCCGCCCTGAACACGAAGTGGGACCTCGGACTCCCGGAGCAGCTTCCGCGGGTACGCGAGGGCAGCTCCACGACGAAGTACGCCAGCAAGGACGTCGAGGTCACGCCGGGGATGCGTGACCTCGTGCGCGACATGTACGGCGAGGACTACGCGAGGTTCGGGTACGAGGTGTGAGTCGGCTGCGGCTGCCGCCTCCCGCGTGGCCGATTCAGGCCTCGCGGGAGGCCGGCGCCGACCCGAGCACCCGGTAGAAGTCTTCCGTCGCTTCCGCGTTGTATGCGGCTGCATCGAACGTCGGATTCGGTACCTCGCCGAGCAGGGCGGCCCGCATGCCTTCGGCCAGGGCCGCCTCGTCACGCTCCACGACGAGCCCGACGCCCTCGGGCAGCGCGCCACTGACCGAGTCGAACTTCGTCGCGACCACCGGCAGGCCGAGCACCCGCGCCTCGAGGATCACCATCGGCTGTCCCTCGTAGTCACTGGAGAGGACGAAGACGTCCGCCTTCGACAGCACGACGTGCGGGTTGCTCCGCTGACCGGCGATGGTCACGGCGTCGCTCAGCCCCAGGTCACGCACCACCTCGACGAGGTAGCCCTCGAGGGGGCCCCCGCCGATGATGACCAGTCGGGTGGCCGGGTTCTCCTGGTGGACGAGGGCGAAGGCGCGGATGAGTCGCTCGTGGTTCTTCTCCGGTGACAGCCGACCGACCGTGACGAACGTGCGCACCCCGTCCTTGGGCGGGATCACCTCGCTGACCGTGCGGTGGCGCTCCACGGCGGCCTCGAGCGGGTCCAGTCCGTGCACGTCCGCGAGCGTCCGGACAGCGAGGGAGAGGTCACCGGCCGGCAGCGTCGCCGTCGGGCGCTCCTCACCGGCCTCGTTCCGCTCGCCGTAGGCCATCCGGGAGATGTAGCCGGCATCGATGGTGTTGCGGGCGAAGGTGTGCTTCTCCGCCGACGCGGCATCGGCGAGGTTCGTCCGGTTGATCTCCATCAGTGCCGAAGAGACCGAGACGAGGTGGTCGTAACCGGCATAGGCGTTGAACACCGACCCGAGGTTCGCCTCGTGGGGGCGGCGACCGTCCACCTCGCGCATCTGGTCGGCCTTGAGGTCGTTGTGCAGCCAGATCGAGTGGCTCCGCGCCTCGCCCTGGCGCAGCAGCAGGGCCCAGAAGGCGGCGTAGCCACTGAAGTCGACGATGTGGTCGAACTCTGCCAACCCGAAGCACCGTCGCCACTCGTGCGCGAACATGCGCTCCGCCTGATCGAGGGGCTCCTCACGGACGCGCTCGCCGCCCTGGAGCGCCTTCGTCCGCTGGCCCTCGGTCCGCAGGGACCACAGCATCGCCCCGATGCGCGGGAGGACGCGCACCCGTGGCTGGATCCTGGCCTCGTTCGCCTGCACCTCCTCCGACGCGGAGTGCTGGTAGAACACGGAGACGTCGTAGCGATCGTGGTCGATGTTGTTCAGCAGGTTCAGCGCCGAGGTCGTGATGCCGTTGGGGCGCATGCCACCGAGGTACATCAGGATCCGGGTGCGCCCGTCCGACCGCACGGGACGGACGTCGTGGTCGCGCGTGCTGCCTCGGAGCACGACATCGATGATCCGCTCGCAGGCCCGGCCGTCCTCTCGGGACGCGAAGCGTTCGCGGGCAGCGTCATAGGCATCCCGGTGGCTGACCGCCGGGTCGTCATCCGCGCCGGACCCATCGGCCACGAGGACCCGCGCGAGCTGGCCGGCCGTTCGCACGAGTGGTCCGGGCAGGTGCTTGGTGTCGAGGTAGAGGCCGCGGTATCCGTCGTAGGCGCTCATGTCCGGTGCGAAGAAGACGATGGGCCGTCCCGTGGCGAGGAAGTCGAAGAAGATGCTGGAGTAGTCGGTCACGAGCACGTCGGTGATCCCGAGCACCTCGTTGCTCGGGATCTCGTTCGGGACGAGGATGTCGGACAGCTCCGGGTGCTCGAGCGCGAAGGCGTACACCTGCTGGTGCACCCGTAGCAGCACCTGCTGGTCCGACGGGAGCTGGCGCTTGAGCTCGCGGACCCGCTTCGCGAGCAGCACGACGTCATTGGCCGGCTGCTGGAATGACTCCCCACGCCACGTCGGGGCGTAGAGCACGACCTTCTGCTCATCACCGAGCGCGACACCGGCCGCCGTGAGCCGGCCACGCACCCGGTCACGGCCTACCTCGTCCAGGAACTGCCGGTCCACGCGCGGCGAGCCCTCGGTGATGATCCGTCCGGGGTGGATGTTGGTCAGCCGGTAGGCCTCCTCGTACATCCGCTCGGCCATGAAGCGGTTCGCTGCGAGCAGGTAGTCGGCGGAGAGGAAGTTGCGGATGACGTTGCGGGCGTTCGGGCCGCCTCCCGGCTCGTCGTATCCCATCGTCTTGAACGGGGTTCCGTGCCAGGTGTTGACGTAGACCTGGCCGTCGCGCTTGATGAATTCCGGAGGGAAGGTCGCGTTGTTGAACAGGTACCGGGACGTGGACAGGGCCCGGTAGTACTGGGGCGACTTGTATCGCACGAAGCGCACCCGCGGGTGTTGCGCGAACTCTGCCCGGATCCGCGAGGACCACATCTGCGGCGACAACGACCAGACGTGCGTCAGGTGGGCGAACTCGGGGTCGTCGACCAGCGCCCGGAAGATCGCCTCCGGGTTGCACAGCACTCCGTTGCCGGCGAAGGACTCGTAGAAGACGCTGTTGTCGTCCAGGGGGCGCTCGTGCCAGTAGGCGCGCCACTCCTGCGACCCGACGCGGCGGGCGCTCTTCAGGGTCTTCACAGCGTCGACAACGCGCAATTCCATCCTCCTACAGTCCGACGACCCGTCCGGGCCGAAGATGTTTTTTGCGACCGACGGGCAATTATGCCCGTACGTCGCTCGGCCGGGCGTTCGACACCACCGTCGCGGGCAGCACGCGGCGCTCGCCGGTCGCCGCCTGCCAGTCAGCCGTCGAAGCGACGCGAGGTGACGATCATCAGCAGGAACCCACCCGCCGTGGCCAGGGCCAGGGGAAGCGAGACGAGCAGCCACCACTGGAGGACGACGCCCTCACCGACGACGCCCGTGGCCGACAGGAGGAGGCCGAGGGTCGCCGCGGCGAGGGTGATGAGGGAGAACTCGATCGCGACGAACGCGCGGAAGAACGGGAAGAACCGCAGCAGGCTGCGCGCGGAGCGCAGCCCGGCCGAGCGGGAGGCCGCGACCTGGGCGTCCTCGTCCCCCTTCGGCAGGCCGGCGTAGTGGCGGGCGACGTGCACGATGTCGCCGAAGGACTTCTTGAGCAGGACCACGCACGCGGTGAGCGCGCCGATCGTGGTCCACCCGCCGATGGAGCCGGGACCGCCGTCGACGTGGACGCCGAGCGCGATGGGCAGGGCCGCCTCCGTGACGTAGTGGCCCACCCGGTCGAGGTAGACGCCCATCGGCGACGAGGTCCCGCGCCAGCGGGCGACCTCACCGTCCGAGCAGTCGATGAGGATCTGGAACTGCATGAGGAGCGCACAGGCGAGGACCGCCCACCACGAGGGGATCATCAGGACGGCGGCACCGATGACACCGACGAGGATCATCAGCCAGGTGACGCCGTTGGCCGAGATCCCCGTCGGCAGGATCAGCCGGGTGAAGTGGAGGGACATCCGCCGCAGGTAGAGCGTGCCCGCCCAGTGCTCGGAGTTGCGTCGGCCGACGACGGACGGCGGCTGAGCCACCGCACGCAGCTCCTCCAGCGAAGGGCGTCCGGCTCGAGGGTCTCGCTCGGTCACGTGTGTCCTGTGGGTCGGGGCATGGCTGGCGTACGCAGGTCGTCCCCGAGGCCGACCGCCGCCGCGAACTCCTCGAGAGCCGTGGCGTTGTAGGCGTCGACATCCAGGGCCGTGAAGCCCGGACGCTCGGAGACGAGCTCCATCATGGCACGGGCGACCGCCTCGTCATCGCGCGGAACCACCACGCCGCACCCCGGGGGAACGACCCCCTCGACGGACGAGAACTGCGTGGTCAGCACCGGGGTGGACAACGCCAGGGCCTCGAGGATGACCATCGGCAGGCCCTCGTGCTCGCTCGTGAGGGCGAAGTAGTCCGCGGCCGCCACGACGGGGAAGGGGTTGGCCACCTGCCCCGTCAGGAAGACCGACCGCTGCAGCCCCAGCTCGGCCGCGAGCACCCTGAGGTCGTCCGCGAGGGGCCCGGACCCCATGATCACCACGGTGACGTCGTGCCCGGCGGCGCGCGTGGCCGCTGCCGCCCGGACGAGGCGCGCCTGGTTCTTCTCGTGGGTCAGGCGACCTGCGGTCACGAAGGTCACCGTCTCCTCGTCACGCAGAGCGGCCACCACGTCGTCGTCCAGACCGATCTCCTCGAGGGGGACGCGTGCCAGCGAGCGCACCCGCGAGTCGTCGATGACGTTGCGCGCGCTGCGGAAGCTCGCGCCACCGGCGTACCTGCGCAGCGACCGCTCGTTGACCCGGGAGAGCGACTCGGAGACCGAGACCAGCCGGTCGTAGCGGTCGTAGAGGCTGAACACCTGCTCGAGGTGGTGCGCCCTCGTCCTGCCGTGCTCCGCGGTACTGGCCACTTCCGCAGCCAGGTCGTTGTGCAGCCAGATCGAGTGGGAGCGCACCGGCTCCGGCGCGACCCCTCGCGACATCAACAGCGCCCAGTAGGGCGAGTACCCGCCGAAGTCGATGACGTGGTCGAACTGCGCGGAGCCGAAGCACCGCGTCCACTCCTCCTGCAGGAGGCGGACGAGGGAGGGCATCGGCACGAGCCCGCTGCCGGCACCGAGCCGCTCGAGCAGGCGCCGCGACCACACCACCCGCTTCGGCCCGTTGAGACCTCCCACCCGGGGCAGCAGGCGGATCCGGTCGTCGATCGACTCCGCGAACGCCTGCGGGGCGGCCTTGCGCGCCGGCCCCCAGGCGATGGACACGTCGAGGCGGTCCAGGTCGAGGTGCCCGAGGAGCGCGATGAGCGACGACGTCACGCCGTTGCGCTGGAGGGACCCCCCGTGGATGAGCAGTCGCGGGACCCGCTCGCCCGCGTGCGTCCGCTCCGCCAGGGAGGTGCAGCGGCCCACGGTGGGGGTCCGGCCACGCCAGACGACGTCCACCACCCGTTCGGTGGCACGGCCGTCGGCGAAGGGGGCGTACCGCGCCGCCCACTCGTGGCGCACCCCTGCGCGCGCTCCACCCGCGGCCACGTCCGCGGCCGTGGCGTCCGCGGTCTCGCACACGCGTCCCGGCAGGTCCTCGGCCGGCAGGTACAGCGGTCGCACCGTCTCGTAGGAGGCCCGGTCGGGCACGTGGAAGGTGATCGGGACGTCGGGGTCGGCGAGCGCGTCGAAGAGGATGCTCGAGTAGTCCGTGACGAGGTGGTCGGTGATCGCGAGCACCTCGTTCGCCGGGACGTCCGCCGGCACCAGCACCCCCCGGAGCGAAGGGAGGTCCACGGCCTGCGCGTGCACCACCGGATGCACCTTGACGAGCACCTGCCAGTCGTCGTCGAGCGCCTCCCGCAGGGTGGTGACCAGGCCCACCACGGCATCCGCATCGAGCCGGGGGTCCGCGAAGGCCTCACCACGCCACGTCGGCGCCACGAGGACGGTGCGTCGCGTCCCGTCCACGGCGACGCCACCGGCAGCGAGGCGCTCGCGCACCTCGCGACGACGCGCGTCGGTGACCCCCACCTGCACGTCGGTGCGGGGCACGCCGACCTCGAGCACCGTCGCGGGCGCGAGCCCCTCGAGGCGGTAGGCCCGCCGGTACATGGTGTCCGTCATGTAGGGCCCCGAGGAGAGCAGGTGGTCCGCCGCGAGGAAGTTGCGGATGACGTTGGCCGCGCCCAGCGCGCCCCCGGGGACGTCGTAACCCATCGCCTTCAGCGGGGTGCCGTGCCAGGTGTTGACGTAGGTCTGGCCCGCGCGCTTGCCGAACTCCGCGGGGAAGGTCGAGTTGTTGACCAGGAAGCCGGCCGTCGCCAGGTGCCGGAAGTACCCGGGGGTGCGGTGGCCGACGACGCGGACCCGTGTCTCGTCCAGACCGAGCGAGGCGAGGTGCTCGCGGGCGCGCCGGCGGCGCTCGTCGTCGGCCACGACCCACACGTGGCGTAGGTGCGCGAGGTCCGGCGCGTCGACCAGGTGACGGAAGATCGCGTAGGGGCTGTCGACCAGCCCGGCACCGAAGGTCGCCTCGTAGAGGACGGTGTCGCTCTCGACAGGCCGGGACCGCCAGTGGGCCACCCATTGCGCCCGGGGAATGCGGCGGGCGCGACGCAGCGTCGCGACCGCCTTCCTGAGCTTCGCCATGTCCGCCTTTCGTCCCGGGCCCGTCCGGCGGACCAGTCTATGGTCGAGGGGACGCCACCCCCTTCGCTCCACCACGCCTGCGGAAGCGGTCGGTATGATCCCCGTCAGGCACCGGGCGAGCCCCGACCGCCCCGTGCGCACGGGGCACGACCAACGAGAAGGACCAAGTGTGGCTGACGTCGCCCAGGCAGTCGGACGGGCCTCCCTTCCCCCTGCGCCGACCGTCGAGGAGGCACGGAGGCTGGCGGACCGTCACGGTCTGCGGGCGCTCAGCGAGCGCCCGCCGCTGCACCAGTACCTGAGCGACCTGTGGAGGCGTCGCTCCTTCCTGTGGACGCTCTCCTCGGCCGAGTCGTACGCGAAGAACGAGGCGAACCACCTCGGTCAGCTCTGGTCGGTGCTCAACCCGGCGCTACTCATCACGAGCTACTACCTGATCTTCGGCCTGCTCCTGGGCACGCGAGGGGGCATCGAGAACTTCATCGGGTTCCTCGGCATCGGCGTCGTCATGTTCGCCTTCACCTCCTCGGTCGTCACCCGCGGGGCGAAGGCGATCACCGGAAAGCTCAGCCTGGTGCGCACGCTGCACTTCCCACGTGCCCTGCTGCCGATGTCGGTGACCCTCACCGAGTTCCTGGCCTCGGTCCCGGCCTTCGGGCTGCTCTTCGTGCTGATGTTCGCCACCGGGGAGCGACCTGACTGGGAGTGGTTGCTCTTCCCGGTCGCGGTCGTGATGCAGGGCATGGCACTGCTCGGCTTCGCCTTCATCTCGGCCCGTCTGGTCAACGCCTCGCAGGACATCGCCAACCTCATCCCGATCATCGTGCGCCTGCTGCGCTACATCTCCGGAGTCTTCTTCCCCGTCATGCACTACGTCCAGGGAGCCCCCGTGGTGATCCAGGAGGTGCTGACGATGCAACCATTCGCCCTCATGCTCACCACCGGCCGGCAGTCCTTGCTCAACGGTGAGCCCGTCGTGCTCTCCGACTGGCTCACCATGGCCGCCTGGGCCGTCGGTGCCGCCGGTGTCGGGATGGTCTTCTTCTGGCAGGCGGAGATGAGGTACGGCCGTGGCTGAGCCCGACCCCACCGTCGATGCCGCCACGCCGGAGGCGGCCCCCACCGTCGTCGTCAGTCACCTCAGCGTGACCTACCAGGTCCTCGGTGGCGACCGCCGTGGGACCCCCGGCCGTCAGGACGAAGGGCGGTCCCTCCGCCGACTGCTGCGTCCGGGCACGGGCGAACGCACCCGCGAGGTCCACGCCGTCAAGGACGTCAGCTTCATCGCGCGCCATGGTGAGTCGATCGGGATCATCGGCCGCAACGGCTCGGGCAAGTCCACCCTCCTGCGGGCCGTGACCGGCCTGATCCCGCCGGCCAAGGGCAAGGTGTGGGTCGCGGGCGAGCCCTCCCTGCTCGGCGTCAACGCCGTGCTCATCAACAAGCTCAGTGGCGAACGCAACATCTACGTCGGCGGCCAGGCGCTCGGGCTGACCACCGCGGAGATCGACGAGAAGTTCGACGACATCGTCGAGTTCTCCGGGATCGGCGATGCCGTGCACCTTCCGATGAGCACCTACTCCTCCGGCATGGGTGCGCGACTGCGGTTCGCGATCTCCACGGCGGCGGCTCCAGACGTGCTGATGATCGACGAGGCCCTCGCCACCGGGGACGCCTCCTTCCGACAGAAGAGCGCCGAGCGCATCGAGTCGATCAGGGAGGCCGCCGGCACCGTCTTCCTCGTCTCCCACTCCAACTCCAACATCCGTGAGATCTGCGACCGGGTCCTGTGGATGGACCAGGGTCGCCTGGTCATGGACGGCCCCACGGAGGACGTCCTGCGCGCCTACGAGGCGACCCTGCCCAAGCAGAAGCCACGCAAGCGAGACGACGCCCCCGACGAGCCGGACGTCCCCGGGACCGTCCGCTGGACGGGCCCCACCCGGTTCCAGACCTCCCGGGAGATCACCCGGGCCACGTGGGACCCCGGCGTCCGGGCGTGCTTCGTCGTCAGCGTGCAGTCCATGGCCATGGCGCGGATGGTGGCTCCGGTCGCCGCGCAGCTCGGCTGGCCCATGCTCTGGGTGCGCCCGGGCGCCATCCCCGCGGCCACTCACGACGAGCTCGGCCGCCTCGCCCCCGAGCGCGTCATCGTCGTCGGCGGCGAGGAGCAGGTGAGCGCGCAGACGTACGGCCGCATCGAGGACCTCGTCGGCGGGACGGTCGAGCGACTCGGTGAGGACGACCCACCGCGGACCGCTGCCCGGCTCCTGCGGGCCTTCCCACCGAGGGACACCTCCACCGTGTACGTGGCCCACCCGGACAACTCCGGGGGCACACCCGTGGCCTCGCTGCAGGCGGCCAGGACCGGTCGTGCGGTGGTCGTGTGCGACGCCGGGAGCCCGGGCGAGGAGCTCGCCGCCGCGCTCGCGGAGGTGCAGCCACGGCGGCTGGCCCTCCTCGGCTACGAGGAGGAGTGGCCGACCGACGTCATCGACCGCCTGCGCCGGGCCACCGGCGCGGAGGTCGAGTTCTCCGCACAGGGAGGGCCGATGGCCAGGGCCGCCGCCCTGTGGGAGGACGTCGAGCCGGGCGGGCAGGTCATCGTCTCCGGCGCCTCAGCCCTCGAGATGCTCACCGCCACGGCCGCCGCCGGGCACACCGGCACCCCGGTGCTGCTCCTCACCTCCGGTCGTCTGCCGGACCTCGTGCGTGCCCGCCTGGAGCGGCTCGCTCCCTCGCAGATCGTGCTCTCCGGGTCGGTGGAGGCCCTCCCACCCGATCTGCGGCAGTCCCTGGGCGAGCTCGTCCCGCCCGCCCAGGCACCGGTCGAGGCGTCCCGCGCGCAGTAGTCGAGGCGTCTCGCAGGTGGCAGGGCCGGGGGTCGCCCTGCCTGCGTGGTGGGGTCGGGGGAGGACACCCCGGCGCCGCGGCCCGATGGGGCACTCCGGCCCGGAACCATGTACCGTGGGGAGCACGAGAAACCACACAGATCCGGGTCCACTCTGTTCAGTTCCGCGTCCCCATCGGGGAGGCGGGATGATCCGAGTCGGCCCGCACTAGCGTATGAGGGGGTCACGCCATGGGGCGCGGCCGAGCGAAGGCGAAGCAGACCAAGGTTGCCCGCGAGCTGAAGTACTACTCGCCGGACACCGACCTGCGAGCGCTGGAGGCGGAACTTCACGGCAAGTCTCACGGACGCACCGAGCGTGCGCCCGACGACGAGCAGCACGTGGACGACGACGACGAGTCGTGGTCCGACGTGGAGCGGTAGGACCCACCGTCCGGCGGAGCGGCACTGCCCTCCGTCAGATCCACACCTGACGGTTCAGATCAACCCCTGACGACGCGCTTCGGCGGCCGCGGCGGCCCGCCCGGAGACGCCCAGCCGGCCATAGGTGTGTGACAGGTGTGACTTCACGCTCGAGAGGCTCAGGTAGAGCCGCTCGGCGATGTGCCTGTTCCCCAGGCCCGCGTCCACCAGGCGCAGCACCTCGACCTCCCGCTGCGACAACGGCGGGGTCGCTCGCGGAGTGCGCTGGACGAGGGGACCGGTCACCGGGTGGTCCAGGTCGGCGCGCTCGCCGCGTGCCGCCGCCCGGATGGCGGCGCCGATCTGCAGCGGGGTGCTCGACATGACGAGGCAGCCGCGCGCGCCCGCGGCGATGACACCCTCGGGGGGCACGCCGTCCTCGGCGAGGCAGACCCACGCGGGAGCGTCGGGTGCCCGTCCGCAGGTGCGGGACAGCACCTCGATGGTGCCGGTGCCGAGCCCCCGACGAGCACGATGACGTCCACCTGCGGGGTCGTGGCGATCTCGGCGGCCGTCGCGGCCGGCGGGACCATCTCCAGATCCGGGTCCGCGCCGAGGACGGCGACGAGGGCGTCACGACGGAGCTCGTCGGCGTCGGCGACGAGCACCCGGGTGGCGGGTGTCAGGCGTACTCCCCGACGACCTGGACGGCTCCGCCGTCCACGCCCTTGGCGCCCTGGACGGTCTCGGTGCCGGAGTCGGCCCCGGCCGTCGCGGCGTCACTGACCTCTCCCAGGACCCAGGCGTCGATGCCGGCGGCACCGGCCCGGGCGATGGCTGCCTCGACATCACCCTGCGGCAGTGCCGCGACGAAGCCGATGCCCATGTTCAGCGTGCGCTCCAGATCGGGTTGCGGGACCGATCCCAGCGAGCCGAGGAGCGAGAAGATCGCCGGCGGCGTCCAGGTCGAGCGCTCGACGCGGGCCAGCGTGCCCGTGGGCAGCACGCGTGCGAGATTGGCGGCCAGGCCACCACCGGTGACGTGGCTCAGCGCGTGGACGTCGACGTCCGGGGAGCGGACGAGGTCGAGCAGCGCACGCGTGTAGATGCGGGTCGGCTCGAGCAGCTCCTCACCGAGGGCGCGGCCCAGCTCGTCGACGTGCCGGTCGAGCTCCCACCCGGCGGAGGCGATGACCCTACGCACGAGGGAGTAGCCGTTGGAGTGCAGCCCCGAGGAGGCGAAGGCGAGGACCGCGTCGCCCGCGACCACGCGGTCGGGCCCGAGGACGGCGTCGTGCTCGACGACGCCGGTGGCCGCACCGGCCACGTCGTACTCGTCCGGGTCGAGCAGTCCGGGGTGCTCGGCGGTCTCGCCGCCGACGAGGGCGACACCGGCGAGCTCACACCCCTTCGCGATACCCGCGACGATCGCCGCGATGCGCTCGGGGACGACCCTGCCGGTCGCGATGTAGTCGGTCATGAAGAGCGGCTCGGCACCGCAGACGACGATGTCGTCGACGACCATGCCGACGAGGTCCTGGCCGATCGTGTCGTGCCTGTCCAGCGCCTGCGCGATCGCGACCTTGGTCCCGACGCCGTCGGTGGAGGTGGCGAGCACCGGCCGCCGCATGCCCTGGAGGGCGCTGGCATCGAACATCCCGGCGAAGCCCCCGAGGCCCCCCAGGACCTCCGGTCGGGTGGCCCTGCGCACCGACTCCTTCATCAGGTCGACGGCCCTGTCACCGGCCTCGACGTCGACGCCGGCCTGGGCGTAGGTGATCGGGGACTGCTGCGTCACGGTCGGCGAACCGCCTCTTCTGTCGGGGTGAACTCGAGCTCGAGGAGACCCTTGCCGAGGCGGTCCTCGGACGGCAGCTCCATGGGGTAGACACCGGAGAAGCAGGCCGTGCACAGCTCGTCGGCCGGCTGGGCCGAGGCGGCGACCATCCCCTCCTCGCTGATGTAGCCCAGGGAGTCGGCGCCGAGGGAGGTCGCGATCTCGTCGACCTCGAGCCCGGTGGCGATGAGCTCGGCGCGCGTGGCGAAGTCGATGCCGAAGAAGCACGGCCACTTGATCGGTGGCGAGGAGATGCGCACGTGGATCTCGGCGGCGCCCGCCTCGCGCAGCATCCGGACCAGGGCGCGCTGGGTGTTGCCGCGGACGATGGAGTCGTCGACGACGACGAGGCGCTTGCCCTTGATGACGTGCTTGAGGGGGTTCAGCTTCAGCCGGATGCCGAGCTGACGGATCGTCTGGCTCGGCTGGATGAAGGTGCGCCCGACGTAGGCGTTCTTCACCAGACCCTGGCCGAAAGGGATCCCCGACTCCTGCGCGTAGCCGATGGCCGCCGGTGTGCCGGACTCCGGGGTCGGCATGACCAGGTCGGCCTCGACCGGGTGCTCGCGGGCGAGGGTGGCGCCCATCTCGACACGCGCCTCGTGGACCGTGCGGCCGTTGATCGTCGTGTCGGGGCGCGCGAGGTAGACGTACTCGAAGACGCAGCCCTTGCGGGCCGGCTCCGCGAACTGGCGGGTGCGCAGCCCGTCCTCGTCGATGACGACCAGCTCACCCGGCTCGACCTCGCGCACGAACGAGGCGCCGACGATGTCGAGGGCGGCGGTCTCGGAGGCGACGACCCAGCCGCGCTCGAGGCGGCCGATGACGAGGGGACGCAGGCCCTGCGGGTCCCGCGCCGCGTAGAGGGTGTTCTCCTCCATGAAGACGAAGCAGAAGGCTCCCCGCAGCTTGGGCAGCAGGGCCATCGCGGCGGTCTCGAGGCCGAGCTCCGGGTCGTGCGCGAGGAGGGCCGTGACCAGGGCGGTGTCGGAGGTGTTGCCGCGACGCAGCTCGCCGTCGGTGATCCGGTGGATCCGGCCGTCGTCGCCGGGGATCTCGTCCCCGCGCTCCTCGACGAGCTGGCGCAGCTCGGCGGAGTTGACGAGGTTGCCGTTGTGGGCGAGGGCGACGGTGCCGGTCGCGTGCCCACCGAGCGTCGGCTGGGCGTTTTCCCAGGTGGACCCGCCGGTCGTCGAGTAGCGGCAGTGCCCGACGGCGACGTGTCCCCGCAGCGTGGACAGGCTCCGCTCGTCGAAGACCTGGGAGACCAGGCCCATGTCCTTGTAGACCAGGATCTGCTTGCCGTTCGAGGTCGCGATGCCCGCCGACTCCTGCCCACGGTGCTGCAGGGCGTAGAGGCCGTAGTAGGTCAGTTTCGCGACGTCCTCGCCGGGGGCCCAGACCCCGAAGACGCCACAGGCGTCCTGGGGGCCCTTCTCCCCGGGGATCAGGTCATGGGACAGCTGTCCGTCTCCGCGTGGCACGAGGTCCAGTCTCCCACAGCCGCCGGGGCGGGCACAGCGTGGCCGCCCGGCTCGCGTCGCCTACTTGCGGTAGGTCAGGAGGGCTGCGACGACGGCACCGACGAGACCGCCGACGCACAGCCCGACCACGCTCATGAATCCCAGGGACACGCCCGGGTCGTAGGTGATGTTGTAGCCCTCGTCCGTGGTGGGCCCGAGCAGCGAGATGACGCCGAAGACGATGAACCCGATGATCGCCCCCGTGGCGATGAAGGGGATGGGCCTCGGGCGGCTCGGTGGCTTGCGGTTCACTCCCACATCGTAGGCGGGGCGTCGGAGGGGGACCGAGGCGCCACCACCTCGCGCAGCACCGCCTCCGTCCTGCGGACCACCTGCGTCCGGGATGTGGCCGACGCGAGCTGCCGGATGCCGGCGACCGCGGGTGCGCCCAGCCGTGACCCCAGCTCCCCGGCGAGGGCGGCATACCGGTCGACGTCCTCACCCACCAGTGGTGGCACCGACTCCCCGACCTCGGCGGCCTCGAGGACGAAGACCGCCTCGGCTGCCCTGCCGTGCGACGCGAGCAGCTCCGCACTCAACCGCAGCGTGGTCCACAGCTGGGGCCACACCCCCTTCGCCGCGAGATCGGCCAGGAGCCACGACGCGAGCCGGGTCGCCTCCTCGAGGTCGCCGTGCCGGGTCGTGGCCGACAGGAGCGCCACGCGGGCGACCCGACCGACCTGCTCCGCCCCCACCCGGTCGGCCTCCCGCGCGGCCTGGCGCAGCAGCGCCGACCCCCGGTCCGGGTCCTCCGTCAGCGCGATCTCCCCCGCGGCGAAGTGGGCGAACGCGGACGACGCGTCGGCCACGCACGCCCCGGCGGCGAGCGCGACCGCCAAGTGGTCCCGGGCCGCGACCATGTCCCCGTGGTAGCAGGCGCTCAGGGCGAGCGAGGCACTGGCCTCCGCCAGCATGCCGGGCATGGCGACCAGCCGAGTGAACCACCGCAGCGAGTCCTCCCGGTCGCCGGCGTACATGGCGCCGACGGCCAACGCCAGGACCGCGCTCACGGGATCGTCACCCTCGGCCATCCGCAGGGCTGCCCGGGCCAGCCGCCGCGCGCCCGGGAGGTCCCCGCGCTCCCCCAGGTGGAAGGCGCCGGCCCCGACTCCTCCCGCGAGCTGGGGGTGTGGGGCCGCGGCCCCACGCTCGGCCAGCTCGATGAACAGCGTGCTCAGCTCCACGCCGGGCGTCCAGTGCAGGCAGGCGGACACGTCGGTCGCGATCGACGCGGCACGGTCCAATCGCCCCGCGCCCAGCGACCACCGGACGGCGGTCACCATCTCCGGTGCCGCCGCACGCAGCCGCTCGTCGATCACCGCGCCGTCGGCGTGCAGCCAGTCCCGGGCGATGCCGGAGGCGACGTCGGCGACCCAGCTCGCGTGCGCCTCGCGGGTCGCGTCGATCCGGCCGGAGTCGCGCAGCCGGCCGGCCGCGAAGGCGCGCACGATCATGAGCAGGCGGTACCGCATCCCCGTCCCGTCGTCGTGGCAGGAGACGAGGGATGACTCGACGAGCTCCGCGAGGTCCTCCCCGACGTCACCGCGCTCACCGGGCAGCCGCGCGACGAGCCCCCGCACCTCAGTGATGGTGAAAACCCCGGCGAAGACCGAGAGCCGGGAGAGCAGCGCCTGCTGGTCGCGCGTCAGCAGCCGGTAGGACCAGTCGACGACGTCCTCGAGCCCGTCGACCCGGTCGCGGGCGGCACCGTCGACGGAGGCCAGCACCTCGTCGATGCCTCGGGTGGCGACCCGTGAGGCGGCCAGCTCCAGGGCAAGGGGCAGACCGTCGAGCCGGCGGCACAGCTCCTCCACCGCCGGCGCGTTGTCCGGGGTGAGGGCGAAGGTCGGCGCCAGCCGGCGCACCCGGTGGGTGAGGAGACGGACCGACGCCGTCAGGCCCGACCCCGGCTCGTCGACCGCGGGCACCGTCAGAGGCGCCAGGGGCACCACCTGCTCGTGGTCCACCCCAAGCCGTCGTCTGCTCGTGGCCAGCACTCGCACGTCCCGGCACCGGGTGACCAGCCTCCGCACCAGCACGGCCACCTCGTCGACCACGTGCTCGCAGTTGTCGATGACGAGCAGCCCGCCTCGTGTCTCGAGCCGCTCGACGACGGCGTCCGCGGCCGCGGAGCCGTGCGCCGGCCGCAGCCCGAGCGAGGTCGCGACGGCGAGCGCAACTCCGCCGGACGTGATGGACGCCAGCTCGGCGACGCAGACCGGCAGCGCGAGTCGGTCGTGGAGCAGTGGCACCGCCTCGGCGGCCAGACGGGACTTGCCGACACCACCGGGACCGGTGACGACCGTGAGGCGGTTGCGCATGACGGCAGCCACGAGATCGGCCAGCTCGTCCTCCCGGCCGATGAGGGCCGCCGACGTGTCCAACCACACCGGTGGCCGCGACCGGGGGGCCTCGGGCAGATCGTGGCCGAGGACCTGCTGCTCCAGCCGGACCAGCGCCGGGCCGGGATCCAGCCCCAGCTCCCGGACCAGCCGGGTGCGGTGACGACGGCACTCGGCGAGGGCGTCCGCCGCCCGGCCGTCGCGGTAGAGCGCGGTCACGAGGATCTCCACGGCCCGCTCCCGGAAGGGTTCCTCGGCCAGGAGCGCCTCGGTCAGCCCGACCGCGGTGACCGGGTCACCCGCGTCGACGGCCAGGGCGGCGAGCCGCTCGGTCGCATCCGCGCGCAGCCCCTCCAGGCGCATCGCCTCCACCATGACGAAGGGGGCGTCCCCCAGCTCTGCGTAGGCCGGCCCCCGCCACAGGGCCAGTGCCTCCTCGAGCAGGTGGGCGGCCCCCTTCGGCCCGGCCCGGTCCGCTCGGGCCAGCCGCTCCTCGAACTCGCCGGCATCGACCCCGTCCGCCGGGACGTCCAGCGCGTAGCCCGCCGGACCGGCGCTCACGATGGCTTCCCCCACGACGGCACGCAGCCGGGAGATGACCGTGTGCAGCGCCCCGTGCGGGTCGTGGGGCAGGTCCTCGCCCCACGCCGCCTCGATGAGCGAGTCCACCGGCACGGGATGGCCGCGATGGGTGGTGAGGCACGCAAGGACCCTGCGTCGACGTCCCGGTGGCACCGGCACCGGCCGCCCGTCGACGCGCACCCCCAGCGGCCCCAGCACGCCGATGTGGACCTTCGCCACCCTCCCACTGTGCCCGACCGCGCGGTGAAAGTCGCGTGAAAGGGCCACCTCGGACGATGGGCGGCACGGACCGAGGAGGAGTCATGACCGGAACCATCGAACCGAAGACGATCGACATGAGCACGATCGACATGAGCAGGGTGGGCGAGTTCGCCCAGCAGGTCGGCGGGATGCTCGCCGGCGGGGCCACCGCAGCGATGATGGTGCTCGGGGACCGGGTGGGGCTGTACGCGGCCCTGGCCGAAGCCGGGCCCGTGGCGTCGACCGAGCTGGCCGAGCGGGCCGGGCTGGCCGAGCGGTACGTCCGGGAGTGGTTGTCCCAGCAGGCAGCGGTGGGTTTCGTGCTGTACTCGCCGGAAGGCGAGACCTTCACGCTCCCGCCCGAGCACGCGGCCGTCCTGGCCACGGACGACTCGCCGGCGAGCATGATCGGGGCCGCTCCGACGATCACCGGGATGCACCGGCGCATCGACCAGCTCGCGGAGGCCTTCCGGACCGGGGGCGGCATCCCGTGGGGTGAGCAGGACCCGACCACCTTCGAGGCGGCCGAGCGGTTCTTCCGCGTGGGGTACCGCAACAACCTGGTCAGCGAGTGGATCCCTGCCCTGACCGGCGTCGAGGACAAGCTCCGGCAGGGGGCGAGGGTCATCGACGTGGGCTGCGGTCACGGCGCCCCGATGCTGCTGCTGGCCGAGGCCTTCCCGAGGTCGACGTTCGTCGGCTACGACGCGCATGCCGGGTCGGTGGCGGTCGCCCGGCAGCGGGCCGCCGAGGCGGGTCTGGCCGACCGCGTGCGTTTCGAGGTGGGCCACTGCCACGGGTACCCGGACGAGGGTGTCGACGTCATCACCTTCTTCGACGCCTTCCACGACCTGGGCGACCCCGTGGGCGCGGCGGCGCACGCCCGGCGGGCGCTGGCCGACGACGGGACACTCGTGCTCGTGGAGCCGCGGGCCGGCGACGACCTCGCCACGACCCTGGCCACCGTGCCGCTGGCGCCGATCAGCCTCGCGGCCTCGACCTTCATGTGCACGCCCAACTCCCTCTCCCAACCCGTCGGGCTGGCCCTGGGCGCGTCGGCGGGCCAGCGCACCTTGCGCGAGGTGCTCGAGCAGGCCGGGTTCGCCACCATCAGGCTTGCCGCGGAGAGCGACTTCAACACCGTCATGGAGGCCTCACCGGCCCCCTGACCTCGGCTGTGCGGCACTGGCGGTCGGTGGAGTCCCGGAGACCCCGGGACTCCACCGAACCGCGATCGAAGGACCTCCATGCCCGTCTTCCGCCAGGACGAACGCAAGTTCCTCTTCGTCCACATCCCCAAGACCGGTGGCTCCAGCATCGAGAAGGCCTTCGCCGACGTCGGGTACCGGACGCTCTACCGCGACGGCCGCGTGGGACCGGCTTCGTGGAGCGGCATCCGCCGGTGCACGCCGCAGCACATGCACCGGGAGATGCTGGAGATGATCCTGCGGGTCGACCAGTTCGACGGCGTCTTCACCGTCGTGCGTGACCCCCTGGCGCGGATCAGGTCGGAGTACCTCTGGCGGCACCGGCACGACGACTTCGGCGTCGACGGCCGGTCCGTCGAGAAGTGGACCGCCAGGACCCTGCGCCGGTACGGCAAGGACCCCTTCATCTTCGACAACCACATCCGCCCGCAGGTCGACTTCCTGCTCGACCGCGCCCTGGTCTTCCGCTTCGAGGACGGGCTGGACGCGATGGCCGCCACGCTGAACAAGAAGTGGAAGCTCGGTCTGCCCGAGGAGCTGCCCCGCCTGCGCGAGGGTGCGACGGCGACGAAGTACTCCAGCCGGGACGTCGAGGTCACCGACAGGACGAGGCGGCTCGTGACGGACTTCTACCGCGACGACTACGAGCGCTTCGGCTACCGCGCCTGACCTGCGCCGTAGGTTGGGCGCATGGACCCAAAGCGCCCGCACGCCCACGTCCCGGGGATGACACTCCCCTCGCCACGCACCCCCGACCCCGCCACTGCGCCGGGCCTGCGGTGGGGCCTGCTCGGGGCGGGCGGGATCGCCTCGCAGATGGCCTTCGCGCTGCGCGGCACCACCCAGGAGGTCGTCGCCGTCGGGTCGCGCGACGAGCAGCGGGCGCAGGCCTTCGTGGCCGAGCACGCCTCCGACACCCGTGCCCACGGCAACTACGCCTCGCTCGTCGCCGACCCGGACGTCGACGTCGTCTACGTCGCGACCCCGCACAGCGAGCACCTCGAGCACGCGCTGCTGGCGATCGCCGCGGGCAAGCACGTCCTCGTCGAGAAGCCGATGGCTCCCACCGCCGACGAGGCCCGGCAGATCGTGGCCGCCGCCCGTGAGGCCGGCGTCTTCTGCATGGAGGCGATGTGGACCCGGTTCCTGCCGCACATCGACGTGCTGCGGCAGGTGCTCGAGCTCGGGCTGCTCGGCGAGGTGAGCACCGTGCTCGCCGACCACGGCATCCGGCTGTGGCCGGACGGTCCGCAGCGCCTCTCCGACCCGGCCCTCGCGGGCGGGGCGATGCTCGACCTGGGCATCTACCCGCTGTCCTTCGCCTCGCTCGCCCTCGGTGGGCTCGAGCGCGTCGCGGGGCTCGGTGACCTGACCGACCTCGGCGTCGACCGACGTTTCGCCTTCGTGGCCCAGGGCCCCGGCGGCGCCGTCGCCTCGCTCTCGACGGACATGTCCGCGAGCACCCCGACGACGGCCTCGGTCAACGGCACGTGGGCCCGCCTGGAGCTGGAGACGATGTTCTACATGCCGACGACGATGCGTCTGGTCGGTGCCGACGGGGTCGTCCTCGACACGATGACCGGCGACCCGATCGAGCAGCACCGGGGCCTGCGCCACGAGGCGGTCGAGGTCGCGCTGCGCGTGGCCGCCGGCGAGACCGAGTCGCCGGTCATGCCGCTCGAGGAGACCGTGGCGATCCTGACGGTCATGGACGAGCTGCTCGGCTCCCTTCGCCGGTGAGCGGCAGGTGGGCGGAGAGGTCGGTGCGCTGACCGCTGACCCGGACGCTCCCTTCGTCGACCGCGTCGGACCACGTGCGGTCACCGACCGCGAGCGCCAGCCACGTCTGCGGGTCGGTCTCGACGACCGCCGGTGGGGTGCCGCGGGTGTGCACCGGGCCCTCCACGCACTGCGTCGCGGCGAAGGGGGGCACCCGCACCTCGACGCTGCGGCCGGGAGCGCGCTCGGCGAGCTCCTCCATCGTGTAGCGCACGGCGGTCGCGAGGGTGGCCCGCTCCACGGCGGCCGGCTCCTCGGCACCGGCCCACGCGCGCAGGGCGGTCCGGCCCGTGTCCACGGGAATCCGCCGTCGTGCAGCCATGGCCCCAGTCTCCCACCGCCGATCATTCATCTCCCGGCAAGGCCCCGGACGCCCTTCGTCCTGCGAGAGCCACCCGGATGCGGCACAGTCGTCGCGTGCCCGCGCGCGGGCACGCCACGCCACAGCTCTCGGGAGGACACCCATGCCCATCACCTCACGGGGTGCGTCGCTGCTCGCCGGTGCGAGCGCGACCATCGCGCTCGTCGCCAGCGGCGGCGCCGCCCACGCCGCAGACCCGGTCGACCCGGGCGGGATCGACCCCGCACTCACGGCCGTCAACCTGCTCAACATCAACGACTTCCACGGCCGCATCGACGGCGACGGCACCGGCGCCCTCGGCAAGACCGTCGCCTGCACCATCGAGTCGGCCAAGTCGGCGCTCGGTGAGGAGGAGACGATGCTGCTGTCCTCGGGCGACAACATCGGGGCCTCCCCCTTCGTCTCCTCCTCGCAGCAGGACACCCCGACGATCGAGTTCCTCGACGCGCTCGAGATGCGGGCCAGTGCCGTCGGCAACCACGAGTTCGACGGCGGCTTCGCCGACCTGACCGGCCGGGTGGCCGACACGGCCGACTTCGACTACCTCGGCGCGAACGTCTACGCGGCCGGCACGACCACCCCGGCGCTGGACGAGTACTCGATCCAGAGCATCAACGGGCTCGACGTCGCCGTCATCGGTGCCGTCACCCGGGAGACGTCCTCGCTCGTCTCGCCGGCCGGCATCACCGAGATCGAGTTCGGCGACCCGGTCGCGGCCGTCAACCGGGTCGCCGCGCAGCTGAGCGACGGCGACGCCGCCAACGGCGAGGCCGACGTCGTCCTCGCCGAGTACCACGAGGGCGCCACCGCCGGCACGACCCTCGAGGAGCAGGTGGCGGCCGGGGGCGCCTTCGCCGACATCGTGAGCAACACCTCCGGGGAGGTCGACGCGATCTTCACCGGGCACACCCACCAGGAGTACGCGTGGGACGCCGCCGACCCGGACGGCGGAACCCGCCCGGTGATCCAGTCCGGCTCCTACGGCGACCCCGTCGGGCAGGTCCAGCTGGGCTACGACCCCGCCACCGGCGAGGTGACCGAGTACTCCGCGACCAACCTGCCCACCCTCGAGTCCTTCGACACCTGTGCCGGTGACCCCGAGTTCGACGCGGCCGCGAGCATCGTCGACGCCGCGGTCGCCGACGCCGAGGTGATCGGTCGGGAGGTCGTCGGCACGGTCTCCGACGACATCACGACCGCCGTCCCCGTCGACGACGACCGCGACGACCGGATGCGCGAGTCGACCCTGGGCAACCTCACCGCCGACATCTGGCTGGACGCGATGAACCGGGAGGGGCGTCCCGGAGCCGACATCGGCATCATGAACCCCGGCGGTCTGCGCGACGAGCTCTACTACGCGCCCACCCGCCAGGAGGCCCCCGGCGAGGTGACCTTCGCCGAGGCCGCGGCGATCAACCCCTTCGCCAACACGCTGATGACCGTCGACGTGACCGGTGAGCAGTTCGTCCGGGTGCTCGAGCAGCAGTGGCAGCCGGCCGACGCGTCGCGCCCCTTCCTCAAGCTGGGTGTCTCCGAGAACGTCTCCTACACCTGGGACCCGGACGCTCCGGAGGGCGAGCGCATCACCTCCGTGACGGTCGACGGGGCACCGATCGACCCGGCGGGGACGTACACCGTCACCTCCGGCTCCTTCCTCCTCAGCGGTGGTGACAACTTCACCGTGCTCGCGGAGGGGAGCAACCGCACCGACAGCGGACTGATCGACACCGACGCCTTCGTCGACTACTTCGAGTCGCGCGAGGTCGTCGAGCCGGACTTCGCCAAGCGCGCGGTCGCGGTCGACGACCAGCCGCGCGAGCTCGTCGCCGGTGAGGAGGTCTCCTTCACCGCCTCCGGCTTCGACCTGACCTCGGTCGACGCACCGACCAACACCGAGGTGGAGGTCCTCGTTGGGGAGACGTCCGTCGGGACCTTCCCGATCACCACCGGGCTGATCGAGGGGCTGCCGACGCGCAACGGCAGCGCGGAGATCACCTTCACCGTGCCCGAGCTCGTCGGGGACGCGACGGTCACGCTCGTGGCCTCACCGAGCGGGACGACGGCGACCTTCCCGGTGACGGTGGCCGCCGGCGAGGCCGAGCGCCCCGGCAGGGGCAACGCCGACGAGCGCCCCGGCAAGGGCAACCGACTCGGTGACCGCCCCGGCAAGGGCCGGGACGGTGACCGGCCCGGCAAGGGCAACGACACCGAGGTCCGACCCGGCCAGGGCAACAACAGGTAGCACCCCGGCGAAGGGGGTCACGCACCAGATCGGGTGCGTGACCCCCTTCGTGCTGTCCGCCTGGGCAGGTGAGGGAGGATCAGCGGGTGGCTGGGATCGAGTTCGTGCCGGACGAGCACGGCGGGGTGACGGTGATGCGCGACGGGCACCCGCAGAGCCACGTCGACGTCGCCGACCCGGAGCACCTCGTCTTCGAGTACGTGCAGCACATGGCGGCCGCGATCGACGCGACCTTCCCCGGCCCCGACCCGATCGGGGTCACCCACGTCGGCGGGGCCGGACTGACCCTCCCGCGATGGGTGCAGGCCACCCGGCCCGGCTCGCCGCAGATCGTGCTCGAGCCGGACGAGCGGCTCACCGCCGCGGTGCGCGAGGAGCTGCCGCTGCCGCGCGGGCACCGCATCCGGGTGCGCCCCCAGCTCGGACGGGCGGGGGTGGCCGCCCTCAAGGACGCGTCGGCGCACGTCGTCCTCGTGGACGCCTTCGACGAAGGGAGGGTCCCGGCCGACCTGCAGACCGTCGAGTTCTTCGCGGAGGTCGCCCGCGTCCTGCGCCCGGACGGTTTCTTGGCGATGAACTGCCCGGACGAGCCGGGGTGGCGGCACGTCAAGGACGTGGTCGCCGGGCTGCTGGCGGTCTTCGGTACGTTTCGAGGCTTGACCGCGGACGGCCTGCGCACCTCAACGAACGGGGAAGGCGTGGCGCTCGTGGCGATGCGCGACGTGATGAAGGGGCGGCGCTACGGCAACACCCTCCTGCTCGCCTCGCACCGGCCGATCGACGCCGACGAGCTGCGCCGGCAGGTGGGCCGGTGGCCCTTCCCCTCCGGTGTGCTCGCCGGGGCCGCACTGACCCGGCGCACCAACGGCGGCACGCCGATCACGGACGGCGACTCCCGCCCTTCGCCGGTCGCACCCGACCCGGGGACCTGGCGGGCCCGCTGACCCGCACGGACGGGGCGCACAGAATGACCCCGATGGAGATGGTTTTGTGATCTGACCCACACGAGCCGCTGATAAGGTCGCGCCTGCCCCTGCTCTCCCGGCGGGCGACACGCACTTCAGGGGTGATGCGCGGGGCGAGCCGCGACGGTCGACCGACCGGGACGACCTCGCCCCTCGACCATCTCGTCGAACAATATGCTGCACCCACGCTTGCGATCCATTGACCCATGAAAGGCGGCTCCCATGCGGGCACGACTTCCTCTCGCTCTCCTCGCAGCCTCCACGCTGGCCCTGACGGCCTGCGGCGGAAGCAGTGACGACTCCGGCGGCGGCGGCGACGACGCCGGTCTCGGCCTCATCCAGTCCGGGACCCTCACGGTGTGCTCCGACATCCCCTACCCGCCCTTCGAGTTCGAGGAGGACGGCGAGTACACCGGCTTCGACATGGACCTGATGACGGAGATCGCCTCGGGGCTCGACCTCGAGCTGGAGATCAAGGACGTCGGCTTCGAGGGTCTGCAGAGCGGGTCCGCGCTGGCGGCCGGCACCTGCGACATCGGCGCGAGCGCCATGACGATCACCGAGGAGCGGGAGAAGAACCTCGACTTCTCCGAGCCGTACTACGACTCGCTCCAGTCGTTGCTCGTGCCCGAGGACTCCGACATCACGTCCATCGAGGACCTCGCCGGCAAGACCGTCGGTGTCCAGCAGGGCACCACCGGTCAGAAGTACGCCCAGGAGAACGTCCCCGAGGACACCGAGACCAAGGCCTACCCGAGCGATGCCGAGCTCTTCCCGGCACTTCAGTCCGGTGGCGTCGACGCCGTCCTGCAGGACCTCCCGGTGAACATCCTGCACACCGACGAGGGCGCCTTCACCATCGTCGAGGAGTACGACACCGACGAGCAGTACGGCTTCGCCGTCAAGGAGGAGGGCAGCGAGGAGCTGCTCACGGCGGTCGACGAGGAGCTGGCCTCGCTGCGCGACAGCGGCAAGTACCAGGAGATCTACGACACGTACTTCACCGAGAAGTGATCCACCCTGTGGCCCGGGTCCCGCACCCGGGCCACAGCCCTCGGTAGGTAACCACCGGAAGGTCAACACGTGAAACCCTCCACCCGCAGACGCCTGTTCCGCGGAACCCTGTACGCCATCTTCGTGGTGGCGGTGGTCCTCGTCCTCCTCGCGGCCGACTGGGAGGCCGCCCGCGACAGCTTCCTCGACGCGGGCTCGGCGCAGGCCTCCTGGCCGGCGATCGTCACCACGGCGGCCAAGAACACCGTCCTCTACACGTTCATCGCCTTCCTCGGCGGACTGGTGCTCGGCCTGCTCCTGGCCCTGATGAAGCTCTCGCCGGTCGCGCCCTACCGCTGGGTGTCGACGGCCTACATCGAGCTTTTCCGCGGGCTGCCGGCCCTGCTGGTGATCTTCGGCTTCGCCTTCGCCGTCCCGGTCGCCTTCGACTGGCGGCCCCCGGGCGGCAGCGTCGGTGCCGGCCTGCTGGCCCTGATCATCGTCTCGGCGGCCTACATCGCCGAGACCATCCGCGCCGGCATCCAGGCCGTCCCGAAGGGGCAGGTCGAAGCCGCGAAGTCGCTGGGCATGAGCCCGACCTGGACGATGATCTCGGTCGTGCTGCCGCAGGCCTTCCGGATCATCACGCCACCACTGACCAACGAGCTGGTCATCATCATCAAGGACACCTCGCTGCTCTTCATCGCCGGGATGGCGCTCGGGGACCGCGAGCTGACGACCTTCGCCCGCGACATGGTCTCGCAGACCGCCAGCGCGACCCCGCTGCTCATGGCGGCCGCGGGCTACCTGATCATCACGCTGCCGCTGACCCAGCTGGTGGCGTACATGGAACGACGTCAGAAGATGGGACAGTGAGCCCGGTGAGCGCGAACCCACGTCCCGGCGGGACTCCCGCCATCGCCGTGCGGGACCTGCACAAGTCCTTCGGCAAGAACGAGGTCCTCAAGGGCATCGACTTCCACGTCGACCAGGGTGAGGTCGTCTGCGTGATCGGCCCCTCCGGGTCGGGCAAGTCCACGCTGCTGCGCTGCGTCAACCGTCTCGAGGAGCCCACGAGCGGGACGATCCTCGTCGAGGGCGTCGACATCACCGACCCGGAGACCAACCTCGAGCAGGTCCGCACCCGGATCGGCATCGTCTTCCAGCAGTTCAACCTCTTCCCGCACCTGAACGTCCTGCGCAACCTCACCCTGGCCCAGAAGCGGGTCAAGGGGCGCAAGACGGCCGAGGCGCAGGAGGTCGCGCGCCGCAACCTCGAGAAGGTCGGCATGGCCGGCCGGGAGAACGCCTACCCCGCGCAGCTCTCCGGTGGTCAGCAGCAGCGCATCGCCATCGCGCGGGCGTTGTCCATGGACCCGGACATGATGCTCTTCGACGAGCCGACCAGTGCGCTCGACCCCGAGCTCGTCGGCGACGTCCTCGAGGTCATGCGCACGCTGGCCAACGAGGGCATGACGATGATGGTCGTCACCCACGAGATGGGCTTCGCCCGCGAGGTCGGTGACCGCCTCGTCTTCATGGACGATGGCGTCGTCGTCGAGCAGGGCGACCCCCGGGAGATCCTGTCCAACCCGCAGGAGTCGCGCACCCAGGACTTCCTGTCCAAGGTGCTCTGAGGGGAGACCCGGCCCCGCCCCCTTCGCAACTGCTTAGGCTCCTGCGGCCCAGGCGCGCAACTGCTTAGGCTCCTGCAACCAAGAGGCGCAACTGCTTAGGCTCCTGCGGCCCAGGCGCGCAACTGCATAGGCTCCTGCGGCCGAGGCGCGCATCTGCTGAGGGCTCCTGCGAAGTCGGGGGTCAGGTGTGGGTCAGGCGCGCGATGACCGAGGGCAGGTCGGCCATGTCGGCGATGATCGCGTCCGAGTCCTCGAGCCAGTTATCGGGCGTGATGTCGCTGAGGTACCCGACGACCCTCATCCCGGCCGCCCGCGCGGCCTCCACACCGGCCTTGCTGTCCTCGACGACGACGCACCGGTCGGGCACGAAACCCATCGACTCGGCGGCCGCGAGGAAGACGTCCGGGGCCGGCTTGCCGTGCTCGACCTGCTCGGCACTGAAACGGGCCTCCTCGGGGAACAGGTCGACCAGACCGGCGGTGGTCAGCTTGCTGCCGATGGCCCGCCGGATCGATCCCGAGGCGACGCACACCGCGTGCCCGACGTCCTGGACGGCGACAACGGCCTCCCGCGCGCCCTCGATCGGCTCGAGACGCTCGTGGCTGCGCGCGAACTCGGCACGCCACCGCCTCTCCCACTCGGGGTCCGGGACCGCTCCGGTCATCTCGGCCATCGTGACCCGGTTGTCGGCGTAGGCCTTGCCGACGAAGGTCTGCACGGCGTCGTCCTCGGTGAAGTCGACTCCGGCGTCGATCATCATCGCGGTCCACGTCTGGATGTTGAGTCGCTCGCTGTCGACGAGCACGCCGTCGCAGTCGAAGACCACCAGCCAGCCCGAGCCCACCGCGCTCACCCGAAGTACCGGCCCATCGTCCCCGTGTGCGCCATGCGCATCTCGTCGAACGGCAGCGCGAGGACGTCCTGGACCCGCAGGTCCGTGCCATCGGTGACGCCCAGCCGGGCCATCGGCACGCCGTGCGTCTCGGCCACGGCGACGAGGTCGGCCAGGTCGCTCTCGGAGGAGACCGTGACGAGCGCACGTGCCGTGGACTCGGAGTACAGGGCGGTGAAGGCATCGACGCCGTCCCGCTCGAGGACCGGTGCCAGATCGACCGCGGCGCCGGTGCCGCCCTGGAGCACCGACTCCGCGAGCGCGATCGCGAGGCCGCCGTCGGACAGGTCGTGCGAGCTGGTGAGGAGCCCGCGGCGGACGGCCTCGACGAAGAACTCCGCGAGGGCCTTCTCCGCGGCCAGGTCCACCTTGGGGGGACGCCCGCCGATGTGTCCGTGGATCGCGTTGGCCCACTCGCCGCCGTCGAGCTCGTCTCGGGTCTCGCCGAGGAGGAGGACGATGTCCCCCGGCGCACCGAAGCCGGAGCCCACCGAGGTGGCGACGTCGTCGAGGACGCCGAGGACACCGACGACGGGCGTCGGGTGGATCGCGGTCTCACCGGTCTGGTTGTAGAACGAGACGTTGCCGCCGGTGACCGGGATGCCCAGCTCGAGGCAGGCGTCGAAGAGACCGGCCACGGACTGCTCGAACTGCCACATCACGCCCGGGTCCTCGGGGGAGCCGAAGTTGAGGCAGTCGGTGACGGCCAGCGGCAGCGCCCCGGCCACGGCCACATTGCGGTAGGACTCGGCCAGCGCCAGCTGGGCACCGGCGTAGGGGTCGAGCCGACCGAAGCGGCCGTTGCAGTCCGTGGAGACGGCGACGCCGAGCCCGGACTCCTCGTCGATGCGCACGATGCCGGAGTCGTGGGGCATGGCCTGCTTGGTGTTGCCCAGGACATAACGGTCGTACTGGTCGGTGATCCAGGACTTGTCGCACAGGTTGGGCGAGGCGAGCAGGTCGAGCAGCGTGCGACCGTGGTCGTCCGGGCGCGGGAGGGCGGAGCTGGAGTCCGCCCGGACCGCGTCGATCCACTCCGGCCGGGCGATCGGGCGGTGGTAGACCGGACCCTCGTGGGCGACGGTGCCCGGCTCGACGTCGACGACGGTCTCGCCGTGCCACGTGATGACGAGACGGTCGCCGTCGGTGACCTCGCCGAGGACGGCGGCCTCGACGTCCCAGCGGCCGGTGATCCGCAGGAAGTCGTCGAGCTTGTCGGGGGCGACGATCGCCATCATCCGCTCCTGCGACTCCGACATGAGGATCTCCTCGGGGGAGAGCGTGGAGTCGCGCAGCGGGACGCGGTCGAGCTCGACGTGCATGCCGCCGTCACCGGCGGACGCGAGCTCGGAGGTGGCGCACGAGAGGCCACCGCCACCGAGGTCCTGGATGCCCTCGACGACGCCCGCGGCGTAGAGGTCGAGGCAGCACTCGATGAGGACCTTCTCGGCGAAGGGGTCACCGACTTGGACGGCCGGGCGTTTGGTCGGGCCACCCTCGTCGAAGGACTCGGAGGCGAGGACGGAGACACCACCGATGCCGTCACCGCCGGTCTTGGCGCCGAAGAGGATGACCTTGTTGCCGGTGCCCGACGCGTTGGCCAGGTGCAGGTCCTCGTGCCGCAGCCGGCCGACGCACAGGGCGTTGACGAGGGGGTTGCCCTGGTAGCAGTCGTCGAAGACGGCCTCGCCACCGATGTTGGGCAGACCGAGGGAGTTGCCGTAGCCACCGACGCCCTTGACGACACCGGGCAGGACGCGGGCGGTGTCGGGATGGTCGATCGCACCGAAGCGAAGGGGGTCCATCACCGCGACCGGGCGGGCGCCCATCGCCATGATGTCGCGGACGATGCCGCCGATGCCGGTGGCCGCGCCCTGGTAGGGCTCGATGTAGCTCGGGTGGTTGTGCGACTCGACCTTGAAGGTCACCGCCCAACCCTGCCCGATGTCGATGACGCCGGCGTTCTCGCCGATGCCCGCGAGGGTCTTGCCCAGCGGGGTCTCCGCCGGCAGGTCGCCGAAGCGCCGCAGGTGGACCTTGGAGGACTTGTAGCTGCAGTGCTCGGACCACATGACCGAGTACATCGCCAGCTCCGCACTGGTGGGGCGCCGGTCGAGGATGTCGCGGATGCGCTCGTACTCGTCCTGCTTCAGGCCGAGCTCGGCCCACGGCTGGGCGGTGTCCGGGGTGGTACCGGCCTTCTCGACGGTGTCGAGGACGCTCGCGGTCTGCTGGCTCATGTCGGTCTCGCTCACGCGGACACCACCTGCTCGAGGACGGACGTGAAGACGGTGCGGCCGTCGAGCCCCGGGCCGAAGCCCTCCTCCACGGCGTGCTCCGGGTGCGGCATGAGGCCGACGACGTTGCCGCGCTCGTTGCTGATGCCGGCGATGTCGCGCGAGGAGCCGTTGGGGTTGACGCCGACGTACCGGAAGGCGACCCGGCCCTCCCCCTCGAGGCGGTCCAGGGTGTCCCTGTCGGCGACGAACTGACCGTCCTGGTTCTTCAGGACCACGGTGATCTCCTGGTCGGCCTCGAAGCCGTTCGTCCACGCCGTCGCGGCGTTCTCGACGCGCAGGACCTGGTCGCGGCAGAGGAACCTGCGGTGGTCGTTCTGGATCATCGATCCCGGCAGGAGGTGGGACTCGGTGAGGATCTGGAAGCCGTTGCAGATCCCGAGGACCGGCAGGCCCCCCTTCGCTGCGGTGATGACCTCGCCCATGACCGGGGCGAAGCGGGCGATGGCCCCGGCGCGCAGGTAGTCCCCGTAGGAGAAGCCGCCCGGGATGACGACCGCGTCGACCGAGTGGAGGTCCGCGTCGCCGTGCCAGAGGGCGAGCGGCTCGCCGCCGGCGATGCGCACGGCGCGGCGGGCGTCGGCGTCGTCGAGGCTGCCGGGGAAGGTGATGACGCCGATCTTCACGCGCCCGCCCCGGTGATCGGAGCCTGCTCGGGCTCGTCCGTCGTCAGCTCGTGGACGTTGACGACGTCCTCGATGACCGGGTTGGACAGGAGGGTCTCGGCGGCCTCGCGGGCGCTGGCCAGGTGTGTCTCGGTGACCTCGCCGTCGACGGAGAGCACGAAGCGCTTCCCCTGCCGCACATCGGTGAACTGGTCCAGCCCCAGTCGCGGCAGCGCACCGCGCACGGCCTGGCCCTGGGGGTCGAGGATCTCGGGCTTGAGCATGACGTCGACGACGATGCGTCCCACGGGGCGTCTCCTGGGTGCGAAGGGGGGTGCGTCCGCCGAAGAGTCTAGTTGGCCCGACCCCGACGCACCCCTGCGGTTCGATCCTCGGCAGGATGGGACCATGAGCAGCCGCTACACCGACCTCGTCCGACTCCTGCTCCGGCATGCCCGGAGCGACCTGCTCGCCGGAGCCCAGGTGGATGGCCTCACCGGGGGCGACGACATGCCCGAGGGTTCCGACGCACGGGCGCAGGCCTTCGCGAACGACCTGGAGAAGATGGGCCCGACGTACATCAAGATGGGCCAGCTGCTCTCGACGCGCTTCGACCTGCTGCCCCCGTCGTACACCGACGCGCTCACCCGACTGCAGGACACGGTCGAGCCCTTCTCCTTCGCCGAGGTCCGCGAGATCGTCGAGGGGGAGCTCGACATGCGGCTCAAGGACGCCTTCGCCTTCTTCGACGAGGAGCCGCTCGCGGCGGCCTCGCTCGGGCAGGTGCACCGGGCGACGACCCGCTCGGGCCGCGACGTCGTCGTCAAGGTGCAGCGCCCGGACGTGCGGGAGACGATCCGCGGCGACATGGACGTGCTGGACAAGGTCACCGGCCTGGTCGACAAGCACACCAGCGTCGGCAGCTCCTACGGTCTCAACCAGCTGCTCCACCAGTTCCGCCGCTCGCTCGTCGACGAGCTCGACTACCGCCGGGAGGCCCGCAACCTGCTGCGGTTCATCGAGCTGACCGAGGCGCACGACCGGCTGGTCGTGCCCGAGCCCGTGCTGCAGCTGACGACGACCCGGGTGCTGACGATGGAGCACATCGAGGGCCGCAAGGTGACCGACCTGGGGCCGTTGGCCCTCATCGACCTGGACGCCCGGCCGCTCGTGGAGCAGCTCTTCCACTGCTACCTGCAGATGATCCTCGACGAGGGCGTGCTGCACGCCGACCCCCACCCCGGCAACCTGCTCGTCACCGAGGACGGGCGGCTCGCGCTGCTCGACCTGGGGATGATCGCCACCGTGCCGCAGCGCGTGCAGACGCACGTGACCAAGCTCCTGCTGGCGATCAACGACGGGGACGGGGAGGAGGCCGCCGCCGTCCTGGCCGACATGGGACACGCGCTCGACGACTACGACGCGGCCGCCTTCCGCGACGACGTCGCCCACCTCGTCAGCGAGGCCATGGCCAGTGGCCCGGACCTCGAGGCCGGGCGGCTGCTCGTCGAGCTCTCCCGCCTCTCCGGGGTCCACGGGCTGCGCCCGCCGGCCGAGATGGCGATGATCGGCAAGGCCCTGCTCAACCTCGACCAGACCACCTCGCACCTCGACCCGGACTTCTCCCCCGCCGATGCGATCCGGGACAACGTCTCCGACATCTTCGCCTCGTCGCTGAAGACCTCCCCCGGCGGGCTGCTGGCCGCCGCGATCGAGGCCAAGGAGTTCACCGCCCACCTGCCCAAGCGCGCCAACCGCATCCTCGACTCGCTCGCCCGCGGCGAGCTGCGCGTGCAGATCGACGCGCTCGACGAGCAGCGGCTGCACCTCGTGCTCCAGCGCACCGCCAACCGGCTCACCCTCGGGCTGATCATCGCGGCGACGATCATCGGCGCCGCGATGATGATGAGCGTGGAGACCGAGGTGACCTTCCTGGGCTTCCCGGCGATCGCGATGCTCTTCTTCGTCGTCGCGGTGATGGCGGCGGTCGCGCTCGGCGTCCACATCGTGCTCACCGACCGCAAGGTCGCCCGCTACCATCCGTCGTCGCAGGACGACGGCTGATGTCGGTCGTCGTCACGGCTCGAGCTGCTCGACCCGCTCACCGTCCGCGAGCTGCAGGTTCAGCGTCACCTTGAACGCGTCCTCGCCTGCGGCCCTGCCCTGTGGCCACCACCCGAGGAAGCGTCCGTGCTCGACGGTCGCCGTCATCGTGTCGGGGGCCT
This sequence comes from Janibacter sp. DB-40, assembly GCF_029510815.1. NCBI lineage: Bacteria > Bacillati > Actinomycetota > Actinomycetes > Micrococcales > Intrasporangiaceae > Janibacter > Janibacter sp. DB-40. The sequence continues at coordinate 202,245 of NZ_CP120360.1, read as the reverse complement.
CGAGCCGCTCGGGCAGGGCGGCGCCGACGTTGATCTCGACGCCGGTGACGTCCTCGCCGACGACGCCCATCATCATCGAGTAGCCGTCCCGGCCCAGGGCGTTGGCCCCCCACTGGAGCACCCTCACCTCGTCCGTGGCCATGTCGCCGGTGCTTCGACCAGAGCCGTGACCGGTATTGCGCACGTCGCCTGTCCCGACACCGTCGAGGACGCAGAAGCGGAACAACTCGGGCGTACCGTGCGCGAGCAGAGCCCGCTCCCCACGAACGCCCGCCGTGATCTCCTCGGGATCCTCCGACTGCAGCTCGGGGCAGGACTCGAGCAGCTGCGCCAACTGCTGCGAGGAGACGGCCTGCGGCTCCGGCGTCCAGCCGCCCGACGGGTCCGAGGAGCAGGACGCCAGGGCCACGACGACCGCACTGACCGCGAGCGCGTGCACGGCTCGACCGGCAGCACGGTGCGCGCTGACACAGGTCGAGGCGGTCGGACACGACTGTGAGTGGCGCTTCCCCATGCCCACGAGGCTGTCACGAACGAGCGCGTCCGTCAGCGCGGACGCATCATCCGCCGCCCCAGCGACGTGCCAGCTCCCTCACCACCGTGACGTTGCGGTTCGTCGCGACTCCGAGGTCCCGCTCGACCGCCCCGGGCAGCTTCGCCCCGCGGTAGTTCTCGGCCTCGGCGACCAGCAGGTGCACGGCGGCACCGCGGACCACGGCGGTCTCCCCCTTCGTCTCCCGTGCGGTGAAGGCGGCGACCGCCTCCGCGCTCGGCTCCTCCTTGAGGAACGAGACGTAGTGCGCCGCGACGACGAAGGGGGCCTCCCCCGCCACCGTGTCGGCCTCCGCGGCGACGCTCACCAGCTCGTCGAGCGTGAGCACCACGGTGGGTACCTCGAACCCCCGGTCGGCGGCGAAGGCCCGCTCGAGCGTCCGCGCCACCGCATCCGTCGAGCGCTGCCGGCTGGTCAGCAGCACGTTGCCGGTGTTGAGGTGCACCTGCACATCGGTGCCGACCGACTCGACGACTCGCTGCAGGTCGGCCTTGGGGAACTTCCGGCGGGCGCCGAGGTTGATCGCCCTGAGGAAGGCGACGTACGCGGGCATCAGCTGAAGCGTTCCCGCAGCTCGCGCTTGAGGATCTTGCCGCTCGGGTTCTTCGGCAGCTCGGGCAGGACCTCGATCCGCTTGGGCCGCTTGAAGGAGGCGAGTACTCCGGCGCAGTGTTCCTCGATCGCGGCGACGGTGAGCTCCGAGCCCTCCTTGGCGACGACGGTCGCGGTGACCGCCTCGACCCACTTCGGGTCCGGCAGGGCGAAGACCGCGACCTCCGCGACGTCGGGGTGGGCGTAGATCGCCTCCTCGACCTCGCGCGAGGCGACGTTCTCGCCGCCGGTCTTGATCATGTCCTTCTTGCGGTCGACGATCGTGATCCGGCCGTCCTCGTCGGCGATCGCCAGGTCCCCGGAGTGGAACCAGCCACCTTTGAAGGCCTCCGCGGTCTTCTCCCCGTTGCGCCAGTAGCCGGCCGCGATCTGCGGGCTGCGGTGGACCACCTCGCCGATCTCACCGACGGGCACCTCGACGCCGTCGTCGTCGACGAGCCGGGTCTCGACGTTGAGCACCGGGAAGCCGGCCGAGCCCGCGTGCGAGAGCTGCTCGTGCGGCGGCAGGATCGTCGCGACCGGGGCCAGCTCGGTCTGGCCGTAGAAGTTCCACAGGTCGACGTCCGGCAGCCGCTGCTGGATCTCCTTGAGGATCTCCACCGGCATCGGGGAGGCGCCGTAGTAGCCCTTGCGCAGCGAGGACAGGTCGGTGGTGTCGAAGTCCGCGTGGCGCAGCAGGCCGATCCACACCGTCGGCGGCGCGAAGTACTTCGTGACCCCGTGCTCGGCGATGGTGCGCAGCACGGTCGCCGGCTCCGGCGCGGGCAGGATGATGCTCGTCGCGCCGAGCATGAGGTCGGGCCCGAGGAAGCAGTCCAGCTGCGCGCAGTGGTACAGCGGCAGGGTGTGCAGGTCGATGTCGTCGCCGGTCATCCCGCCGTCGATGATCGCGCTGAGGTACTCGGCCTGCAGTGCGCGGGAGGTGAGCAGCGCTCCCTTCGGCCGGGACTCCGTGCCGGAGGTGTACATCAGCCGGATCGGGTCGTCGTCGGCGACCACCGGAGGGGTCCAGCCGGTCGCGTCGGTCGCGGCGAGGTCGGCGAAGGGGGCCCACTCCCCCTTCGCCTCCCCGGTGACGATGCGGGTGGGGACCGCCTGTCCACTCGCGGCGATCGCCTCGGTGGCGGTGTCCACGAACTCCGGCTGGGTGATGAAGGCGACCGGCTCGCTGTCGCCGACGATGTAACCGACCTCGTCCGCGGTGAGCATGAAGTTGATCGGGACGAGGATGACTCCCAGGCGGGCGGCGCCCCAGGCGATCGCCGCGAAGTCGGCGGAGTTGCGGCTGAGCAGGGCGACCCGGTCGCCCGGGTTGATGCCGTGACCGGCGAGACCGGCCGCCACCCGCGTGCACAGGTCGTCGAACTCGCGGTAACTCAGCCGCGTCTCGCCGTCGATGATCGCCGTCTTGTCCCGGAAGCGAGCAGCGCTGCGGCGCAGCACCTCCCCCAGTCCGTTGGCACGGGCGGTGGCCATCTGCATCTTCGTCGACATGGCCGCAGTCTGCCCCGCTGCGAGCCGGCGTGGAAGAGGTGATCACACTCCGCGTTGGCGATGCCGATGGTCCGGGAGGGCGAGCGCCGCCTCTGCTGCTGGCCAAGGTGCGGGCCCGGGCAACAGCCGGCAGCTAGGTGGTTGGACGGCTCCCGACGGCAGCCGTGCCGGCCACCGGCGTGGTCGGCTGCGGTCGTGCGACGGGGACCCGCCCGCGCGCGGCCCACAGGGCCACGACGCCGATGGCCAGACCGACCATGCCCACGGCGACGAAGGACGTGCGCGGATCGAGCAGGGTGCCGAGCAAGCCACCGACGGCGAGCGCGATCATCCCGCAGGACCGGGCGGCGCCCCCGACGAAGGCGACGACCCGTCCCCGCGTGCGGGCACCTGTCTCGGTCACCACGAGTGTCATGACGACCGCGTTGAGGCCACCGAGCAGGAGCCCGATCGAGACCACCAGGACCAGGTAGACCGACGTCCCGGGGGCGAGCCCCTCAGCGACCACGACGAGCGACATGGCCGGGATCGCCCACAGGACCGTGCGCGCCCGGGCGGTCGTCGTCCGGGCCGCCGACGCCAGCAGGGCCCCGATCGCGACTCCCACGCCGGCCATCCCCTCGGAGAAGCCGAAGAACCCGGAGCTGCCCCCGAGCACGTCCCTCACGAGGTACACCTCGATCGCGTTGACCGACTCGACGGCGATGATGAACGGCAGCACCGCCGCCGCCAGCAGGGTCAGCAGCGAGTGCCGCCGCAGGGCCGCGAGGCCGTCCAGTGGCAGCACCGTGCGAAGGATCCCCGACGGAGCGCTCGAGGCGGCGGACTCCCGCACCGGCAGCAGCGCGAGGCCGGCGCCCATCAGGACGACGAAGCTGGCCGCATCGAGGACGAAGGGGGTGGCCGCACCGACGTGCTGGACGAGCAGGCCGCCGAGGGCCGCACCGGTCGGTGCGGCCAGGGCCATCAGACCGTGGTGCAGGGAGACGAGTGTGCCGACGTCCTCCTCAGCGACGAGCCGGGGCAGGGCGACCATCCACGCCGAGTTGGCGAGGGCGAAGCCGGTCTGCAGCACGAAGGCAGCGCCCCCCGTCCAGGCCAGCCCCCCGGTGAGCGCCAGCACTACCGCGGCGACGAGCTGCAGCGCGACGGCACCCAGCACGACCGGGCGCGGGTCGGGTCGGTCGGCGAGCGCTCCGGCCACCCCGGCCAGCAGGACCATCGGCAGGGCGAAGAGCACGAGCACGACCGCCAGCGCGGACGACCCACCCCCCTCGGCGTGCACCCTCAGCAGGATGGCCACCCGGGCCGCCCCGTCCCCCACGACGGAGACGGCGAGGCCACCGAGCACCCACCGGGTGCGTCGGTCGCCCAGCAGCCGACCACAGTCGTGAAGCATCTGTTTCATATATGTGAAGGTAGTGCTTCACGCATGGGCGTGGCAATAGCATCGGCTCATGCCCAGAAAGCGGAGCGAGCTGCAGATCACGGATCCCACGGCCCTGCGCGTCCTCGCCCACCCGGCACGGCAGCGCCTCATCACCGAGCTCTTCGCCGGCGAGGTGCTCACCGCGACCGAGGCGGCGCAGCTCGTGGGCCTCACCCCGTCCGCCACGAGCTACCACCTGCGGGCGCTGGAGAAGGCGGGCGTCGTCGTGCGCGACGAGTCGACCTCCGACGCCCGGCAGCGCCCGTGGCGCGCCGCGGCGGACAGCTTCTCGATCCGCCCCGAGGCCTACCGGGACTCGGGCGTGGACGCCTGGGACGCGAACCTCTCCGGGTGGTTCACCGACATCCGGGCCGGCGTCCAGCGAGCGGAGCGGGCCATGACGGCGGGCCGCGACGACGTCGGTCGGATGAGCCACGGACGGCTGTGGCTCACGTGGGAGGAGGTCCAGGAGCTCGGCGACCGCATCGCGGAGATCACCGACGAGTACCGCGGCCGGACCCGCTCGGACCACCCCGAGGGCGCCCGCGCCTGGGACTCCTACGTCCTCATGCTCCCGATGGAGGAGATGGAGTAGCCCTCAGCCGCGGAAGGTCTGCCCCGTCAGCCGCTCGTAGGCCTCGACGTACTTCGCCCGGGTCTGCTCGACGACCCGGTCCGGCAGCGCGGGCGGCGCCTCGCCGGAGGACCTGTCCCAGCCGGACGCCGGCGAGGTCAGCCAGTCGCGGACGAACTGCTTGTCGTAGCTCGGCTGCTGCCGGCCCGGCTCCCACTGGTCCGCCGGCCAGAAGCGCGAGGAGTCGGGGGTGAGGAGCTCGTCCGCGAGGACGATCTCGGCGTCCGCCCCCCGGGAGCGGATCGCGGCCCGGGGGTCCTCCCCTTCGCCGAGATCGAGGCCGCGCAGGCCGAACTCGACCTTCGTGTCGGCGAGGATGATCCCGCGATCGGTGGCGATCTCGTTGCCGCGTTGGAGGATGCGCACGGTGAGGTCGCGGGCGCGCTCGGCGAGCGCCTGACCGACCTCGGCGACGACACCCGCGAAGGGGATCGGCTCGTCGTGCTCGCCGGCGGGCGCCTTGGTGGAGGGGGTGAAGATCGGCTCCGGCAGGCGGGACCCGTCGACGAGCCCGTCGGGGAGCTCGATCCCGCTGACCGCGCCGGTCGAGCGGTACTCGCCCAGGCCGCCACCGGTGAGGTAGGCGCGGGCGACGCACTCCACGGGGAGCATGTCGAGGCGCTCGACGAGGACCGCCCGGCCGGCCACGGCCGCGGGCACGTCGGTGGAGACGACGTGGTGCGGCACGAGGTCGGCGACCTGCTCGAACCACCACAGCGACATCTGCGTCAGCACCGCGCCCTTGTCCGGGATCGGGGTGTCGAGGACGAAGTCGTAGGCCGACATCCGGTCGCTGGCCACGAGGAGCAGCTGGTCCCCGCGGGGTGCGCCATCCGACCCGGTCGGGGCATACAGGTCGCGCACCTTGCCCGAGTAGACGTGGGCGTAGCCGGGCAGGTCGAGGGGGGCGTCACTCGTCATGGGGTCATCCTGACAGGCCGTCGTCAGGCCCGTCCCGGCGCTCCTCCTCCTTCATCTCCGCCTCGAAGATGTGTCGCTTCCCCTCCACGAGCTCGTACCGCGCGGCCACCTCCGCCGCGCGGAAGGGCGCGTAGTACCCGTCGTCGTACTCCTCGACGACCTGGTAGCTCCAGCGGTCCGGGAGCACGTTGCGTCCGACCAGATTCGTCTGCAGGTCGTCGGCCATCGCGGTGTGCCCGGCCTCGCGGAGCAGGCGCACGGCCTCCCCGAGCGTCAGGTCGGCGGTCCCGCACCGCCGGTGGAAGGCGTAGAGGTACCCGCGCGCCTCCTCGACGACCTCGAAGGCCTCCGACAGCTTGCCGAGGGCCTCGACGGTCCGGTCGTCCGTGCCCGTTGGTCTGCGGTGCGCATCGTCCATGGGGGTCACCTACCCGCTTGGAGCCGTCGCACGCGGGCACCACCCCGTCGACCTCCGGAGGGACGCGATGGCGTTCGCGGCGCGGATCCGTCTCCCCGGATCGCCGTGGTCGCGGTAGCGCGTCAGTCCCGGAGGCCAGATGGCCAACGCCGGGCGCCGGGCCCTTCGTCACCGTGGAGGTCGTCGGGGTTGTAGATCGGGCAGCTCGTCGTCGACAGGCAGCCGCACCCGATGCAGCCGGTGGTGGTGTCCCGCAGTCGCACGAGGGCATCGATGCGCTCCTGCAGCGCGTCGTGCCACGTGCGGGAGAGGCGCTTCCAGTCCCGGGAGGTCGGGGGCCGGTCGCGCGGCAGCGTCTCGAGCGCGGACCTGATCTCCTCCAGTGACAGGCCGAAGCGCTGGGCGGCCCGGACGAAGGCCAACCGCCGCAGGGTGTGCCGCGGGTAGCGACGCTGGTTGCCGGCGGTGCGGGTGGGATGCACCAGGCCCCTGGACTCGTAGAACCGGAGGGTCGGGACCGTGACGCCGGCGCGGCGCGCGGTCTCCCCGATCGTGAGCGGGTCGCGCTGGTCCATTGCCGTCGACCCTACCGGTTGACCTCAAGCGCACTTGAGGTCAGAGGGTGGCAGCATGACCTCACCCGGCCTCCCGCACCCCCGATTCGACCGGCCACCGCGCGCCCCGGGGCGTCTGCACATCCCGACCCCGGCGAAGGGGGCGGGTGCGCCCGAGGAGAGCGCGACGGGCGACGAGATCCCCTGCCTCACGGGCGATCCCGAGACCTGGTTCGCGGAGAGCCCGGAGGTGCTCGAGCACGCGAAGTCGCTCTGCGGCCCCTGCCCGCTGCGGGAGATGTGCCTGCAGGGCGCGCTCGAGCGCGGCGAGCCGTGGGGCGTCTGGGGTGGTGAGCTCTTCGACCGCGGGCGGGTCATCCCCCGCAAGCGGACCGCCGGCCGGCCGCGCAAGGATGTCGCAGCCTGACCCCCCCTTCGCAACTGCTTAGGCTCCTGCGAGTCCCGAACACCACACCCCTGCAACTGCTTAGGCTCCTGCGAATTCCCAACGCCACACCCCCGCAACTGCTTAGGCTCCTGCGAATCCCGGCGGCGCTAGGGGAGGCGGATCTCGTGGCGCGAGGCCCGCAGCGCGATGTCGGTGCGGTGGTGGCTGCCGGGGAAGTCGATCCGCTCGACGGCCTCGTAGGCACGCGTGCGCGCCTGCGCGAGATCGTCTCCGAGCGCGACGACGGAGAGCACGCGGCCACCCGAGGAGACGAGCTGCGGGAGGTCACCCTCGGCGACGATGCGCGTACCGGCGTGCAGCACGTGGACGTGCTCGGCCAGGTCGCTCGCGGCGAGGTCCTCGAGCCCGTCGATCCCGACCCCGGTCACCGGCGAGGACGGGTAGCCCTCCGCGGACAGGACGACGGTCACGGCGGACTCGGCGCTCCAGCGCAACGGCTCGAGGTCGGACAGCCCGCCGTCGGCGGCGGCGGCGAGGAGCACGCCCAGGGGCGAGTCGAGGCGGGCGAGGACCGACTGCGTCTCCGGGTCGCCGAAGCGGACGTTGAACTCGATCACCCGCGGGCCGGCGGACGTCAGGGCCAAGCCGACGTAGAGCACCCCGACGAAGGGGGTCCCGCGCCGGGCCATCTCGTCGACGACCGGCTGGGCCACCCGGGCGACGACGTCGTCGGCGAGCCCCTCGGGCGCCCAGTCGAGCGGGCTGTAGGCGCCCATGCCGCCGGTGTTCGGCCCCTCGTCACCGTCGAAGATGCGCTTGAAGTCCTGCGCGAGGTCCAGGGCGACGACCCGCGTGCCGTCGCAGATGCAGAAGAGGCTCGCCTCGGGCCCGTCGAGGAACTCCTCGATGACCACCCGGGCGTCGTCCCCCTTCGCCAGGCAGGCCCGGCCGTGCGCCATGGCGACCTCGCGCTCCTCGGTGACGACGACCCCCTTGCCGGCGGCGAGGCCGTCGTCCTTGACGACGTGGGGGGCGCCGAAGGCATCGAGCGCCTCGGCCAGCTCGTCCTCGCTCGTGCACACCCGCGCCAGACCGGTCGGCACGCCGGCGGCCGCCATGACCTCCTTGGCGTACGCCTTGCTGCCCTCGAGACGGGCGGCGTCAGCGCTCGGCCCGAAGCACCGGACCCCGGCCCGGCGCAGCGTGTCGGCGACACCGGCGACCAGTGGGGCCTCCGGCCCGATGACGACGAGGTCGACGGCGTGGCGCCGGGCCAGCTCGAGGACGGCGTCGGGGTCGGCTGCGTCGACCGGCACGTTGAGCGCGAGCGCGTCGGTGCCGGGGTTGCCGGGGGCGGCGATGACGGCGTCCACCGTGGGGTCGTGGGTCAGGGCACGCACCAGGGCGTGCTCGCGGGCGCCGGAGCCGAGGACGAGAACCTTCACGGGGTGAGCCTACGAGACCGGCGAGCAGTCGCGGGTCCCGTGCCCGGGACGCCCGGAGACGAAGGCGGGGCGCAGCTCTCGGCAAGCAGGGGGGTCTGCCGTGAGCTGCGCCCCGGGATCGCGGGTCCAGACATCAGGGGGGACACCGACCGCGCGACCACCGGCCGTAGCCGGTCTGCCCGATACTGGCATCCGGATGAAGGTGAAATCAAGTGCTCGGGTGGCGGTCGCAGCCGCACCCCTTCGGGACCGCCCGAGCGGCCGGGACCGGGCCGGGAGACCGCGTCCTCGGCGCGCCGCCCCTGCAACTAGACTCTCTCCTTCTGCCCAAGCTGGAGGGGAGCAGGACTCCATCGTGACCGACACCCATGTCGACGCCATCGCTGCCGAGATCGCCATCGAGCAGAAGCACCTGGACCGCGTGAACACCGAGCTGGCCAAGGCCGGCCGCCGAGCCGACCTCGTCGCCGTCGACGGCATGTCCCGCGGCCGCACGTCCCGGACGGGCGACGTGCGCGACGAGGAGATGTCCGGGCTCTTCGAGCGGGACGCGCTGGTCTACAACGCAGCCCGCCGCCGGGCGCACCTCGAGCACCAGCACGAGGGCCTCGTCTTCGGCCGCCTCGACCTCGAGGAGGACAGCGAGGACGAGCGCGAGATCCGCTACATCGGACGCCTCGGGGTCCGCGACGACGACTACGAGCCGCTCGTCATCGACTGGCGCGCGCCGGCCGCCTCGCCGTTCTACCGCGCGACCCCCGGCAACAACCTGGGCGTCATCCGCCGCCGGGTGCTGCGCAGCCGCGGCGAGGAGGTCATCGGCGTCGAGGACGACCTCATGGTCCCCGAGGCCCCGGACGACATGGTCGTCGTCGGCGACGGTGCCCTGCTGGCGGCCCTGACCCGCAGCCGCGGCCAGCAGATGCGTGACATCGTCGCGACCATCCAGGCCCACCAGGACGAGGCGATCCGCGCGACCGACCGCGGCATCACCGAGATCACCGGCGGCCCCGGCACGGGCAAGACGGTCGTCGCCCTGCACCGCGCCGCCTTCCTGCTCTACGCCAACCGCCGACGCTACGAGTCCGGGGGCATCCTCGTCATCGGCCCCTCCTCCGCCTATACCGCCTACATCGAGCGGGTCCTGCCCTCGCTGGGCGAGGACTCGGTGACGCTGCGCTCGCTCGGCGACGTCGTCGACGTCATCACCGCGGTGCGGCACGACCCCCCCGAGGTCGCCGCGCTCAAGGGCTCGCTGCAGATGCGCACCGTCCTGAAGCGACTGGCGACGATGGCCGTCCCCGGGGCCCCGACGAGCCTGCGCGTCATGGTCGACGGCCGGGCGGTCCACCTCGACGAGGGGACGCTCGCCGACATCCGCCGGCGGGCCCTGCGCGACCGCACCCGCAACCAGGCGACCAATGCCGTACGGGACCTGCTCGCCGAGGCCGCGTGGCGCCAGGTGCGCGAGGGGGACCGCGAGGAGTTCCTCGACGCCTTCGACAGCTCGATGGCCGTCGACACCTTCCTCGGTGAGTGGTGGCCGCAGGTCGATCCCCGCGAGGCCCTGCTGTGGCTCGAGGACACCGAGCTGGCCTACGACGTCTGCCGGTCGGTGCTCAGCCAGGGCGATGCCGCCGCGCTGGCGCACGCCACCCGCGAGACGCTCGAGCTCGGCACCTGGACCGTCGCCGACGCCGCCCTCATCGACGAGCTGTCCGTGCGCCTGGGGCTGGTCGAGCACGAGACGCCGGAGGAGCGCTCCTTCTTCGAGATCGAGGAGATGGACGGGGTCGAGGAGCTGCGCGCCATGGGATCGGCGATCAAGGACCCGCTCGTCGAGCACCACCTCAGCCCGACCAGCGCCCGCGACCGACTCCTGTACGACTACATCGGTCCCGCCGACGAGTACGCGCACGTGCTCGTCGACGAGGCCCAGGACCTCTCCCCGATGCAGTGGCGGATGATCGGGCGCCGTGGCCGTCGGGCCTCGTGGACCGTCGTCGGCGATGTCGCGCAGGCCTCGTGGCCGGACCCCGCCGAGGCCGATCGTGCACGCCGGGAGGCCTACGGGACCCAGCAGCTGCAGTCCTTCCACATGACGACGAACTACCGCAACGCGCAGGAGATCTTCGACTACGCGCGCCGGGTGATCCTGCCCGCCGTCCCCGATGCCGACATCCCGGACGCCGTGCGCGAGACCGGAGTCGACCCGGTCGAGGTGACCTTCGGGGACGCGCTGGACACCTCGCGCCCCGCTGTCGGCACGGTCGCCGAGCAGGCACTGGCCGACCTCGCGCAGGAGGTCGAGGGCTCGATCGCGGTCATCACCCCACAGCGGCACGCGGCGGCCGTACAGGCCCTCGCCGAGGGGTACGACGGCCGGGTCACGGTCATCGACCCGCTGTCGACGAAGGGCCTGGAGTGGGACGCGACGCTCGTCGTCGACCCGGACGCCATCGTCGACGAGTCCCCCGGTGGGGCGCGCATCCTCTACGTCGTGCTCACCCGCGCCGCCCACCGGATGACGGTCCTGCGGCCGACGGAGTGACGCCCGCGCCGCCGCGGGAACGGCCCCGGGAGCACACTGCTTCCGGGGCCATCCGTCTCGGAGTGGTCGGTCAGCCGCTCTTGCGGCGGAACATCTGCTGGGCGCCGCTGGTCTCGGCATCGTGCGTGCCGCCGACCTTGCCGCGGGCGCCATGGGGCGAGACATCCGCCCCGCCGTGCGACTGCTTCTTCTCCAACGCCTCCCGGAACTTCGCCTTCACGTCCTCGGGTGCGCTCTCGTGGTGACCCATGGGACCTCCCCTCGTCGCCGGAAGGGGCCGCGGGCGCGGCTCCTGACCCCCACCATGGCAGTGCCGGACCGGGGCGGCAACGGATTTGTCCGGGCGTTCACCGGATGAGCGTGCGCACCTGCCGGGCGATCTCGCCCTCCTCATCCGTGGCCACCACGAGCACCTGCACCGCGCTGTCGGGGGTGGAGATGACCACCGGCTCGTCCCGCTCCACGCCTACGCACGCGGCATTGGCCCTCTCATCGATCGCGATGCCGAGGAAGTCCAGCCCGGCCAGGGCGTCGGCACGCACCCGCGGGTTGTGCTCACCGACCCCGGCGGTGAAGGTGACGGCGTCGAGCCCCCCGAGGACCGCCGCGTACCCGCCGATGTACCGACGGATCCGTCGCGTGTAGACGGCGAGCGCCAGCCGCGCGGCCGGGACGCCCTCCTCGGCCTGCTCGACGACGTCGCGGACGTCGGTCAGCCCGCACAGCCCCTCGAGACCGCTGCGGTGGTTGAGCAGGTCCTCCACCGTCTCGACGTCCATCCCGCCCACGCGCTGCAGGTGGGTGACGATGGCCGGGTCGAGGTCCCCGCTGCGGGTGCCCATGACCAGGCCCTCGAGCGGGGTGAAGCCCATCGACGTGTCCACGGGGGCCTCGCCGCGGACGGCTGCAGCGGACGCGCCGTTGCCCAGGTGCAGCACGACCTGGCGAAGGGGGCCGCCCGCCTGCGCGGAGCGCTCCCCCAGTCGCTCGGCGACGACCCGCGACACGTACTCGTGGGAGGTCCCGTGGGCCCCGTAGCGCCGGATGCCGTGCCGGCGGGCCGTCGCGGTGTCGATGGCGTACGTGGCCGCGTCCTCGGGCAGGTCGTGGAAGAAGGCCGTGTCGAAGACGGCGACGTGGGGCACCGCGTCGAGCAGGCCGCGGGCGGTGCGGATGAGGGCGGCGTTGACGGGGTTGTGCAAGGGCGCGAGCTCGGCCAGGTCGTCGATGGTCGACAGCAGGTCGTCGTCGACGAGACGTGGCCCGTCGATGTCCGGGCCGCCCTGGACCACCCGGTGGCCCACCCCGTCGAGGTCGTGGCGCAGGTCGGGCCCGTGCTCGTCGAAGGCGGCGACCACGGCCTCGAGCGCCTCGCCGTGGTCGTCGCACCGCAGCTCCTGCTCGACCGGGTCGGCTCCCGCACGCTCGTGCGTGAGGCTCCCCGGCGGGTCGTCGGCGTCCCCACCGACGCGCTGCACCGATCCGCCGGCGAGCGGCTGTCCGTCGTCACCGACGAGGCGGTACTTCAGCGAGGACGAGCCGGTGTTGAGGACGAGGACGCTCACTCGTTGTCGCCGCCGGTGTCGGTGCCCGTCGCTCCCTCCACCCCGGCGGCCGACCACGTCCACTCGGCGACCTCCGGGATGTCGGCGCCGTGCACCCGGGTGTACTCGTGGGCGTCGTGGCGCGCGTCGACCATCCGCTGCCGCAGCCCGGCGGCCTTCTCGCCCAGCCCGGGCACGCGGTCGATGACGTCCATGACGAGGTGGTAGCGGTCGAGGTCGTTGAGCATCAGCATGTCGAAGGGGGTGGTGGTCGTCCCCTCCTCCTTGTAGCCGCGTACGTGGATGTTCGGGTGACCGGTCCGGCGGTAGGTCAGTCGGTGGATGAGGCTCGGGTAGCCGTGGAAGGCGAAGATCACCTGCTTGTCCGGGGTGAAGATCGTGTCGAAGTGGCGTGCGGACAGCCCGTGCGGGTGCTCGGCCGCGTCCTGCAGCCGCATGAGGTCGACGACGTTGACGACCCGGGTGCGCAGGGCGGGCAGCTCCTCGCGCAGGATCTTCGCGGCGGCGAGCGTCTCGATCGTCGGGACGTCCCCGGCGCAGGCGAGGACGACGTCGCAGCCGCCCGGCCCCTCCTCGGTGCCGGCCCACTCCCAGATGCCCACTCCGCGCGCGCAGTGGCGCTCCGCGTCCGCCATCGACAGCCAGGAGGGACCGGGTTGCTTGCCGGCGACGACGACGTTGATGTACTGCTCCGTGCGCATCACGTGGTGGAAGGTCGACAGGAGCGTGTTCGTGTCCGGCGGCAGGTAGACCCGCACGATCTCCGACTTCTTGTTGACAACGTGGTCGATGAAGCCGGGGTCCTGGTGGGAGAAGCCGTTGTGGTCCTGGCGCCACACGTGCGAGCTGAGCAGATAGTTCAGCGAGCTGATCGGGCGCCGCCAGCCGATCTCGTTGGTCACCTTCAACCACTTGGCGTGCTGGTTGACCATCGAGTCGACGATGTGGATGAACGCCTCGTAGCTCGACATCAGCCCGTGCCGCCCGGTGAGCAGGTACCCCTCGAGCCACCCCTGGCACTGGTGCTCGCTGAGCATCTCCATGACCTTCCCGACGCGGGACATCGGGTCGCCCTCGTCGGCCGGCAGGTAGTCGGCGAGCCACTGCTTGTCGGTCTCCCGGTACAGCCCACCCAGGCGGTTGGACGCGGTCTCGTCGGGACCGAAGACCCGGTAGTTGTCCGGGTTCGCGGCCATGACCTCGGCCAGCCAGGTGCCCAGCACCCGGGTGGGCTCGGCGACGACCCTCCCGGGCTCCCGGACGTCGACAGCGTGCGGTGCGACCGGTGGCAGGACGAGCTTGCGCAGCCGCCGTCCCCCGTTGGCCTGGGGCACCGCGCCCATGCGCAGGTCACCCTCCGGCGCGAGCGAGGCGATGTCCTCGTGCAGCCGGCCGTCCTCGTCGAAGAGCTCCTCCGGCCGATACGAGGCCAGCCAGGCGCGCAGGTCCTCGAGGTGCTCGTCCGTGTCACGGGCGTTGGCCAGCGGCACCTGGTGGCTGCGCCAGTGGCCGAGCGTCTGGTGGCCGTCGATGAGCTCCGGCCCGGTCCACCCCTTCGGCGTCCGCAGCACGATCATCGGCCAGCGGGGACGCTCGGCGTCCTCGGCGCCCTGCCGGGCCGCGGTGGCGCGCGCGTCGGCGATCCGGTCGAGCACGTCGTCGAGCTGCTCGGCGAAGCGCCGGTGGATCTCGGCCGGTGACTCGTCGTCGAAGCCGGCCTCGAAGACGACGGGGGTGTGGCCGTACCCGCGCATCAGCGCCTCGAGCTCCTCGTCACCGATCCGGGCGAGGACCGTCGGGTTGGCGATCTTCCACCCGTTGAGGTGCAACACCGGCAGGACGACGCCGTCGGTGACCGGGTTGAGGAACTTGTTGCCGTGCCAGCCCGTGGCGAGCGCCCCGGTCTCGGCCTCGCCGTCACCGACGACGGTGAGGACGAGCAGGTCCGGGTCGTCGAAGGCCGCCCCGTAGGCGTGGGACAACGAGTAGCCGAGCTCACCCCCTTCGTGGATGGAGCCGGGCGTCTCCGGAGCGACGTGGCTGGGGATGCCGCCCGGGAAGGAGAACTGGGTGAACAGCCGCTGCAGGCCCTCGGTGTCCCGGCTGATCCGCGGGTAGGTCTCGGAGTAGGTGCCCTCGAGGTAGGTGGCGGCGACGAGGCCGGGCCCGCCGTGGCCGGGGCCGGTCACGAAGAGGGTGGGCTGCTGCCGCTCGGCGATGGCCCGGTTGAGGTGGGCGTAGAGGAAGGTCAGGCCGGGTGTGGTGCCCCAGTGGCCCAGCAGGCGAGGCTTGACGTGCTCACGCTGCAGGGGCTGGCGCAGGAGCGGGTTGCCCATGAGGTAGATCTGCCCCACGGACAGGTAGTTCGCCGCACGCCACCACCGGTCGATCCGCTCGAGGGTGGCAGCGTCCAGAGCCGGTGCGTCGGTCTCGTCGCGGCGCCGCCACGGGGTCGGTGCAGACATGGGTCCTCCGTGATCGGGTGGACCTCCATCCAAGCCACCGACCCGTGAGAAGGCAATGGCCCGGCGTGGTTCTCAGGCGTCGAGCAGCGGGTGGCGCTGGATGATCTCGTCGCGGCCGGGGCCGACGCCGATCGCCGAGACCCGGGCACCGATGAGCTCCTCGGCGCGCAGGACATAGGCCTGGGCGTTGGCCGGCAGCTCGTCGAACGAGCGGCACTGGGTGATGTCCTCCCACCAGCCGTCGAGGTACTCGTAGATCGGCTGGGCGTGGTGGACGTCGGACTGGTTGACCGGCATCTGGTCGACCCTCTCGCCGTCGATCTCGTAGGCGACGCAGATCGGCACGCGCTCGAGACCGGTGAGGACGTCGAGCTTGGTGATGACGAAGTCGGTGACGCCGTTGATCCGGGTCGCGTAGCGACCGACGACGGCGTCGAGCCAGCCGGTGCGACGTGGGCGCCCGGTCGTCGTGCCGTACTCGTGCCCGGTCTTGCGCAGGAACTCCCCGTCGTCGTCGAACAGCTCCGTCGGGAAGGGGCCCTCACCGACACGGGTCGAGTAGGCCTTGAGGATCGCGATGACGCGGCTGACCCGGGTCGGCGGGATGCCGGAGCCGGTGCACGCGCCGCCGGCGGTCGCCGAGGAGGAGGTGACGAAGGGGTAGGTGCCGTGGTCGACGTCGAGCAGCGTCGCCTGGCCCGCCTCGAGCAGGACGTTCTTGCCCGCATCGAGCGCCTGCTCCAGCTCGAGGCTGGTGTCGGTGACCATCGGGCGCAGCCGGTCGGCGTAGGACAGCAGCTCCTCGACGACGAGGTCCACGTCCGCGGCGCGGGTGTTGTAGACCTTGGCCATCACCTGGTTCTTGAGGGAGAGCGCGGCCTCGACCTTCTGCCGCAGGATGCCCTCGTCGAAGACGTCCTGCACCCGGATGCCGACACGGTTCATCTTGTCGGCGTAGGTCGGCCCGATGCCGCGGCCCGTCGTGCCGATCTTGCGCTTGCCGAGGAAGCGCTCGGTGACCTTGTCCAGGGTGCGGTTGTACGGCGGGATGATGTGCGCGTTGGCGCTCAGGCGCAGCTTGGCGACATCGACGCCCCGCGCCTCGAGTCCGGCGAGCTCCTCGAAGAGGACCTCGAGGTCGACGACGACTCCGTTGCCGATGACCGGGATGACGGTCGGGGTGAGGATGCCGGAGGGCAGCAGGTGCAGCGCATACTTCTCGCCGTCGATGACCACGGTGTGACCGGCGTTGTTGCCACCGTTGAACTTCACGACGTAGTCGACGTCGCTGCCCATCAGGTCGGTGGCCTTGCCCTTGCCCTCGTCGCCCCACTGGGCGCCGATCAGCACGATCGCCGGCATCGGTCCTCCTCGCCCGCCTCGCGAGCGGGGTCTCGACAACACTCAGCCGCGGGGCTCCCCCGCGGCTGCTCACCGGGACAGTCTAGCGATCGGCCCCCGACAACCGGCCGTCGCGCTCGAGGGCGGCGCCCAGCTGGAATCGGGTGTCCACCCCGTAGCGGTCCATCAGGGCGGCCACCCGGCGGCGCACGGTGCGCAGGCCGACGTGCAGGGTGCGCGCGATCATCTCGTCCTTCGCGCCGAGGGCGAGCATCCGCACCAGCGCCTCGTCCGACCGCCCGTCGGGCGGCTCGATCCCGGGAGCCCGCGCCCACATGAGGTCGAACCAGGCCGCGAAGCAGCCCACCAGGGCCGGGTTACGGATGAAGACGTACGGCGCGTGCGGGTCGCCCCAGATCTCCAGGGTGATCACTGCTTCATGGCCGAGGACGAGGAACTCGGTGCCGCAGAGGTCGGTGACGCGCTGCTCCTGCCCGGCCTCCCGCCTGGCGGCGAGCTGGCTGCGTCCGAGGTCGGTCTCGAGGACCGCGGGGTGGACGAGGGTGCGCTGCTGCTGGCCCTCGAGCGCGCGGTTGCGCTCGTTGCGGGTGTTGACGTCCTCGCTGCCGGCGCCGACCTCGATCGACAGCATGACGTTGTCGACGCGGTCCACCTCCCCGGCGACCCGGTCGATCATGGGCGCGGCCACCTCCTGGGTGAGCACCTGCACGCCGGGGTCGTCACCGAAGTCGATGTTGTGCATCCGGGCCCGCAGCGTCATCAGGGCGTCGCCGATGTCGGCCAGGCGACCGCGCGCGGCCTCGAGCTGGATCGAGTCGTTGATCAGGTGCGACTCGAGGCGGCGCAGCGGCTCGTCGTCGAAGTCGGGGGAAGGAGACATGATTGGCAGGTTAGTGTCACTGTCCTCTTCATGCCGTTCTTCGGGGGGTGACGTGCGGCATACTTGTGAGTGCAAGGGGCGCCGCGGATGGATTCAGGGGACCAGTCAGCGGCGCCCCCTCATGCTTCCGGAGGGGACACCGGACCGCACGACGAAGGGCGTCACGACCACCACGGTCGTGACGCCCTTCGTCGTGCGTGTCAGCCGAGCAGCTGCTGGGCCGCCTCCGGCGAGGAGTCGGCGAGGAAGGTGCGGCAGCGCTGCTCCTCCTCGGTCTCCTCGATCTCGCCGGCCGCCTGGGACAGGGCCGCAAGGGCCCGCAGGAAGCCGCGGTTGGGCTCGTGCGACCACGGCACCGGTCCCTGGCCCTTCCACCCGGAGCGGCGCAGCGCGTCCAGCCCGCGGTGGTAGCCCGTACGGGCGTAGGCGTAGCCCTCGATGCTGCGGCCGCCGTCGAGCGACCGCTCGGCCAGGACGGCCCACGGCAGGGAGGACGAAGGGAGGTCCGCCGCCACGGTCGTGGGGTCCTCGCCCGCGTCGATCCGCGCCGCGGCCGGGTCCTCGGGGAGCTTGGTCTCGGGGATGCTCAGCAGGTTGTCCATCAGGCCTTCACCGACGTCCCGGCGGAGCGCAGGTTCTCGCAGGCCTCGACGACGCGGGCCGCCATCGACGCCTCCGCCTCCTTGCCCCAGGCCCGTGGGTCGTACTGCTTCTTGTTGCCGACCTCACCGTCGATCTTCAGGACCCCGGTGTAGTTCTCCAGCATCCAGCCGGCGACCGGGCGGGTGAAGGCGTACTGCGTGTCGGTGTCGACGTTCATCTTGACGACGCCGTAGTCGACTGCGTCGGAGATCTCCTGCGGGGTCGAGCCCGAGCCACCGTGGAAGACGAGGTCGAGCGGACGGCTGCCGGCGTCCTTGCCGTACTTCTCGCTCACCGCGTCCTGGCACTGCTTGAGGATCTCGGGGCGGAGCTTGACGTTGCCCGGCTTGTACACGCCGTGCACGTTGCCGAAGGTCAGCGCGGCCATGTACCGGCCCTTCTCGCCGAGCCCGAGCGCCTTGACCATGTCGAGGGTGTCGCCGGGGGTGGTGTAGAGCTTGTCGTTGATGTCGTTGGCGACACCGTCCTCCTCGCCGCCGACCACACCGATCTCGACCTCGAGGATGATGTCGGCCGCGGCGGCGAGCTCGAGCAGCTCCTCGGCGATGGCGAGGTTCTCGTGCAGCTCGACGGCCGAGCCGTCCCACATGTGCGACTGGAAGATCGGCAGGCCGGTCTTGTCGCGACGCTCCTTGCTCGCGGCGAGGAGCGGACGCACGAAGCCGTCGAGCTTGTCCTTGGGGCAGTGGTCGGTGTGCAGGGCGATGTTGACGTCGTAGTTCTTCGCCACCTCCTGCGCGTACGCGGCGAGCGCGAGCGAGCCGGTGACCATGTCCTTGATCGTCGGGCCGGAGAGGTACTCCCCGCCGCCGGTCGAGACCTGGACGATCCCGTCGCTCCCGGCCTCTGCGAAGCCGCGGATGGCGGCGTTGAGCGTCTGGCTCGAGGTCACGTTGATGGCGGGGTAGGCGAACGACCCGGCCTTCGCGCGATCGAGCATGTCGCGGTAGACGTCCGGAGTAGCGATGGGCATGACGGCCTCCTGGCGTGCTGGGGTGGTCTTGTCGATGATCCTCGCAGATCATCGGCGGCAGGGGCGATGGGGTCGCAACCCTACGCGCGGGTACGACGTGCACTTGCGGGAGGGACGCGAACGAGCATCGCCAAACCAGAGGAATCCGCGTCCGCCATACATCAGTAGTGCCCGTCGTACTCGCGGGTAACTCTAGGGTCGGTCTCGTCCTCGCGTCCGGCGAGCCGGATCTGCCGGTGGAACTCCTCGAGCAGGCTCACCGGGCCGAGCGCTGCCAGGTGATGATCCGCTCCAGCGCCTCGCCGATCGCCTCGGGACCGGCGGCCAGGGACAGGCGCACGCAGTGACGGCCGTCGACCGGGTCGAAGTCGGTCCCGGGCGTGAGCGCGACGCCGGTCTCCTCGAGCAGGGCGGTCGCGTACTCGCGCGAGTCGGCGAAGGGGGCGAGGGCCTCACCGAGGTCCGCCCAGTAGTAGAACGCCCCGTCGGCGGGTGCCGAGTCCCCCCAGCCCAGCTCGGGCGCGCGGGCCAGCAACACCTCGCGGGCCTCGGCGAAGTCGACGAGTGCCGCCTCGCACTCGGCGTAGGTCTCCTCGGTGAAGGCCTCGACCGCCGCCTCCTGCGCCGCGGCCGGCGGGCACAGCGCGATGTTTCCGGCGAGCGCGTCGACCGCCGCGCGCAGGTCCTGCGGCACGAGCAGCCAGCCCAGGCGCCACCCGGTCATCCCCCAGTACTTGCTGAAGGAGGAGACGACGATGGCGTGCTCGTCGACCTCCCGGGCGCAGACCCCCTTCGCGTCCGGGCTGTCGGGGTCGGCGTAGGTGACGCCGTGGTAGATCTCGTCGCTGACCAGCCGCACGCCGTGCGCGGCGCACCACGCGGCGATCGCCGTCAGCTCGCCGCGGTCGACCATCGTTCCCGTGGGGTTGGCCGGCGAGGCGAGGACCAGCCCGGCGAGGGGCGCCTCGGCGTGGGCGGCCTCCAGCTGCGCGACCGTCGGCTGGTAGCGCTCGACCGGGCCGGTCGGCAGGTCGACGACCTCGCAACCGAGCCCCGCGAGGATGTTGCGGTAGGCCGGGTAGCCCGGGCGGGCGAGCGCGACGCGGTCGCCGTGGTCGAAGGCGGCGAGGAAGGCCAGGACGAACCCGCCGGACGAGCCCGTCGTCACCGCCACCTCCCCCGGGTCGAGGTCGAGGCCGTACCAGCGGGAGTAGTGCCCGGCGATGGCGGAGCGAAGGGAGGCGGTCCCCAGCGCGGGCGTGTAGCCCAGCGACCGTCGCTCGGTGTGGATCCGGGCGGCCGCGGCGTGCACGGCAGCCGGTGCGCCCCGGCTCGGCTCGCCCGCGCACAGCGAGATGACCTCGCGGCCCTCGGCGCGCATGGCCGCCACGCGGGCGAGCACGTCCATGACCTCGAAGGGCGCGACCTCGGAACGACGGGACGGTGCAGGGCTCATGGCTCGATCGTGGCAGTCGACGTCCGGCGTCGGGTCAGTGGCCCGCTGCGAGCGCGCCCGCGAAGCCGAGCATCGCCGCGCCGGTGCCGCCGTCGATGCCACGCCGCACCCGGACCCGCTGGATCGCCCCGCGGGCGAGCTGGGCGGCGAGGACGATCGCGAAGAGCACGACCGCGCCCAGGGCGGTCAGCGTGAGGGCGTAGGCGATGAAGGTGCCCGTCCCGGCCCCGGGGGCGAGGAACTGCGGCAGCACCGCGAGGTTGAACAGCAGCACCTTGGGGTTGGTGATGTTGCACAGGAAGCCCGTGGCGAGCGCCCGCCACGGACGCTCGACCGGCCCCTTCAGCTCGCCCACGGCCCAGGCGCCCTCGGTGGCGGCGGCCGACCGCAGGGCGGTGACCCCGAGGAAGAGCAGGTAGGCGACGCCGACCCAGCGGATCGTCTGGAAGAGGGGCTCGACGTGCGCGACGACCGCGCCCAGCCCCGCGGCGGCGAGCACACCCTGCACGACGCCGGCCGCACAGATCCCCACGGCAGTCCACGCACCGCGGACGCGGCCCCCGACGACCGAGTTGCGCAGGGTCAGGAGCGTGTCGGGTCCCGGCGCGACGGCCACGACCGCGGCGAAGGCGACGAAGGTCAGGTACTGGCTCACCCGTCGATGGTACGGGCGAGGAGCCGGGGCCGACAGGTCCATTCGGACGGCGGACGCCTACGCCTCGCGCACGCCCTGACCGAAGTGGTGCCGCCGCACCCACGCGTGCATGGCGATCGCCGCGGCCGCACCGGCGTTCATCGACCGGGTCGAGCCGAACTGGCTGATCTCGAGGACGTCGTCGCACGCGGCGAGCATCTCCGGGGAGATCCCCGGCCCCTCCTGGCCGAAGACGAGGACGCACTCCCGCGGCAGGTCGTACGTCTCGAGCGGGACCGAGCCGGGGACATTGTCGATGCCGATGAGGCGAAGGGGGGTCCCCCCTTCGCCCGCCGTGCTCGTCCACTCCACGAGGTCGGCGACGGACGGGTGGTGGTGCTCGACCTGGTAGCGATCGGTGACCATCGCGCCGCGCCGGTTCCACCGCCGCTTGCCGACGATGTGGAAGGCCGCGGCGCCCATCGCGTTGGCGGTGCGCACGACGGAGCCGATGTTGAAGTCGTGCTCCCAGTTCTCGATCGCGACGTGGAAGGCGTGCCGCCGGGAGGCGAGGTCTGCGGTGATGGCCTCGTGGGACCAGTAGCGGTAGCGGTCCTCGACGTTGCGCCGGTCACCCCCGCGCAGCAGCTCCGGGTCCAGCCGCGGGTCCTGCGGCCACTCCCCCGGCCACGGCCCCACCCCGTGGCTCACAGGATCTGCCGAGGGAGCACCCGTAGCCTTGTCCTGATCATCCGGGGTGCCCACGAGCCCCCACCGTAGACGCCACTGCCTCGGAAAGGCCTCATGAACACGATCGTCGAGTGGGTCCTCGACCTCATGGAACGGATCGGGGGCCCCGGCATCGCGCTGGCCATCTTCCTCGAGAACGTCTTCCCGCCGATCCCGAGCGAGGTCGTGCTGCCGCTCGCGGGCTTCACCGCCTCGCAGGGGAAGTACTCACCGGTCGAGGCCGTGCTGTGGGCGACGCTCGGCTCGGTCGTCGGCGCGATGCTGCTCTACGGCATCGGTGCCGCCCTGGGCCTGGACCGGTTGCGCCTCATCGCGAAGAGGATGCCGCTCGTGGACGTCGCTGACGTGGACAAGGCGGACGTGTGGTTCGACCGGCACGGACCGAAGGCGGTCTTCTTCGGGCGCTTCATCCCCGGGGTGCGCAGCCTCATCTCCGTCCCTGCGGGTATCGACGGCATGCCGGTGACGATCTTCCTCGGGTACACGACCGCCGGGTCGCTGCTGTGGAACTCGCTCTTCGTCACGATCGGCTACCAGCTCGGCGGCCGCTACCACCTCGTCGAGCAGTACATGGACCCGATCAGCAAGGTCGTCTACGCCCTGATCATCATCGCCGTGCTGGCCACCCTCGCGTGGATGGTCCGCCGCTCGATGCGCCGCCGCCGGGACCCGGACGACGACATCGACCTCGAGACGGACTGACCCGGCCCCACCCTTCGCAACTGCTTAGGCTCCTGCAGCCCACCCTTCGCAACTGCTTAGGCTCCTGCAACCCCCAAGCCTCTCCTTGCGCAACTGCTTAGGCTCCTGCGAAGGGGGCGGGCCGCGTCAGCGGGGGCCGTGGCCGAGGACGAGCGTGGCCAGCTGGGTGCGTGAGCGCACGCCGGTCTTGCGGTAGATCCGGGTCAGGCTGCCCTCGACGGTCTTGACGCTCAGGTGCAGGCGCTGGGCGATCTCGCGGTTGCTCGCGCCCTCGGCGACGAGCCCGGCGACCTGCTGCTCGGTGAGGGTGAGGTCGCCGAGCGGGTCGGCGGTGCCCTCCGGCTCCTCGAGCTCGAGAGTGTGCAGCGCGGCGCCCTCGGGGAAGCGCGCGTTGACCCACTCCGCCCACGGCACCGCGTGCAGCGGCCGCAGCACCTCGCGGGCCCGGGCCGCGGCCTCGCGGCTGCGGCCACCGCGGCGGGCGCGGCGCTCGATGTGCGCCAGGGTGACGAGGGAGCGGGCCAGCTCGATGGGCAGTCGGTGCTCCTCCGCGGCGGTGATGGAGCGCGTCGCCAGCGTGCGCGCGGTGTCCAGGTCGCCGCGGGCGGCGGCGATCTCCGCGGCGGCCCGGTCGGCGGCGGCGGCCACGCCGGGGGCACCCATCCCATCGTCGAGACCGGCGCGCACCTCGGCGAGCAGGCCGTCGGCCTCGTCGACCTCGCCGCCGAGCACCAGTGCCGTCACGGCGTCGGTGTGCCACCGGACGGAGGTCAGGTCGCGGATCCCGGAGTCGGCGTCCAGGCGACGCAGCTCCCGGTAGACCCCGACCGCGCCCTCGAGGTCGTCGAGGTGCAGCAGCGCGAGGCCGAGGTGGGCGAGGTGGCGCCGCAGGTAGCGCTGGTCGCGCTCGCGGCGAGCGAGGTCGACGCCGCGCGAGCTGACGACGCGGGTGCGCTCGAAGGTGCCGCCGACGCTCTCGGCGATCTCCTCGATGAACCACGTGGTCGCCACCGGGGTGTCGAAGTGCGTCGCCGCGCGGGTGGCGCGGCCGGCGAGCTCGAGGGCCTCGCGACCACGGCCCTGCCGCGCGACGACCTCGACGAGCGAGCGCAGCACGTGCACGGTGTCGTAGCCGGCGTCGGGACCGACATCGGCGAGCATGTCGACGAAGGCCGCGCGCGCCCGGCGCAGGTCGTCGTCGTGGAGCGAGAAGCGTGCCGCGATGTAGCGCGCGGAGGTGTGCACCTGGCCGGGCCTCGGGTCACCCGCGAGCGCCGCCGCCTCCTCCATCAGCCGGCGGGCGTCCGGGTCGCCGAGGGTCCGGCCGACCGCGGCCCCCACGGTCAGGGCGTCGACCTCGATGTCGGTGCGGCCGGCGCGCCGGGCCAGCTCGACCGCGCGGCCGGCGGTGTCCATGGCGGAGCGCAGGTCGTTGCTGCCGGCGAGGAGGCGGGCGCGCTGCAGGTGCACGCGGGCCTGCAGCGTCGGGTCGTCGCGGGACTCGTACAGGGCGGCGACGAGGATCTCGTCGGGGGCGCTGTCCCCGAGCTCGACGAGAGCGAGCTTGGCGCGCACGGACAGGCTGGGCTCGGTCAGGTCCGCTGCGGCACGGGTGGCCCGGTGCAGCACCCGGGTCTCCTTGCCGATGACGGCGTTCTCCAGGCTGAGGGTGAGCCACTCGTCCCGCTCGGGCGTCCCGGCGTCCGCAGCCAGCAGGTACAGCTGGGCGGCGAGGTCGTGCTCGCCCCTGGAGGCGCACCCGGTCGCGGCGGCGGCGAGGTCGGCGGGGGTCGTCCCGGTGTCGCCGGCGAGGGCGAGGTGGTACCGGGTCAGGCCCTCGCTGTCGGCGTGCTCGGCGAGCTCGCGGTGCAGGGCGATCAGCTCGTCGCTGTCCACGGACTCCAGGAGGACGTCGCCGAGGGCCTCAGGGGTGAGTCGTAGGTACTCGTCCTCGGTGACGAGCAGGCCGAGGGCCCGGGCCGCGCGGATGCTCGCAACGGCGGTCTCGCCGCCGATGCGCTGGAGTATCGCCGTCGTCGGCTGGTGCATCGCCGCAACCCGCTGGAGGGTGGCGCGCACCGGCTCGGTCAGCCCGTGGACGCGGGCGCGCGCGAGGCCACCCAGCTGGCGGGCCGCCTCCTCGGGAGGGAGTCCGTCGACGGCCGCGGCGATCTCGCGGGCCAGGCCGGGGTTGCCGCCGGACTCGCGGTGCGCCCACAGGGCGGTGTCGGTCGGCACGTCGTGCGCGGCGAGCAGCTCGACCGTGTCGGCCGCCGCGAAGGGCTGCAGGTCCACGTGCAGCAGCGACAGCTCCCGGGCCGTGACCGTGCGCGGGTGCCCCGTCGTCGGATCGACCTCCGCCGGACCGACGGCCACGAGGGCGCCAAAGGCGCCGGGTCCCAGGGAGCGCGAGGCCGCGGCCCGCAGCGCCGCCAGGCTCACCGCATCCAGGTGCTGCGCGTCGTCGAGGACGAGGACGAAGGGGGCCGTGGCCGCCTGGGCGGTGAGCAGCTCGGTGAGGGCATCGCCGAGGCGCTCCGCGGCATCGGTGGCCGGCAGCGTCCGGGGGTCGAGCAGGAGGGAGCGCATCCGGTCGGGCAGCTCGTCGAGGGTCGCCTGAGGGAACGCGGCGGCGACGACCGAGACCCCGTGGCCGGGCACACCCCGGCGCTGCAGCCGCACGCTGATCGGGTGCGGGACGCCGGCGGTGACCGCGGCGAGGAAGGTGCTGCGCCCCATGCCGCGGGGACCGTGGACGGCGACGGCCTGTCCCTCCAGGACCCGGGCCGTCACCGACGTGATGAGGCGGGTGCGACCCACCGGGTCGTTGGTACCCGACGGAAGATGCCGCATTGCCAGGTTCAATGCACCCTCCTCATCGACGTTCGTGTCCCAAACGTAACCCGGCGAGATGAATACGGAGGGGTGGGACCCCCTTCGCGGTCCTGGCGGGTGCGCCCACGACCGCGTGCCGGGGTCAGCGCGGTGACATCACGTCCGTGCCGAGGAAGGGGCGCAGCGCCTCCGGCACGCGCACGGAGCCGTCGGCCTGCTGGTGGTTCTCCAGGAGGGCGACGATCGGGCGGGTGCTGGTGATCGCGGTGCCGTTGAGCGTGGCGAGCGTGCGGGTGCCCGAGCCCTGCGGGTCGCGCTCGCGGATGTCCAGACGGCGCGCCTGGAAGGTCGTGCAGTTGCTCGTCGAGGTCAGCTCGCGGTACTTCGCCTGGGTCGGCACCCACGCCTCGCAGTCGTACTTGCGCGACGCCGGGCCGCCGAGGTCACCGGCGGCGACGTCGATGACGCGGTAGGGCAGCTCGAGGGCGTCGAGGACGCGGCGCTCGATGCGCAGCAGGTTCTCGTGCTCGGCGACGGCGTCCTCCGGGCGGCAGAAGACGAACATCTCGGTCTTCTGGAACTGGTGGACGCGGAAGATGCCGCGGGTGTCCTTGCCGTAGCTGCCGGCCTCGCGGCGGTAGCAGGTGGAGGTGGCGGCGTAGCGCAGCGGCCCGTCGCTCAGGTCGAGGATCTCGTCCGCGTGGAAGCCGGCGAGCGCGACCTCGGAGGTCCCGGTGAGGTACAGGTCGTCGGCGGGCAGCTGGTAGACCTCGTCGTCGTGCTCGTCGAGGAAGCCGGCCCCCGCCATCGTCTCCGCACGCACGAGGTTGGGCACGACGAGCGGGGTGAAGCCCTCCTCGGTCGCGATCTGCTGCGCCAGACCCATCAGCGCCCACTCCAGGCGCGCACCGATGCCCTTGAGGTAGTAGAAGCGGCTGCCGCTGACCTTCGCCCCGCGCTCCATGTCGATCGCACCGAGCAGCTCGCCGAGCGCGAGGTGGTCCCTGGGCTCGAAGCCCTCCGCCGCGAAGTCGCGCGCGGTCCCGACCTCCGTCAGGAGCGCGAAGTCGTCCTCACCACCGGCGGGCACGCCCTCCTGGATGACATTGCCGATGGCGCGAAGGGAGGTGTCCAGCTCTCCCTTCGCCGCATCGGCTGCGGCCTCGAGCTCCTTGACGCGGGCGGACATGGCAGCGCCCTTCTCCCGCAGGGAGTTCGCCTCGGTCTCGAGGGCGGGGAGGTCGGCGCTGTCGGCATCGCTCTTGCGCAGCTTGTTCAGTCGACCCATGACGGGCCCGAGCTCCTTGCTCGCGGCCTTCTGCTCCGCGCGGGCGGACTCGAAGGCCCCGATCGCGGTGCGGCGCCGCTCGTCGGCGGCGAGAACCGCGTCGACGAGGGAAGGGTCCTCGCCGCGGGCACGCTGGCTCGCTCGGACGGTGTCGGGCTGGTCGCGCAGGAACTTGAGGTCGATCACGCCTCGCAGGATATCCGCGACGGCGCCCGGGTCCGCGCCCGCCGTGGGCACTCCGTCCGTCCCGGCCCGGGGGGCAACCCTGCGGTAACGTCACCGCCGTGTCTGACTGGACCCTGCTGGCCCTCGCCGTGGCCCTCTGCCTCATCCTCATCGGCATCGCCGTCGCGCTCGTGCTCACGGGCCCGGGCACGCGTCGCGGGCGCGACGCGCGGTCCCGTCCGGAGCGCAGCAGCTTCCGGCGCGGCGGGGAGAAGAGGACACCCCGGCGTGCGGGGATCATCATCAACCCGACGAAGTTCGACGACGTCGCCGCCGTCCGGCAGGAGCTGACCGAGGCCAGCCGTGCCCTCGACTGGGCCGAGCCCCTCTTCATCGAGACCACGATCGACGACCCGGGGACCGGCCAGGCGCGGGTGGCCATCGAGGAAGGTGTGGACGTCGTCTGCCCACTCGGCGGTGACGGCACGATCCGGGCCGTGGCCGTCGCCCTGGCGGGCACGCGGACCCCAATGGGGCTGCTGCCCCGCGGCACCGGGAACCTGCTGGCCCGCAACCTCGACATCCCCTTCGGCACCGACATCACCGAGGCCCTGCGGGTCGCCTGCAGCGGGCGCAACAAGTCGATCGACGTCGGATGGCTCGAGCTCGACCCCGTCGAGGAACCGGCGACCGAGGACACGGGCCAGGCGGAGGAGCCGATCGAGGGCCCGCCGGTGGACCGGCACCCTTTCCTCGTCATGGCCGGCATGGGTCTCGACGCGGAGATCATGAGCGGCACCAGCGAGGAGCTGAAGAACAAGGTCGGTTGGACCGCCTACTTCGTCACCGGGGGCCGCAAGCTCTTCGTCAAGCGGTTCCGCGTGCGGTGGAGCATCGACGGGCAGGAGCAGCCGGAGGTGCGCGCCCGCACGATCCTCTTCGGCAACTGCGGCACGCTGCAGGGCGGCCTCCAGCTCCTCCCCGACGCGGCGTACGACGACGGCCTGCTCGATGCGGTCGTCGTGGCCCCCAAGACGATCCTCGGGTGGGGATCGGTCGCCGTGCGCGTCATCGGCCGCTCCCGCAAGGATGCCGCCGAGCTCATCCGCACCTCCGGCCGGACCTACACGGCAGAGGTCGACGAGCCGCGCCCCGTCCAGGTCGATGGCGACGTCATCGGTGAGGCCTCCCGCATGCGACTGACGGTCGACCACCAGGCGGTCATCGTCCGGGTCGCCGGGACGGACTAGGTCGCTGCCCGCCTCCAGTTTCTCGGGTCACCCGATAAACCCCTGCTTCGCAAGGGTCCCCTACTCATGCAGAGCGGGGGTTTCTCTTGCAGAGTCGGACCCCGGTACCGTCAGTTCCGGAGGCGCTCGACCGCCTCGTCGACCAGCTCCTCCGGGGAGTGGCGCACGTCGAGCACGAATCCGTCCTCGTCGGGCTCGAGGTCCTCGAGGTCGTCGAACTGCGACTGCAGGAGCGACTCGGGCATGAAGTGTCCGCGGCGCCCCTCCATCCGGTCCACGATCACCTCGAAGGGGCCGTGCGCGTGGACGAAGACCACGCGGTGCCCATCCTCGAGGGCGGCCACGTCCCGACGCAGCACGTTGCGGTAGGCGCGCTTGAGGGCGGAGCAGGTGATGACGGTGTCCTCCCCCGCCGTGGCGCGCTCGGCCATCCACGCGGCGAGGTCGCGCAACCACGGGGCGCGGTCCTCGTCGTCCAGCGGGATGCCGCGGGTCATCTTGTCGATGTTGGCCTGCGGGTGGAACTCGTCCGCCTCCGCGAAGGTCCAGCCCAGCCGCTCGGCGACCCCCTCGGCCACGGTCGACTTGCCGCTGCCGGAGACGCCCATGACGACGACGTGCGTCGTCACGTCAGGACACCGGGCCGAGCAGGAAGGTGAGCATGGGTCCGATGGTACCGATGAGGGTCTCCACGACGATGACGTCCGACGGCTCATCGCCCGGCAGCGCACTGTGGTGTGCCCGACATGGACGCTCGTTGGCCGGTGACGCGGGCTCTGCCAGAATCCGCACCATGGGGACAGAGCGCGCCGGAGGGCTGCACCACAGTGTGCTGGCCAAGGTCGGCGCCGACCTCACGCACGGGCGCGTCGTCGCCGGCGACGTGATGTCGATGGAGCAGATCGAGGAGCGCTACGGCGTCTCCCGCACGGTCGTGCGCGAGGTGGTCAAGGTCCTCGAGTCCGTCGGGGTCGCCACCTCACGCCGCCGCGTGGGCGTGACCTTCCAGCCGGAGAGCTCCTGGGAGGCGCTGAGCCCGGTCATCATCCACTGGCGCCTCGAGGGCCCCCAGCGGCTTGACCAGCTGCGCGAGGTCAGCGAGCTGCGCCGCGGCATCGAGCCCCAGGCGGCCTGGTTGGCCGCCCAGCGCGCCGACGCGGACGAGACGGCCCGGCTGCGGGCCGCCGCGCAGGGCATGGCCGATGCCGGGCCCCGGGGCGACCTGCAGGGGTACCTGGCCCACGACATCGAGTTCCACCGCAGCCTGCTGGCGGCGTCCGGCAATGCGCTGCTGGTGAGCTTCGCCCCCTTCGTCGAGGAGGCGCTGCGCGGCCGCACCGACCACGACCTCATGCCCGAGGTCCCCGAGCAGCGGGCCATCGACTGGCACGTCGAGGTGGCTGCGGCGGTCACGGAGGGCCGGGCAGAGCTCGCGGAGGAGACGATGCGGCTGATCCTCTCCGAGGCGCAGCAGGCGATGGACGACCTCGGCTCCCGGGGCGATGCCTGACCTTCATCAGCCTCCGGGCGTGTCGGTGATGACCTCGCGGTGACCTTCCCGCGTCTGCAGCAGCGATGCCGCGGCGTCGTCGAGGAGCACGGTCACCTGCGGGTGCTGCTGCAGCGCGGTCACCGGGACCCTCTCCGTGACCGGTCCCTCGACGAGTTCCCGGACGGCCCGGGCCTTGCGCTCCCCCGTGGCGATGAGCACGAGGTGCCCTGCCTCGAGGATCGTGCCCACGCCCTGGGTGATGCAGCGGTGCGGCACCGCGTCGACGTCGTCGCCGAAGAACCGGGCGTTGTCCCGCCGGGTCCGCTCGGCGAGCGTCGTCTCGCGGGTGCGGGAGGAGAAGGACGAGCCGGGCTCGTTGAACGCGATGTGACCGTTGGCGCCGACGCCGAGGATCTGCATGTCGATGCCGCCGGCCGCCGCGATCTGCTCCTCGTAGGCGAGGCCGCAGGCGCTCGCATCGACGCTGCCGCAGTCGGGGCCGATCACGTTGGCCCCGTCGATGTCGACGAGCCGGACGAAGTCGCGCTCGATGACCTCGCGGTAGGACTGCGGGTGACCCGACGGGAGACCGAGGTACTCGTCGAGGAGGAAGGCGCGGCACCTGCGCAGGCTGAGCCGACCGGCGGCGACCCGCCGGCCCAGCTCCTGGTACACGCGAAGGGGGCTGGACCCGGTCGCGAGGCCGAGCACGGCCTCGGGGTCGTCCAGGACGTGCTGGGCCACCGAGTCGGCGCCCAGCCGCGCGACCTGCTCCCGGTCAGACGCGATGATGATCTCCACCCGGTGACCGTAGCGCTGCGCGCGGAGGCGATCGAGCGGGCGTCGAGCGGGTGGGCGACTCGTCGTCCGGTCAGTCGAGCAAGCCGGCCCGCTCGACGAGCACGGCCAGCTGTGCTCGGGAGCCGACGCCGAGCTTGGCCTCCGCACTGCGCAGGTGGGTCTTGATCGTCGACTCGGCGAGGTGCAGCTCGGTGGCGACCATCACCGTCGTCGCGCCGTCCGCGAGCCGGACACAGATCTCGCGCTCCCGCTCGCTGAGGGTCGCAACGAGTCGTGCGGCCTGCTCGCGGCGTCCGCCCGTGTCGCCATTGCGCACATGGGTGACGACGTGCTGCGCCGACTGCGGGGAGAAGGGGGCGTGACCGGCGGCTGCGTCCCGGACTGCGCGGGTGATCTCGTCCGGGCCGGCCGTCTTGAGCAGGAAGCCGTTGGCGCCGGCCTGCACCGCCTTCAGCGGCAGGTCATCCAGGTCCCAGGTGGTCAGCAGGACCACCTTCGGGGACGGGTCGAGTCGCCGGATCTCCCGGGTGGTGCTGATGCCGTCGAGCTCGCCCATGCGGTAGTCGAGGAGCACGACGTCGGGTCGGTGGGCGTGGATCGCCGGCACGGCCTCCTCCCCGGAGCCGATATCGGCGACGACGAGCAGGTCCGGCGAGGCCTCCAGCATGTAGCGCAGCCCGGAGCGCACGAGCGGGTCGTCGTCGACGAGGAGGACGCGGATTGGGGTGGCGGTCACGGCGCGGTCCTTTCGGTCGCGGCGGGGAACCGCCAGGGCAGCCGAACCGCCGTGCGCAGCACGCCCTGGTCGTCGACGTGGACGTGTGCCTCGCCGCCGACCTGGGCGACCCGCTCGTGCAGCCCGGTGAGGCCGTTGCCCTTGACCAGGGGACCGGAGTCGAGGCGATGGTTGGCCGCCTCGATCGTCACGCCGAGGTCGGGCCGGGCCTGCACCACGAGACGCACCCCGGCGCCCGGGGCGTGGCGGCGGGCGTTGGTCAGCAGCTCCTGGACGACGCGGTAGGCGGTCTGGCCGAGCGCCGGGTCGAGCGTGGACGCGCCATCGATCATCACGGTGGCCACGAGGTGCATGCCGTGGGCGACTGTCTCGTCGACGAGCGCCGGGATCGCGTCGATCCCGGGGACGGCCTCGGCGAGGTCCGGGTCGTCGGGTCGGCGCAACACCTCGAGCAACGAGCGCAGGTCCGCGGAGGTCTGTGCCGCGGACTCGCGCACGAGGCTGGCCGACCCCGCCAGCCGGTCGTCCCGGTCGCGGGTCTGCGCCTCGAGGGCGCCGGCGTGGATCGACAGGAGGGACAACCGGTGCCCGATGACGTCGTGGACCTCGCGCGCGATGCGCTCGCGCTCGGCCTGCCGGGCGACCTCGTCCGAGAGCTCGGCGGCGACGACCCGGTGCCCCTCCCCACTCGCCCGGCTCTGTGACAACTCACGGCGCAACCACCCGATGCCGATGAAGGCCGCCATGACGACGGCGGTGATGATCACCGGGGCCCACCACTCGAAGGCCCCCATGACCGTGCCCTCCTCGCTGGAGAACCAGAGCCACCAGAAGGAGCCCTCGGACGAGATCCCGCGAGTGTCCCGCCACGTGGCTGCGAAGGTGGCCGCGGCCACGAAGGTCGTGGACACGGCGACCAGTCGCCAGCTGGAGCGGATCCACACCTGTAGGAGGGCGACCAGGGCCACAAGTGGGTCGAGCGGGGTCGCAAGGATCAGGACCGAGGAGCCGATCGCGATCTGCCACGGCCAGCGCCGGCGCCACCACAGCAGGATGATCAGGCCGAGGCCGAGGACCCAGAGCAGGACCCACCAGTCACCGGCGACGGCATCGGGGGACCTGCCGGCAGCACGATCGGCTCGGGCCTCCCCTGCGTCCACGGCGAAGGTGACGCTCGCGAGGCAGGCGAGGCTCCACAGCACCGAGCGCCACCACGTGGCGCGGGCCCACCCCTTCACCTGCTCCCTCAGGTCCATGGGCCGCATCGTATGGGCCACCGAGGACAACCGGTTCATCCCTTCGGTCATCGAGGTCGAACCGTTCGGTCGAGGCGGCGCACCCCGGCCGAGCGGTTGCATCTGCGGTGACAACGAACGAGGACACAGGAGTCGGACCATGAGCCAGCAGCCCCCGCAGTCGCCCCAGTGGCAGCCCACCAACCCGCCCGTCCCGCCGGTCAGGCAGAGCTGGTTCGCCCGGCACAAGGCCCTGTCCGTCGCCCTGGGGGTCACGCTGCTGGTCGTCGTGATCTGCTGCGGCGCGGGCGTGGCCACGATGGCCGGTGGTGACTCGACGACCGGGACGGGCAGCGAGACCTCGCAGGCCGCCGAGGGCTCGGAGGAGACCACCACGGAGGACGCCACCGGGGAGACCACGACGACGGAGGAGACGGAGCCGGCCCCCGCCGAGGAGGCCACCGAGGGCCAGGCCACCGAGGACGAGGCGGAGGCACCCGCCGGTGAGATGACCACCGAGCAGGAGAACGCGGTCCGCGCGGCGGAGAACTACCTGGAGCTCATGCCCTTCTCCAAGGAGGGCCTCATCGAGCAGTTGTCCTCGCCTGCCGGCGACGACTACCCGCAGGACGTGGCCACGTTCGCGGTGGAGCACATCGAGTCCGACGTCGACTGGAACGAGCAGGCCGTCAAGGCCGCAGAGAGCTACCTGGACCTCATGTCCTTCTCCCGCTCCGGCCTGATCGAGCAGCTGACCTCGGACGCCGGCGACGGTTACACCCGCGAGCAGGCCGAGTACGCGGCCGACCAGGTCGGCCTGTAGAGACCTCCGGGGGGAGGGGCGAAGGGGGTGGCTGCGGCCACCCCCTTCGCGCTGTCCAGCGGCACCTAGCTCTCGTCGGACCCCTCGACGTACGCCTCACCGTCGACGCCCCCGTCGACCGCGAACCACCGGTCCTCGTCGGGGACCGTGCCGTCCGGGTAGGTCAGCGCGAGCTCGGCCATCGTGGGCCGGGGCGGGTCGGCAACCTCGTCCGGGAGCATGCCGGTGATGGCGTCGAAGATCCGCTCCATGTCACGCCGGACCGAGCGGTACTTTAGCTCCACCGGCTCGCCGAAGGTCATCGTCACCTCGGGCGGGTCGAGCAGGTTCAGCATGCGCGGCACCCGGGAGGAGCGCGGCCAGACCTTCTCCGTCCCGGTGATGGCGAAGGGGATGACCGGCACCTTGCTCAGGTGGGCCAGCCGGGCCGCGCCCGTGAAGCCGGACATGCCCGGCTCGAAGAAGTGGATGCCGCGCGGGATGGTCCCCTCGGGCATCATCGCGAGCAGCTCCCCACCCGCGAGCGAGCGCATGGCGGAGGCGAAGGCATCCGGACTGTCCGGGTCCTCCTGCCGCCGGTCGACGCTGATCCCGCCGCCGGCGCGGAAGAAGCGACCGAGAGCGGGGGCGTCGAAGAGCTCCTTCTTGCCCAGGAAGCGTGCGGTCCGGCCGGTACGTCCCATCGCGACGACCATCGCGGCGACGTCGAAGTACGAGCGGTGGTTGCCCACGAGGATCGCCGGTCCCGTGTCGGGGACGTTCTCGGTGCCCCTGACGGTGAACCTCGCGTAGGGGAAGACCTCGGGCCGGGCGAGCATCGTGACCAGGCGCTGCAGCTCCATGCCCAGGACCGGCACCTTGAAGACGCCGGGTGAGGCGTCGAAGTGCAGCACCGGCCACTGGGCCGCGGTGGCCAGGACCTGCAGCCGCGGGTCGGGGTTGACCGCACCGGGGTTGCCGACGGCCCTCAGCAGCGGCGCGTCGTAGATCGAGTCCGAGTAGGCGAAGGACTCGTCGAGGTCGATGCCCTCCTCCGCCGCCCACTCGCGCACCGCGGCGACCTTGCCCATCGACCACACGAAGTGGCCGTCGTTGCGGCCGGTGAAGTGGCCGGTGTCGTCCACCTCGTACCGGGTGGCGATGACGTAGTCGATGCCGAGGCGCTCGGCGAAGGGCAGGATGAGGTGCTCCGGGGTCGTCGTCGCCAGCACGACCGGTCGTCCGGCTTCGTGGTGCTCGTCGATGAGCATGTGGGCGAAGGGCCCGACCATCGGCTCGAGCACGTCCGCCGCCAGCTGCGCGGCCTCGTCGAAGGCATCGGCCGGACGCCCCTTGGCCACGAGCACGGCCTGGCGGGCGAGGGCGATGGACCCGAGGGACTCCCCGAGGAGGTTGAAGTAGCCGAAGAGCAGCGCCTCCCCCGGCAGCCGCGCGGACACGACACCCGTCTCCCGCATCGCGGCCGACAGGGCCGGGCCCGAGGCCTTGGGCAGGAGGGTGCGGTCGAGATCGAAGAACGCGGCGCCGGTCATTCCGCGAGGCTACCGAGCCGTACCAGTGCGGGTGAACCCGAAAGCGCCCTAACGTGGGTCACATGAACGATGACGCCAAGCAGGTCCTGACCAGCCAGCAGGTGAACGACCAGGCCCCCGTCGGGTGGCGCGAGGTGAACGGGATGCTGTGCACGCGCCTGATCACCAAGGACTTCGACCAGTCGTTGCGGCTCGTCGACGAGATCGCCACCGCCGCCGACGAGGCCAACCACCACCCCGACATCGACCTGCGTTACGGCTGGGTCGGCCTGCGGATGGTCAGCCACGACGTGGGCGGGATCACCTCGCGCGACATCCAGCTCGCTGGCGTGATCTCCCGGCTCGCGGACGACCGCGAGGTCGAGCACGCCCCGCAGGTCCCCACCGCGATGACCGTCGGCATCAACACGGCCGACCCGGACAGGATCCGCGACTTCTGGTCGGCCCTGACCGGTCACGCACCGGCCCCCCACGACAGCACCTCCCTGCCGAGCCCGGACGGCCAGATGCCGGAGATCTGGTTCCAGGTGACCGATGACCCCGGCGAAGGGGGCCCCTTCCACCTCGACGTGTACGTGCCGCACGACACGGCGCAGG
The DNA here is from genome assembly GCF_029510815.1 of Janibacter sp. DB-40. Classification (NCBI taxonomy): domain Bacteria; kingdom Bacillati; phylum Actinomycetota; class Actinomycetes; order Micrococcales; family Intrasporangiaceae; genus Janibacter; species Janibacter sp. DB-40. Next base: position 167,021 of record NZ_CP120360.1, on the reverse strand, counting down.
AGCGGGTCGACGCGGTGGTCGCGGCCGGTGGCCGGCTCGTCACCGACGAGTACGCCCCCGCCTGGTGGGTCCTCGCGGACGCCGACGGCAACCGGGCGTGCGTCTGCACCTGGCAGCCGCACAACTGACCCCGTGGCGAAGGGGGGGGGCACTCCCCCCCTTCGCTCGCAGGAGCCTAAGCAGTTGCGCCCGGACCTCGCAGGAGCCTAAGCAGTTGCGACCGGACGCGCAGGAGCCTAAGCAGTTGCGGGGCGTCCCCGCACCAGCGCCAGGGGCAGGGTGGCCAGCGAGAGCACCGCCGCCACGAGCAGCGCCTCCGTGAGCGACGCCCCGGCGGCGATCGCACCGACGAGGACCGAGCCGAGGCCGGTGCCGGCGTCGAAGCCGACGTTCCACACCGCGCTCGCCGTGCCGTAGTCACGCCGGGAGACGGAGGCGAAGGCGAGGAGCAGGGTGAGGTTCTGCAGCGCGCCGTAGGAGATGCCGACGCACAGGACGCCGAGCAGGAGCAGGACCGCGGCCGCTGCCCCGTCCCGGGTGAGGGACACCGCGACGAGGACGAGCCCCGTGCTCGTGACGAGCACGAGCGGCCACAGGAAGGGGCGGGTCCCGTAGATGTCGGCGAGCGCGCCCATCTTCCACCGGGTCACGGCGGCGGCGCCGGTGAGCACGAGCAGCGCCACGGTCGCGAGCCAGGCCGCACCGGCGAGGTCGCTGGAGAAGGTGATGAGCGCGCCGCCGGCGAGGGTGACGCCCAGCAGCAGGAGCATCGCGCGCACGAGCGAGCGGTAGACCTGCGCCCGCGAGTGCGTCACGGGCGAGTCGTCGGGCTCGACGACGAGGGACCGGCCGGCGAGCCACGCGGGGACGGCGCCGACGACCGGCAGCGCCCCGGCCGCGAAGACCAGCCAGAAGCCGATCTCCTGCGCCAGCCACGGGCCGATCGGCATGAAGACCACCTGCGGGGCCGCGATGGCCAGCCCGTAGACGCCCACCGCCTGACCGCGCCGGCGGGGGTCGACGAGATTCGCCACCGCGGCGCTGCCGGTGACGGTGAGGACCCCGAAGCCCAGGCCGCGCACGGCCGCGAGGAGGAGGACCCACGACAGCTCGTCGGCGACGAGGTGGAGCAGCGCGGGCAGGCCGAGCAGCAGCTGACCGGCGGCCATGACCGGGCCCCACCCCCACCGTCGCACCGCCACGGGGACGAAGGGCTGGGTGAGCACCGTGAAGAGCATGAGGACGCCGTTGACGGCCCCGACACCCGCCGAGTCCGCGCCGCCCTGGGCGGCCCAGAGCGGCGCGACCGGCATGAGGGCGGAGAAACCGCTGAAGCCGGCCACCGTGGCCACGAGCAGGACCGGCATCCCGGGCAGGCGCCAGACGGGCGTGGTCGGGACAGCGGTCATCCCCGCATTGTCGCCGACAGGGCTCCTCGTCCCGTCATCCGGCACCCCACCCGCGCCTACAGTGGGCGGGTGACCATCCGCGTGGCCCTCGAGCACCGCACGAGTTATCGCTTCAGCGAGCCCGTGCAGGTCTATCCGCACACGATCCGGCTGCGCCCGGCGCCGCACTCGCGCACGCCGATCCCGAGCTACTCCCTGCGGATCGAGCCGGAGAACCACTTCGTCAACTGGCAGCAGGACCCCTTCGGCAACTGGCTGGCGCGCGTCGTCTTCCCGGACAAGGTCGACCACCTCGAGGTCACCGTCGACCTGCTCGCGGACATGACGGTCATCAACCCCTTCGACTTCTTCGTCGAGGACTGGGCGGCCACCTTCCCCTTCGCCTACCCGGAGCAGCTGCGCGGCGACCTCGCCCCGTACCTCCACCCCGTGGGCGACGAAGGGGGTCGTGGGGACGCCGCGACATCCCCCGACGTCGTCGCCTGGCTCGAGGAGCGGCTGCCCTCGCTGCTCACCGCCCCCCGGGACGCGGCCGTGGGCACCGGCACCCCGATCGTCGGCTTCCTCGTCGGCCTCAACCGCGCCATCCGCGAGAGCGTCGACTACACGGTCCGCCTCGAGGCCGGCGTGCAGACGCCCGCCCACACCCTCGACCGCGGCATCGGCTCGTGCCGCGACAGCGCCTGGCTGCTCGTCGCGGCGCTGCGCCACCTCGGGCTGGCCGCCCGCTTCGTCTCCGGGTACCTCGTGCAGCTGAGCACCGACCAGGCCGCGGTCGACGGCCCCAGCGGGCCGGAGGAGGACTTCACCGATCTGCACGCGTGGGCCGAGGTCTACGTCCCCGGCGCGGGTTGGGTCGGCCTCGACGCGACGTCCGGGCTGCTCTGCGGCGAGGGGCACATCCCCCTCTCGTGCACCCCGCACCCCTCCTCCGCCGCCCCGATCAGCGGTGCCACCGGCCCCGTCGGCGTCGACTTCGACTTCGCCAACACCGTCACCCGCCTGGCCGAGGACCCCCGCGTCACCAAACCGGTCGACGACGGGCAGTGGTCCCGGATCACCGCCGTCGGCGAGGCGGTCGACGACCTGCTGGCGAAGGGGGACGTCCGCCTGACCATGGGCGGCGAGCCGACCTTCGTCGCGGCCGGGGGCACGACCGACCCGCAGTGGCACACCGCGGCCGACGGCGAGCAGAAGCGCGCCCTGGCCATGGCGCTCGCGCGGCGGCTGTCCGGTCCCGGCACGCTGCGTCACCACGGCCAGGGCAAGTGGTACCCGGGTGAGCCCCTGCCCCGCTGGCAGATCATGCTCGCCGACCGCACCGACGGGCAGCCGCTGTGGAGCGACCCCGACCTCCTCGACGACCCGTGGGGCGAGGAGCGCCTCGACTCCGGATCGCCGGAGGCCGTCGGCGCCGCCCGCGACCTCGCCGTCGCGATCTCCCGCCGGCTCGGGATCGACGTCGCGCACCTCGCCGCGGCCGTCGAGGACCCGCTTCAGCGGCTCGTCACGGAGGCTCGTCTGCCGGCGGGCGAGCGGCCCACCGCGGGCGACCTGACCCCGGACTCCCCGGAGCTGGCCGACGAGCGGGCCCGGGCGGCCCACGTGGCCGGGGTGGACGAGTCCGTCGACGCGGACACGCCGGCCGCGTGGGTGCTGCCGGTCTTCCCCGCCCCCGACGGCGAGGGCTGGGCGACGACGACGTGGCGGACCCGTCGCGGCTTCCTCGCCCTCGTCCCCGGCGACTCGCCGGCCGGTCTGCGCCTGCCGCTCGGCTCCATCGCGTGGGGTGAGGGGCCGACCACGCCGGAGCGGTCCCCCTTCGCCCCGCGCGGAGCGCTGCCCGCCGCCGACCCCCCTTCGCAGGAGCCTAGGCAGTTGCACGGCGACAGGGCCTTCAATTCGCAAGAGCCTAAGCAGTTGCAGGGTGAGGGGGCAGCCACCGCGCAGGAGCCTAGGCAGTTGCAGGGTGAGGGGGCGGCCACTGCGCAGGAGCCTGGGCAGTTGCGAGCTCCCGCACAGGTGATCCCGATCGAGGAGGCGCCGCGGACCGCGCTGGCCGTGGAGCACCGCGACGGTCACCTCTTCGTCTTCCTGCCCCCGCTCGAGGACCTCGAGGACGCCGTCGGGCTCATCGCGGCCGTCGAGGGCGCCGCGGCCGAGGTCGGGCAGCCGGTCGTCCTCGAGGGCTACCCCCCTCCCGGTGACGAGCGGGTGCGCACCATGTCCGTCACGCCCGACCCCGGCGTCATCGAGGTCAACGTCTCCCCCACCTCCTCGTGGGCCGAGCTGGTGGAGCAGACCGAGTCCGTGCACGAGCACGCCCGCCAGATCCACCTGGCGAGCGAGAAGTTCGAGCTCGACGGCTCGCACACCGGCACCGGCGGCGGCAACCACCTGACCCTCGGCGGCCGCACCCCCGCCGACAGCCCGCTGCTGCGCCGCCCCGACCTGCTGCGCTCGCTCGTGACCTACTGGCAGCACCACCCGGCGCTGAGCTACCTCTTCTCCGGGCGCTTCATCGGGCCGACGTCGCAGGCACCGCGCGTGGACGAGGGCCGCTCGGACACGCTCTACGAGCTCGAGATCGCCTTCGCCCAGATGGACCACGTCCTGGCGATGGAGCACGACGCGCAGGACATCACCGAGCCGCTGACCGAGGACCACCACGTCAGGCGGCACACCCGGCCGTGGCTCGTCGACCGCCTGCTGCGGCACCTGCTCACCGACGTCACCGGCAACACCCACCGCGCGGAGTTCTGCATCGACAAGCTCTTCGCCCCCGGCAGCGAGCGGGGGCGCCTCGGGCTGCTCGAGATGCGCGGCTTCGAGATGCCCCCGCACCCGCGGATGGCGTTGCTGCAGGCGCTGCTCGTGCGCTCCCTCGTCGCGAAGTTCTGGGACGAGCCCTACTCCGCCCCGCTCGTGCACTGGGGCACCCGCCTGCACGACCGGTACCTGCTGCCGGCCTTCGTCGCCGCCGACCTGCGGGACGTCCTCGACGACGTCAACCGCTACCTGGGGTCGCAGGGCGTGGGACAGCTCGACCCGGAGTGGTTCGACTCCTTCCTGGAGTTCCGCTTCCCGCGGCTCGGGGACACGGTCGTCGGCGGAGTCGAGCTGGAGCTGCGGAGCGCGATCGAGCCGTGGCACGTCCTCGGTGAGGAGGTCAGCCAGTCCGGCACCGCCCGCTACGTCGACTCCTCCGTGGAGAAGGTCCAGGTCCGCGCCGTCGGCCTCGTCGAGGGCCGGCACGTGCTCACGTGCAACGGCGTCCCCGTCCCGATGGTCCCGGTCGCCGAGCAGGGCTGGGGCGGGCCGGTCGGGGCGAAGGGGAGCACCGGCGCCTTCGTCGGCGGGGTCCGTTTCCGCGCGTGGGCGCCGCCGTCCGCGCTGCACCCGACGATCGGCGTGCACGGCCCGCTCGTCTTCGACCTCGTCGACCGGTGGTCCGGGCGCTCGCTCGGCGGCTTCACCCACCACGTGACCCACCCGGGAGGGATCTCCTACAGCACCTTCCCCGTCAACGCGGCGGCTGCCGAGTCCCGCCGTGCGGCGCGCTTCGTCGTCGGCGGGCACACCCCCGGACCGGTCGACGTCGCCGCGCTGCCGGACCCGCTCGCGAGCCTGGGCCCGGCCGTGACCGACTTCCCGGTCACCCTCGACCTGCGCCGCTTCCCCGGGACGGACCGGGCCACGGGGACCGTGGACGACGTCGCCGGGCCGCCGGCCGGTGCGGGCGGGGCCGGGATGCCTCCTGCCGCCGGTGCCGACGTCGTGGAGACGAGCGCCGAGGGCCCGGTCCCGCCCACGGCCTGACCCCTCGACCAGCGCACCGCGCCCTCAGGTGGCGCGGGCGAGAGTGAGCGAGAAGTCGCCCGCCTCGTCGGTCCACCCGGCGACCGTCGCCAACCCGTGGGCCGCCAACTCGGCGTGCAGCGCATCGAGGTGGAACTTGCGGGAGATCTCGGTCCGCAGGTGCTCCCCCTCCGCAAGCCGCCACCGCCGGCCGATACCGGTGAAGTCCGCCTCGACGTCACGAACCGCTCGCAGGCGCATCTCGATGTGCAGCGCGTCCTCGTCCCACAGCGCCACGTGCTCGAAGTCCTCCCGGTGCAGCCCGGTGACCGGGGCCTCCCGGTTGATGACGTCGATGAGGTTGAGGTTGAACTGCGCGGTGACGCCGGCGGCGTCGTCGTAGGCGGCGACCAACCGAGCCGGGTCCTTCACCAGATCCGCGCCGAGGAGGAAATGGTCCCCCGGGACGAGCGCGCCGCGCACCATCGCCAGGAAGTCCGAGCGCTCGGGATCGGTGAAGTTGCCGATGGTCCCGCCGAGGAAGAGCAGCAGACGTCTGCCCGGCTCCCCGGCGAGCGAGGGCAGGTGGTGGAAGTCGGCCACTGCCGGCGCGACGGTGAGCGTCGGGTACTCCGCTCGCAACCGGTCGGCGGCCTCCAGGAGCACCTCTCCGCTGATGTCCAGCGGTGCGTACACCGCCTGCCGGTCACCGGTGGTCAGCGCATCGAGGAGGACCCGGGTCTTCGTCGAGGAGCCGGCACCGAGCTCGTCGACGGCGCTGGCACCGGTGATCTCGATGATCTCCGCGCTGCGACGCGCCAGGATCTCGTGCTCGGCCCGGGTGGGGTAGTACTCCGGCAGGCCGGTGATCTCGTCGAAGAGGCGGCTGCCGCGCTCGTCGTAGAACCACCGCGGCGGCAGCGACGGCGGCGGCGACCACAGGCCGGCGCGCAAGTCGGCCTCGAGCTGCTCCCGGCTCACCGGGCGAGCCGCAGACCGGAGAAGACCCAGCGCGAGTCCGCCGGGAAGAAGTTGCGGTACGTGATCCGCGGGTGCTCCAGCGGCGTGATGGCGCACGCACCGCGCAGCACGTGCTGGTCGTTCATGAACTTGCCGTTGTACTCGCCAACCGCGCCGGGTGCCGTCTCGAAGCCGGGATAGGGCAGGTAGGCGCTGGCCGTCCACTCCCACACGTTGCCGAGCGTGATCTCGCGGGCAGGCGCCGGGTGGCACCGCTCGGGGTCGAGCAGCTCGCCGCGCACCTCGTCGCCGCTGGCGGCGAAGGCCTCCCACTCCTGCTCGGTGGGCAGGCGGTACCCGGCCCACCGCGCGAAGGCGTCGGCCTCGAAGTACGAGATGTGGCAGACCGGCTCGGCCGCGACGACGGGCCGGCGACCCGAGAGGGTGAACGTCGTCCACCCCTCGTCCTCGTCCCGGCGCCAGTAGCCGGGGGCGTCCCAGCCGGTCGCCTGCAGCGTCGCCCACCCGTCCGACAGCCACAGCTGGGGATCGCCGTAGCCACCGTCGGCGATGAACTCCATCCACTCGGCGTTGGTGACCTGCCTGCCGGCGACCTCCACGTCCTCCAGCCACACCCGGTGGCGGGGGCGCTCGTTGTCGAAGGCGAACCCGCGGCCGTCGTCGCCGACCTGGGTGAGCCCTCCGGGGAGGTGCGTCCAGCGAAGGGGGTCGGGTCCGGCGCCGGGGTCCAGATCGGGCGCCCGGTCGACGTAGGACGGCTGCAGGACGTTGCCGGACAGGAGGTGCTTGAGGTCCATCAGCAGCAGCTCCTGGTGCTGCTCCTCGTGGTGGCAGCCCAGCTCCACGAGGTCGAGCGCCGCGTCGTCGAGGCTACCCGCGGCGAGCCGGTCGGCGACCTGCCGCTCGACGTCCTCGCGGTAGGCGGCGACCTCGTCGATCCCGGGGCGGGTCACCTGGCCGCGGGCGGCTCGCGGGTGTCGCTCCCCGACGGCCTCGTAGTAGCTGTTGAAGAGGTACCGGAAGGCCGGGTCGCGCGGCCGGTACCCGGGGTCGCTGCCGAGGACGAACTCCTCGAAGAACCAGGTGGTGTGGGCCCGGTGCCACTTGGCCGGGCTGGCCTGCATCATCGACTGCGGCGTCTGGTCCTCGGGGCTCAGGTCCCGGGTCAGGCGATCGGTACGGCTGCGGACGTCACGGAAGCGTGCGAGCAGCCTCGTGACGTCCGGGCGGGTGGATGTCGTGGTCATCGTGTCCTCCATGCGACGAGGTCTGACGAACCCCGCCGGGCACCGAGTTGTGGAGCTTCGGACGCGATCGACGTTACCCGACCCGAGCGATCGGCGCCGGGTGTCCGGTGAGGTGCCCCCGACCGATCAGCCCCTGACGCGCCCGTCCTCCCGGATCACAGGGAGATGGTGCCGGAGTCGCCGGGCTTGGCCTTGTGGTCGCCGACGACGCCCTTGGCCATCTCCACCACCAGCGCGGCCTTCCCGGGCGACTCCCAGTAGGAGGCGGTCTCCGCGGTGACCGTGAGCACGGTGCTGTTGGGGTCCTCGGGTCCACCGGGCATGAAGGCTGCATTCGCCGGGCCCCAAAGCTGCTCGAGCAGGCTGCGGTCGTCGTTGCGTCGGGCGGTGCCGCTGAGGCTGACCCACCCGTCGTCGGAGGAGTAGGCGACGTTGACCTGCGGGGTGGCCTCGATGGCGGACATCTTGTCGGCGACGGCCTCGGTGATGAAGTGCACGACACCCGGGTCGTCGAACTCCTGCGTGGCCATCGGCATGGAGACCAGACGTCCCTGCTCGTCGACGTAGGTCAGGACCGCGATCCGCGTGTCCTTCATGATCGAGGTGACGACGTCCTTCTCGTGCGGCATGTGGCTCTCCTTCTCCGGATGGGGTGCGGCACCGGTGGGCGCCGCAGGTCGGCGCACTACCCGGTCACGGGCCGTTCACACCCGCACGACGGTGGTCGTCACCACGGTCAGGCTCGGCTGCGCGGGGGTGGAGCTGAAGCCGAAGCGCGGGTCCGGGGTCACCTCGCCCAGGCGTCCCAGGTCCCGGCCCCGCCACGTCCCGGCCGCGTGGGTGACGGCGTGCTGGTCGCGGGCGCCGTAGTACTCCCGGCGCCCGTTGCCCGCGCTGCCCCGGGTCCGCACGCCCGGGTGCACCAGGCGCGCCACCGGGTCGGCGAGGGTCGCGAAGGCCCGGCTGCGGGTGAGCGGCCCGGGCACCGCTGCGAGCAGCCACCCGGTCGCCGTCCGCGACCCGAGGTCGAGGCTGGCGCGCAGTGGCCCGGCCTCGACGAGCCAGCGGCGGGCCCCCTTCGCCCCGGTCTCGGTCAGTGCCACGTCGCACCGCACCACCTCGTCGAAGGTGTAGGTCGAGGTGACGTAGTCGGCCACCGCATCGGTGGGCGCCAGGAGCACCCTGCGGTCGTCGGCGGTCGCGACCATGACGTCGGTGAAGGACCCCAGCGGCGAGTCGGCCCAGTCGCCGACCACGAGACGGACCCCGCTGCTCGTCCCGGCCCCGAGGATCCGCCCGTCGAACCGGTCCACCGTCCGCCTGTGTGCCATCGGACCATCCAAGCAGGATGGATAGATTGCGCACAACCAAGTTGTGCGCAATCTAAATGTGTGCAACTGTCGACGCATGCAGACCGACCACCAGCTCGACCAGCAGCTCTGCTTCGCGCTGTACTCGGCGGCACGCACCGCCATGGCGGGCTACCGCGAGGAGCTCACCGCGATGGGTTTGACGTACACCCAGTACGTCGCCCTGCTCGCGCTGCTGGAGGAGGACGGGCGCACCGTCTCGCAGCTCGGCGCGGCCCTGCACCTCGACAGCGGCACCCTCTCCCCCCTGCTGGGGCGGATGGTCGACGCGGGCTTCGTCGAGCGCCGACGCGAAGGGAGCGACGGCCGGGCCGTGACCATCCACCTCACGCCGGCCGGCCGCGAGCTCGAGCCGAGGGTCTGCGCCATGCAGCAGCGCCTGTACGAGTCCCTGGACATGGACACCGACGAGCTGGCGACGCTCCGCCGGCTCGCCCGCCGCTTCAGCGAGGCGGCGACCACCCACCCCGACGAAGGAGCACCACGATGAACCCCATCTACACCGCAGAAGCCCTGGCCACCGGGGCCGGGCGCGACGGCCGCGGCCGCAGCGCCGACGGGCGGCTCGACCTCGACCTGGCCGTCCCGACGGCCATGGGCGGGTCCGGCGACGGCACCAACCCGGAGCAGCTCTTCGCCGTCGGCTACGCCGCCTGCTTCCACTCCGCCCTCCAGGCCGTCGCCCGCGAGACGAAGGCCGACCTGCGTGACTCGGCCGTCGGCTCCCGCGTGCACATCGGCTCCACCGACGCCGGGGGCTTCCGCCTCGCGGTCGAGCTCGAGGTGACCCTGCCGCACGTCGAGGACGAGGCCGCCCAGCAGCTGGCGGACCGCGCCCACGAGGTGTGCCCCTACTCCGACGCCACCCGCGGCAACATCGACGTGACCGTCACGGTCGTCCAGGACTGATGCAGATGAGCAGCACCCCCACGACCACCCGTCAGATCTCCCTGGCCTCACGGCCGCACGGCGAGCCGACGCCGGAGAACTTCCGCCTCGAGACCGTCGACCTGCCGCAGCCGGCCGACGGCGAGATCCTCGTGCGCAACACGCTCATGTCGGTCGACCCCTACATGCGCGGCCGGATGAACGACGCAAAGTCCTATGTCGCCCCCTTCCGGATCGATGCTCCGCTGGACGGCGGGGCGGTGGGCGAGGTCATCGCCTCCCGCTCCGCGGACGTCCCGGTCGGGGCTCACGTCGTGCACGGTCTCGGCTGGCGCGAGCACGTCACCCTGCCCGCTGCAGAGGCGAGGGTCATCGACACCGAGGCCGCACCGGCGTCCGCCTACCTCGGCGTCCTGGGCATGCCCGGGGTGACCGCCTACGTGGGCCTGACCGCCATCGCCGGGATGCGTGAGGGGGAGACCGTCTTCGTCTCCGGCGCCGCCGGCGCCGTCGGGCAGGTCGCAGGTCAGGTCGCCAAGGCTCTCGGCGCCGCGCGTGTGGTCGGCTCGGCCGGCTCCCCGGCGAAGATCGAGCGGCTGCTCGAGCTCGGGTACGACGCGGCGTTCAACTACAAGGAGACCTCCGTGCGCGACGGCCTGCGCGAGGTCGTCCCCGACGGCATCGACGTCTACTTCGACAACGTCGGCGGCGACCACCTCGAGGCCGCGATCGGTCACCTCAACCGCTTCGGCCGCGTGGCGATGTGCGGAGCGATCTCCCAGTACAACGCGACCGAGCCCGCTCCGGGCCCACGCAACCTCTTCCAGGCCATCGGCAAGGGACTGACCCTGCGCGGCTTCATCGTCAGTCAGTACCCGCACCTGGCCGACGAGTACCGCGCCCACGCCGCCACGTGGCTCGCCGAGGGGCGGTTGGTCGGGGACGAGACCGTCCGCGACGGTCTCGAGGGCGCGCCGCAGGCCTTCATCGACCTGCTCGCCGGGGCCAACACCGGCAAGATGCTCGTGCGGCTCTGATGAGCACCTCGCTGCTGTGGTTCCGCAGGGACCTGCGTCTGGGCGACCACCCCGCCCTGTGCGAGGCGGCCGCCCGGGGCGAGGTGCTCCCCCTCTTCGTCATCGACCCCTCGCTGTGGAAGCCATCCGGCGGACCGAAGCTCGCCTGGCTCGCCGCGACCCTGCGTCACCTCGACGAGTCGCTGGGCGGCCGACTGGTCATCCGGCTCGGCGACCCGGTCGACGTCGTGCCGCGCGTGGCCCGCGAGGTCGAGGCCGGATCCGTGCACGTCTCCCGCGAGAACGAGCCCTACGGCCTCGACCGCGACCGGCGGGTCGTCGCCGGGCTGCAGGAGATCGGGGTGGAAGGAGTTGCCACGGGGTCCCCCTTCGCGGTCGACCCCGGGACGCTCACGACGAAGGGAGGCACCCCCTTCAAGGTCTTCACCCCCTTCGCCCGGGCCTGGCTGGAGCACGGCTGGGCCGCGCCCCTGGCGGCACCCACCGACGTGCGGTGGGCCGAGGCCGCGAGCGACGGCCGCGTCGCCGCGATGATCGACAAGGCGATCCGGGAGAGCCCGATCGAGCTGCCCGACGCCGGTGAGGAGGCCGCGTTGCGGCGCTGGGCGGACTTCCGCGACGGGCCGCTGACGGACTACGACGGGGACCGGGACCGGCCGGACCGCGACGGCACCTCGCGGATGTCCGCCGATCTCCACCTCGGGGTCGTCCACCCCAGACAGCTCCTGGCCGACCTCGCCGGCCGCGGCGACGCAGGCGCCCGGGCCTACCGCACCGAGCTCGCGTGGCGGGAGTTCTACGCGGACGTGCTGCTCGCGCAGCCGGAGTCCGCCTGGCACGACCTGCGCCCGCTGGCCATCTCCTACGACGAGCCGGAGGATGCCATCGCGGCCTGGCGCGAGGGGCGCACCGGATACCCCTTCGTCGACGCCGGGATGCGTCAGCTGCTCACCGAGGGCTGGATGCACAACCGGGTGCGCATGGTCACCGCGAGCTTCCTGACCAAGGACCTGCACGTGTGGTGGCCCACCGGCGCCCGGCACTTCCTCGAGCACCTCGTCGACGGCGACCTGGCGTCGAACAACCACGGCTGGCAGTGGGTCGCCGGAACCGGCACCGACGCGGCTCCCTACTTCCGCGTCTTCAACCCCGTGACCCAGGGGCAGCGCTTCGACCCCGACGGTGACTACGTGCGCCGGTGGGTGCCCGAGCTGGCACACCTGCCGGGCAAGGCCGCGCACGAGCCGTGGAAGCACGATGACGGGTACGCCCACGACTACCCCCGGCGGATCGTCGACCACGCCGAGGAGCGGTCAGTCGCCCTCCAGCGCTACGAGGCCGGCTGACCCCGGGCCGGCCGACCGGGGGCCAGCCGGCCCGGGGTCGACCTCAGCTCGGCCGCGTCTGCGGCGCCTGCTTGGCCGTGATCGCGGGGTCGCTCGCGACGTGCTCGCCGAGGACGTCGTCGATCCTGGTCATGACCTCCGGCTCGAGCACCACGCCGGACGCAGCGACGTTCTCCTCGACCTGCTCGGGGCGCGAGGCCCCGATGATGGCGGCCGCGACGTTCTCGTTCTGCAGGACCCAAGCCACCGCGAGCTGGGCCATCGTCAGGTCGAGCTCCTCGGCGATCGGCCGCAGACCCTGCACGGCGGTCAGGAGGGCGTCGTCGTTGACCCGGCCGGCGATCGACTGGCCGGCCTCCTCGTGGGCGGCCCGGCTCCCTTCGGGCAGCGGCTGACCCGGCTGGTACTTGCCGGTGAGGATGCCCTGGGCGATCGGGGACCACACGACCTGGGAGAGGCCGAGCTCCTGGCAGGTCGGGACGACCTCGCCCTCGATGACCCGGTGGATCATGGAGTACTGCGGCTGGCTGGAGATCAGCCGGATGCCCAGCTCCTTGGCCAGCGCGTGCCCCTCGCGGATCTGCTCGGCCGTCCACTCGCTGACGCCGATGTACAGGGCCTTGCCGGAGCGGACGACGTCCGCGAAGGCCTGCATCGTCTCCTCCAGCGGCGTCTCCGTGTCGAAGCGGTGCGCCTGGTAGAGGTCGACGTACTCCGTGCGCAGCCGCACCAGCGAGGCGTCGATCGACTCGCGGATGTGCTTGGCGGACAGGCCGGAGTCGTTGGGTCCCTTCGGGCCAGTCGGCCAGTAGACCTTGGTGAGGATCTCCAGCGACTCGCGCCGCTCCCCCACGAGCGCCTCGCCGAGGACGCTCTCCGCGGCGGTGTTGGCGTAGACGTCGGCGGTGTCGAAGGTCGAGATGCCGTGGTCGAGCGCGGCGCGCACGCACGCCTTCGCCGCGTCCGCCTCCACCTGCGACCCGTGGGTGAGCCAGTTGCCGTAGGCGATCTCGGAGATCTTCAGACCGCTGTTGCCGAGGTATCGATGCTTCATGCCGCCACGCTACGCGGGCTGGAGGCCTGGGTCGAAGACGGAGCGCGGCCTCGAGGTCGCGCTCCGTCTTCGACTGCGTCTCAGGGGGTGACGTTCAGCTGGCGCACCACGCGCGCCGCGATGTCCGCGTCGCCGGTCACGGTGACCTCGGCGTCCTCGGGCGCGATCCGCCCGCCGGTGAGCAGCAGCCAGGTCTCGTCGCTCATCTCCAGCACGACCGCCTCAGCCTCGGCGCCGTCCTCGGGGGCGAAGGGGGCCGCCCGCCCGTCCTCGCCGACCCGGGCGGTGAGGACCCGGCCCTGGGGGCCGCTGACGTGGGCGACGACGGAGGTGCCGGCGGGCAGCTTGCGCAGCGCGGCCGGGAAGGCAGCGGTCATCACGCCGGCGACGTGCGCCGCGCCCGTCGTCGCCGTCGTCATCGGCCGGCCGGTGGCGCGGCGGATGTCCTGCTCGTGGACCCACAGGTCGATGGGCCGGTTGCGCAGCCAGGTGCGCATGTCCCAGCCCAGCTCGCCGGCGAGACCGAGCGCGGGGGCCTTCGGGTCGCTCAGGTCCGCGCTCGCCAGTGCCTCGCGGCGCACCGCGCTGGCCCGCTCGAGCTCGGTGAGCAGCTCCTGCGCCGAGCGGCCACGCCGGGCGGCGACCCCGGCCTCGGTGACCTCGGTCGGCATCGGCTGGTTGCGGGCCGGCTCGACCACGACCCGGCCGCCCGCCGGCTGCTCGAAGCCGGCCGCCTCGGACTCCAGGTGGGTCAGGTGGGCGAGGACGTCGCGCACGGTCCAGCCCGGGAGCGCCGGGCGGTCCCACTCCTCCTCGGACAGGTCGTGGAGGAGCGCCAGGAGATCCTGCGCGGCCTCGTCCCACACGGTCAGCGGGTCAGCGTTGGTCATGGCGACACCCTAGAGCGCCGAGGGTTTCGCAAGAGCCTAAGCAGTTGCGGCACCTGCTCGCAGGAGCCCAAGCAGTTGCGCCGCCCTGCTCGCAGGAGCCCAAGCAGTTGCGGGTGAGGGCGTGGGACCATCGGGCGGTGACCACCTACCGAGCTGACGGATCCCCCCTTCGCGTCGTCCTCATCGGTGCCGGTGACCTCGGGATCCGCGTCGGGACCGCACTCGCCGACGCCGGCCACCACGTCACCGGTGTCCGCCGCACCATCGACGCCCTCCCCGCCCAGATCACCGGTCTCTCCGCGGATCTCGCCACCGACGACCTGCCGGACCTGCCCGCCGACCTGCTTCTCGTGGCCCTCGCTCCCGACCAGCGGGACGAGACCGGGTACCGCCACACCTACGTCGAGGCGATGCGACGGGGGGTCGACGCCGTGCTGCGCGCCGGCACCCCGCGGCGAGCGGTGCTCATCTCCTCGACGAGCGTCTACGGCGACCTCGAGGGGGAGATCGACGAGGACACCGCACCCGCGCCGGCCACCGGGCGGGCGGAGGTGCTGCTCGAGGCCGAGCGGCTCTTCCACGACCGGACGAAGGGGGCGGTGCTGCGCCTCACCGGTCTGTACGGGGCGCCGGGCAACCGGCTGGTCACCCGCGTCCGGCAGGGCGAGAACCACGACCCGGGGAGGTGGACGAACCGGATGCACCGCGACGACGCGGCCGCTGCCGCCGTCCACCTGCTCACCCGGGTCGACCCGCTGCAGCCGCTCTACATCGGCACCGACGACGAGCCGGCGACCGCCGGGGCCGTGCGGGACTTCGTCGCCGACGAGCTGGGGGTGCCGCGGCCGGAGCCGACCGGGAGCACCGAGCCGAGCGGCCGCCGGATGAGCAACGCACGGTTGCGGGAAAGCGGTTTCCGGCTGCGGTACCCGACCTTCCGCGAGGGCTACCGGGCACAGGTGCAGCTCGACTCCTGAGGCCTGCTTAGGGTGAGCCCATGAACCTGCAGGAGATGCTCGACCAAGCCGCCACCGGTACCGCCCACGTCGAGGAGGGCTGGGGCCAGGGCCGGGCCACCTACGGCGGGCTCGTCGGGGGGCTGATGCACTCGGCGCTGCGGGCCCAGCTGCCCGCGGACGTGCCGCTGCGCAGCCTCACGGTCAACTTCGTCGCGCCGGTCACCCCCGGGGCGGCCGAGGTCGACGTGCAGATCCTGCGCTCGGGCAAGAGCGCGACGCAGGGCCTGGTGACGCTGCGCCAGGCGGACACGGTCGTGGCTGCGGCACTGGCCGCCTTCGGCGCGCCGCGCGAGTCGGCCCTGGCGGTGCGCTCGGCGATGGCGATGCCGCAGCTGCCCGAGCCCACGACGATCGACCCGCTGCCCTACGTCCCCGGGATGACGCCGGACTTCTTCCAGCACGTCGAGATGCGTCTGGCCGACGGCAACATCCCCTACTCCGGAGCGGAGACCTCGCACATGACGGGGTGGATGCGCTTCCGCGAGGCGCCGCCGGCCTTCGACGAGCGGCACTTCGTCAGCCTCGCCGACTCCTGGCCGCCCGCGGTCATCCAGATGCTGGCGAAGCCCGCGCCGGGCAGCAGCCTGACCTGGACGCTCGAGCTCCTCGACGACGTGACCGCCGAGCCGGACGCCCACTGGGCCTACGCCGTGCACACCGACCATGCCGAGGACGGGTACGCCCACACCGACGCCCGCATCTGGCACCCGGACGGTCGGCTCGTGGCGATCAGCCGGCAGACGGTGTCCGTCTTCGGCTGAGCCAGCACCCGACCGACGACCCTCATTCGAAGAAGGAACGCGCCCTCGAGGCCGCGTTCCTTCTTCGAATGCCAAACGCCCCGCAGGGTCCATGGCTCTGCGGGGCGTCTGCGTCAGCTGGTGAGGATCAGCGGCTGCGACCCGAGCTGCTCGAGGAGAAGGCGACGACGCTGCCGCCGCGGGAGTTGCCGCCCTGGCGCGATCCGCCGCTGCGGCCCTGACCGGCACCGCGGGACTGGCCACCGCGACCGGAGCCGCCCTGGCCGGAGCCGCGGCCCTGACCGTTGCGGTTGCGACCCGCGCCGCCGCGCTCACCGCGACCACCAGCGCCACCGCCGTTGCGGCCGCCCTGGCCACCACGGCCGGAGCCGCCACGACCGCCGCGGGAACCCCCCTTCGCCC
This sequence comes from Janibacter sp. DB-40, assembly GCF_029510815.1. Taxonomy (NCBI): domain Bacteria; kingdom Bacillati; phylum Actinomycetota; class Actinomycetes; order Micrococcales; family Intrasporangiaceae; genus Janibacter; species Janibacter sp. DB-40. Next base: position 150,819 of record NZ_CP120360.1, on the reverse strand, counting down.
CGCTCTGCTGCTGCGGGGTCGCGGCGACGAAGCCGCCGGGGAAGGACCGCTCACCGGGGGCGAGCTCGGCGAGGAGCGCGTCGCCGGAGGTGACCTTGGTCGTCGTCGGCTTGATGCCGGCCTTGCGGGTGAGGTCACGCACGTCGCGGACCTGCTCGTCGGTCATGAGCGTGACGACCGTGCCCTCGGCGCCGGCACGGGCGGTCCGGCCCGAGCGGTGGAGGTAGGCCTTGTGCTCGACCGGCGGGTCGGCGTGGATGACGAGGGCGACGTCGTCGACGTGGATGCCGCGGGCGGCGATGTCCGTGGCGACGAGCGTCTGGGCCGCGCCGGAGTGGAAGGCGTCCATCGAGCGGGTGCGCGCACCCTGGCTGAGGTTGCCGTGCAGCTCGACCGCGGGGACCCCGGCGGCGTTGAGCTGGCGGGCCATCCGCTTGGCGCGGTGCTTGGTGCGGGTGAAGACGACCTTGCGACCGGGGGCCGCGACGAGGTCGGTGAGGACCGGCAGGTGCTGGTTGGACTGGATGTGCAGCACGTGGTGGGTCATCTTCGCGACCGGGGACTGCGCCGAGTCGGCCTCGTGGGTGACCGGCTGGTCCAGGTAGCGCTTGACGATCTGGTTGATCGCGCCGTCGAGCGTGGCGGAGAAGAGCATCCGCTGGCTGCCGCGCGGGGTCTTGTCGAGGATGCGCTTCACGCCGGGGAGGAAGCCGAGGTCGGCCATGTGGTCGGCCTCGTCGAGGATCGTGATCTCGATGGAGTCGAGGTTCACGTGGCCCTGGTTCATCAGGTCCTCGAGGCGGCCGGGGCAGGCCACGACGACGTCGACGCCCTTGGCGATGGCGTTGACCTGGGGGTTCTGGCCGACGCCACCGAAGACGGTGCGGCTGCGCATGCCGAGGACGGCGGCGAAGGGGGCGAGGGCCTCGTCGATCTGCGTCGCCAGCTCACGGGTCGGCGCGAGGATCAGGGCGCGGGGACGCCGGCCCTGGCGGCGCTTGTCGCTGGCCGCGAGGCGGGTGAGCATCGGCAGCACGAAGGCGAGGGTCTTGCCCGAGCCGGTGCGCCCGCGGCCGAGGACGTCACGGCCGGCGAGGGAGTCCGGCAGCGTCGCGGCCTGGATGGGGGTGGGGGTGGTGATGCCGTCCTTCTCGAGGATCGAGGTGAGGGCGGTGGGCACGCCGAGGTCGGCGAACGTGGTGGTCACGAAGGGGTGCTCCTGAGGGAGTCATGATGCTTCGGTTCTGCCCGGCGCGGACCCGCTGTGTGCGGTCGCGGCGCGTTGGCATCGTTGCAAGAAGAAGAGCAGCACGCTGCAGAACTGGGCGGCTGCTGGTGTCCAGTCTACAGGTGGCGAAGGGGGACACTCACCACGGTTGTGTGTTGAAGAGGTGGCCCACGCTGCCGGGGACGCTGCAAGAGCCCTGCCGGCACCGGGAGGTACCGGTTCAACACACAACCATTCGAGGCTTCTCGACAGCAGAGCTGCGGTTAAGCTACGACCCGTCGAGGGGAGCTGACTCTCCCTTCGCCGGAGCTCAGGGTGGCCGAATGCACCGAGACGCGACGGATCAACCCGACCACACCGCCGAGCTGACCCTCTTGCGAGCCCGACTGCACGCGCCGCACCTCAGCGTCCTGGAGGCGGGGGCGATGCTCGCGGTGGTGGAGTTGCTCCGTCGACACGAGCAGGGGCGGTTCGAGATCTGCGAGAACCCGTACTGCGTCTCACTCGTCTCGCTGTGCCTCGGCTCGCGCTTCCAGGTGACGCACGACCAGGAAGACCTCGAGGCGCGCTGTGGGTGCGACTGCCACGAGCCGATCACCTGATGTGCGCACTCAGGTAGGCGGTCTCGAGGCTCGCTCGCTGCGCGAACTCGCACCTCGACCAACGTGGGGTGGATCAGATGACGCCCTGCGCCACCATCGCGTCGGCGACCTTGATGTAACCCGCGAGGTTGGCGCCCATGACGTAGTCCCCGGGCTGGTCGAACTCGGCCGCGGTCTCGACGCAGTTGCGGTGGATGTCGCGCATGATGTCCTCGAGGCGCGCCTCGGTCTCCTCGAAGCCCCAGGAGTCGCGGCTGGCGTTCTGCTGCATCTCCAGTGCGGAGGTGGCGACACCACCGGCGTTGGAAGCCTTGCCGGGCGCGTAGAGCACCTTGGCGTCGCGGAAGACCTCGACGGCACCCGGCACGCACGGCATGTTCGCGCCCTCGGCGACGAGCTGGAGCCCGTTCTCGACGAGGACCTTGGCGTGGTCCCCGGTCAGCTCGTTCTGCGTGGCGCACGGGAGGGCGACGTCGCACGGGACGTCCCAGATGGAGCCGTCGGCCACGTGGCGGACGGATCCCCCCTTCGCCTCGGCGTAGTCGGTCAGGCGGCCCCGCTGGAGCTCCTTGATCTCCTGCAGCAGCGTCAGGTCGATGCCGTCCTCGTCGACGACGTAGCCGCCCGAGTCGGAGACGGCGATGACCTTGCCGCCGAACTGGTGGATCTTCTCGACGGCGTAGATCGCGACGTTGCCGGATCCGGAGACGACGACCTTCTTGCCCTCGAGGGACTCGCCCCGCTCCTTGAGCATCTCCTGGGCGAAGAAGACCGTGCCGTATCCGGTCGCCTCGGTGCGCACCTGCGAGCCGCCCCAGGACAGGCCCTTGCCGGTGAGGACACCGGACTCGTAGTTGTTGGTGATGCGCTTGTACTGGCCGAAGAGGTAGCCCAGCTCACGACCGCCGACGCCGATGTCACCGGCCGGCACATCCGTGTACTCGCCGATGTGGCGGTAGAGCTCGGTCATGAAGGACTGGCAGAAGCGCATGATCTCGGCATCCGAGCGACCCTTGGGGTCGAAGTCGGAGCCGCCCTTGCCGCCGCCGATGGGCATGCCGGTCAGGGAGTTCTTGAAGACCTGCTCGAAGCCGAGGAACTTGATGATCGACAGGTTCACGCTCGGGTGGAAGCGCAGCCCACCCTTGTACGGGCCGAGCGCGGAGTTGAACTCGACGCGGAAGCCACGGTTGATCTGGACCTCACCGGTGTCGGTCGTCCACGGGACGCGGAAGATGATCTGACGCTCCGGCTCGCAGATGCGCTGCATGATCGACCACTGGGCGTACTCGGGGACCCGGCCGGCGATCGGCGACAGCGACGACATCACCTCGTAGACCGCCTGGTGGAATTCCTTCTCACCGGGGTTGCGGGCGATCACCTCGTCGAAATGACTCGTGAAGAGGGGGTGGAGGGCGGGAGCAGACATGCTTGATCTCCATCATCGTCGGGTCGCGTTCAGGGGCCACACGGTAGCGGCCCGGTCGCCGATCCCGTGTCCCCGTCCTTTGGCTGAGAAGACACTCGCGCCCCCCGCCACCCCGCGGAAGTGACCTCTCTCACGGATCGGGACGCGTGGCACAGTGGGCCCCATGAGTACCTCTGTCACCCGCGAGAGCAACCCGGATCGCTTCGAGATCAGCAGCGACGACACCGTCGCCGGGTTCACCCAGTTCCTCGACCGGGACGGACGCCGGATCTTCTTCCACACCGAGATCGGCGAGGAGTTCGGCGGGCAGGGCCTGGCCGGGATCGTCGTCGGCGAGGCGATCGACGCGACCCGCGAGGAGGGGCTGACCGTCGTTCCGGTGTGCCCCTACGTCAAGAAGTGGCTGACGAAGCACCCGGAGCACGAGGACATCACCGCCAAGCCCACGCCGGACGACCTCGCCGCGGTCGGTGCCTGACACCGCCCGCATGCGCGTCGCCACCTTCAACGTCAACGGCATCCGCGCGGCGCAGCGCCGTGGCTTTGAGCCGTGGCTCGCCGAGCGCGACCCCGACGTCGTCGCGCTCCAGGAGGTCCGTTGCTCACCCGACAAGCTGCCGCCGGGTGTCTTCGGCGAGTACCACCTGACCTACGAGCCCGGCCACATCGCCGGTCGCAACGGCGTCGCCGTGCTCACCCGCGAGCGCCCGGCGGCCGTGCGCACCTGGGACGGCGAGGTGCTGGTGCGCGCACCCGGCGAGGAGCACACCCACCGGGAGCCCTCCCCGCCGGGGACGATGGCGCGGGGACTGGCCCCCTTCGCCTCCGAGGGGAGGTACGTCGAGGTGGACCTGTCGGACCGCGCGGTCACCGTCGCCTCCCTCTACCTGCCGAAGGGGGGTCTGCCGGCCCATCTGCAGAAGCCGGGTGGGCGCGAGGCGCCGGACGGCGGGGCGAAGTACGAGCGCAAGATGGGCTTCCTCGCCTCCTTCGCCCGGCAGCTCGACCGCTCCCGCAAGGCGGCGCGGGCCGCGGGCCGGGACTTCCTGCTCCTCGGTGACCTCAACGTCGCCCACACCCGCCAGGACCTCACCAACTGGCGCGGGAGCGCCAAGTCCGAGGGGTTCCTGCCCGAGGAGCGCGAGTGGTTCTCCTCGATCGTCTCGCCACGCACCCTCATCGACGTCGTGCGCCACGTCCACCCGGACGCGGACGGCCCGATGTCGTGGTGGTCGTGGATGGGCGGCGCCTTCGACCGGGACACCGGCTGGCGGATCGACTACCACCTCGCGACCCCGGCGCTGGCCAAGCGGGCCGTGGCCGCCGGGACCGACCGACCGGCCAGCGCGGCCGAGCGGGTCAGCGACCACGCGGCCGTCGTCGTCGACTACGTCGACGCCTGACCGGAGACCACGAGAAGGGGGCTCACCCGCATGACCCACACCCGGCGGATCCGCGCGGTCGGTGCCGCGCTGGCCGTCGGCGTGCTCGCCGGGTGCAGCCTCATCGGTGACGACCCCGCCCCCGAGGGCGAGCCGCCGGAACAGGCGTCCGACCGTGTGACGGCGTTCCGCGAGACCGGACGGCCGGTGACGCACGACCTGCTGGCGACGATGGGTAGGGCACCCACGCAGCTCTTCACCCTCCCCGTCGCCGCGACGGACCCGCGGCAGGAGTGCCGCGGAGCGACGTGCGTCGTCACCTGGCGCCCGCTCGACGCCGACACCGTCGTGGCCGAGGGCACCGTCAGCAGCTCCCGCGGGGACCGGCACGACTTCCGCTCCGCCGTCGACCTGACGACCGGTGGGGTGGCGTGGTCGACCTCCGAGTCCGTCCCCGCGGGGCAGGTGGACACCGGTGAGATCTGCGTCGGCGGGACCGCCGACGCGCTCGTCTGCGTGGAGACCGGGACCAGCGGCCCCGACCAGTACGCCTTCCGCACCATCTCGGCGGACAACGGCGCGCAGGTGGCGCGTGCCCCCTTCGCCGAGGTCGTGCCCTACGCCGGGGCACCGACCCCGCAGGACTCGACGATCGTCGGCATGAGCGCCGAGCGCCGCGGTGACGACGTCCACGTGAGTGTGCTCGTCCAGGAGGACGAGGCCGCCACCCGGACGGCGTCGGTGCACGCGGCGAGGATCGGGGCCGACGGCTCGATCCTGTGGCACAACCAGTCCCCGGCCAGCATCGGCGACGGGATCCTCAGCGAGATCCACCTCCTCGGCGACGAGCTCGTCATCACGCACGTGACCACCGAGGACGGCGAACCCTTCGCCCTCTCGGCCGAGACCGGCGACCTCGTCGTGATGTCCTCGGACAACGCCGACGCGCTGACCGGCATCGCCGAGTCCGCCCGCCAGTTCGTCGACGACGGCAGCGCCACCGACCACCGCTTCCTGCACGACGGATCCGGCAACACCCAGGTGCTGCCCAGCGGTGACGTGGACGAGGACCCGCTGTGGAGCATCCCCTCCGACGTGGGGCTGGGAGCCGTGTGCGGTGGCGTCGTGGCCCTGACCAACGACCCGTACGACGACGTGACCGGGCACGCCGCCTCCGTGCACGCCCTCGAGGACGGTCGCGAGCTGTGGCGCCGCCCGCTGCCGGACGAGGCGGCCATCTCCTGCGACGGCGACCACCTCGTCGTGGCCGACGACGACGGGCTGACCGCGCTGGCCCCCGAGACGGGTGAGCAGGCGTGGTCGGTCGACGGCCCGTGGGAGCAGGCGCGCACCATCAAGGCGCTCGACCCGACCGGAGCGTCCGAGCGCTTCGCCGTGATCGGCGCCGACGCTGCCGGCGAGGAGACGGTCACCGTCTACCAGGCCCGGTAGGCACCGCTACGGTGACAGCCATGAGTGACCTCACCGTGCTGCACAACCCGAAGTGCTCGACCTCCCGCTCCGCCCTCGAGACCCTCGACGCGGCCGGCAAGCAGGCCCAGGTCGTGCAGTACCTCAAGGAGCCCCTCGACGAGGCGGCCCTGCGCGAGCTGATCGCCAAGCTCGAGGACGAGCCGACCGACCTCGTGCGCCGGGACTCGTTCTTCAAGGACCAGGGGCTGAGCGATGACGACGTCGCCACGACCGACCAGGTCGTCGCCGTCCTCGTCGAGCACCCGCGCCTGATGCAGCGGCCCGTCATCGTCAAGGGCGAGCGCGCGATCATCGGCCGCCCGAAGGACCGCGTCGCCCCCTTCGTCGAGGACTGAGCGCACCCCACTCAGCAGGAGAAACCCCCGCTTCGCAAGAGTCTGGAACTCATGCGAGGCGGGGGTTCATCGGGTCACCCGGAAATCGGGGGGCTGGTGGGGCGAACTCAGTCCACCTGCAGCTCGCCCATCTCCTCCCAGCCGGTGCCCTCGACGACGCGGCTGATGATGCGCGGCGTCTCGGCGAGCGCGGGCCGCATGGTCTCCAGGCCCTTGGCGAAGTGCTCGCTGCTCACGTGCGCCTCGCCGGCGTCGTCCTGGAAGGCCTCGACGAGCACCCACTCGTCCTCGCGCTCCAGGCTCTTGCTCCACTCGAAGAAGATGTTGCCCGGCTCGGCGCGGGTGGCCTCGGTGAACTCCCGGACGAGCTCGGGCCACTGCTGCGTCCACTCGGGTTTGGTGCGGTACTTCACGACGATGAGGATCATGCCCTCACGCTAACGCGGTCCGCAGCGCGCCGTGGTTGACCAGGTCGGCGGCCGCCGCGCGCACCAGCGCACTGGCATCGGGGTGGTCCCCGAGCTCGGCGACGACCACGTCGACCAGCTCGTCGATGGTGTGCTCCACGTCCGCGGCCAACCAGATCGCGGCCCCGGCACCGGCCAGGCGAAGGGGGCGTGACCCGACGAGGACGAGCACCTCACCGTCGTGGGCGATGGCGTCCGACCACGACCCCCGGACGAGCTGGGTGGCCGCCCCGAGACGCATTTCCCCAGGGAGGTGCGGATCCTTGGGGGCCGTGTCTGGCACTTCCCCGAGGACGTGCGGGTCGTCGGGGGGCAGGTGCTCCCATGCCGGGGGCGGCATGGCGGGGCCGGCGAGGTGCTCGCGCACGAGGTCGTGGCAGGTGTCGATCTCGGCGTAGCGCAGCCGGGCGGCTGGCCCACCGACGGTGACCGCGCGGGCCAGCCGGTCCAGACCGTCGGGGACGAGCCAGGTCGAGGAGGTCTCCGGCAGCACCGCGATGAGCTGGTCGAGCAGGCCCACCGGCTCGATGCTCGGCTCGGTGGCCTCCCCGTCCCGCTCGAGCGTGAGCAGTCGCTCGAGCCGGGCCAGCCCCGGCGTCGGCCCGAGGCCGAGCTCGTCCGGTGACGGCTCCTCCTTGCGCCAGCGGTCCCGCGGGTCGACGACCAGGGACGGCGGCTTGGGGTGCGGCGCGATGCGGTGGTCCTCCAGCAGCACGAGTGTCTCGTCCGAGAGGTAGCCCAGCCGCCGCCCGAGGACCCGGGTGGCGGTCGACTTGCCCCCACCCGAGGGTGCGACGAGAGCGATCGCGCGTCCCGACTCGTCGGCGAGCGCCGCCGCGTGCAGCAGGGTGACCCGACCGCGCAGCCGCACCAGCCCCTTGTTGGTCACCTCGCGGGAGAGGTCGTAGGGCTGCTGCGACGTGGTGACGCGGATCGTCTCCGGCTCGTCGTCGACGATCGTCGTCGCCCGGGTGGCGAGGTCGATGCACCGCTGCCACCGGGCCGCGGTCCCCGCGGCGGTCGCCGCATCGAGCCCGGACACGTCGAGCACCCACCGGCACCCCATCGACACCATGTCGAGGTGACGGTCCTCCCCCTTCGCCCGGTGACTCACGCACGACATCCTCCCCTAGGCTCGGAGCATGCCGAGACCGCACTCCGCCGCGATCATCGAGGACGCATGGCACCGCCAGGTGGCCGGCGCCATGCGTCGCCGCGGATGGGGCACCCGGGTGCTCGCCCACACCGGCTACGGGAGCGTGGACCGGGTGCGCGTCCTCGGCCGGGTGCTGATGACCCGCCGCCCGTACGCCCCCGCCGCGGCCGACGCCCGGGCGACCTGGCTGGAGCTGCGCACCGCCGACAACGAGCGAAGGGGGTGGCGCTTCTTCTTCGCCACCCCGGCCAGCGGCGAGCCGGTCACCGTGACCATCGGGGAGAAGGAGTTCCGCACCCGCGTGGACCGCTCGGGCATCCTCGACCTGACGATCACCGGCCACGACCTCGAGCCGGGCTGGCACGACCTGCACATCTCCTCGCCGCGGGCCGCGGACACGACGGCGGCGGTCTTCATCGTCGACCCGGAGGAGACCTTCGGGATCGTCTCCGACATCGACGACACGATCATCACGACAACGATGCCCCGGCCGATGATCGCCGCGTACAACACCTTCTTCCGCCACGAGGGCACCCGCCGGGCCGTCCCCGGGATGGCGACGATGTACCGCGAGCTGCTGCGCGAGCACCCGCGCGCACCGATCGTCTACGTCTCGACGGGCGCGTGGAACGCCGTGCCGCCGCTGACCCGCTTCCTGCGGCGGGCCGGCTACCCGCTCGGGCCGATGCTCATGACCGACTGGGGCCCGACCAACACCGGCTGGTTTCGCTCCGGCCAGGACCACAAGCGCGCCTGCCTGCACCGGCTCGTGCGCGAGCTGCCCGAGGTCCGGTGGGTGCTGATCGGTGACGACGGGCAGCACGACCCGAGCATCTACGGCGAGTTCGCCGAGCAGCGCCCCGACCGGGTGCGCGCCATCGGTATCCGTGTGCTGTCCGCGACCGAGCAGCTGCTGAGCCACTTCACCCCCATCGCCACCGACGCCTACGAGCAGCACGTCGGGGTCCAGCTGCCGATCTGCCACGCGGCCGACGGCTACACGATGCTGGAGCAGATGCGCCAGGCCCTCGGGACCACACCCTCGGAGCGGAGCGATGCCTGAGCTGCCCGAGGTGCAGGGACTCGTCGACTTCCTCGACGAGCACCTCGGCGGGCTGGCCGTCGAGTCGCTGGAGCTCGCCTCCTTCACCGTCCTGAAGACGGTCGACCCACCGCCGCAGGCCCTGGCCGGTGCGCCGGTCGACGGGGTGCACCGGCACGGCAAGTTCCTCGACATCGACTGCGACGGGACGCACATGGTCATCCACTTGGCGCGCGCGGGGTGGATCCGCTTCAGCGAGGAGCTCCCGCGCACGATGCTGCGGCCGGGCAAGTCCCCCGTCGCGCTGCGGCTGCGGATGTCCGACGGCTCGGGCTTCGACCTCACCGAGGCGGGGACGAAGAAGAGCGTGGCCGCCTACCTCGTCCGCGACGTGCAGGAGGTGCCAGGCGTCGCCCGCCTGGGCCCCGACCCGTTGTCCCCGGGCTTCACCCGGGAGGCCTTCGGCGAGCTGCTCGCCCGGCGCCCGGCCCAGGTCAAGGGCGTCCTGCGCGACCAGTCGCTCATCGCGGGGGTCGGCAACGCCTACTCCGACGAGGTGCTGCACGTGGCGCGGCTGTCCCCCTTCGCCCATGCCGCGAAGCTCACCGACGACGAGGTCGACGTCCTCTACGAGGCACTGATCACGACCCTGACCGATGCGGTCGCCGCCGCCTCCGGCAAACCGGCCCAGCAGCTGAAGGACGCCAAGCGCGCGGGGATGCGCGTCCACGGCCGCACCGGCGAGGAGTGCCCGGTGTGCGGGGACGTCGTGCGCGAGGTCAGCTTCGCCGACCGGTCCCTGCAGTACTGCGCCACCTGCCAGACCGGCGGCAAGGTGCTCGCCGACCGGCGCACGAGCAAGTTCCTCAAGTAGCCGCCCCCAAGTCCGCAACTGCTCAGGCTCTTGCGAAAACCAGGCCCCCAAGTCCGCAACTGCTTAGGCTCTTGCGAATACCCGGGCCCCCAAGTCCGCAACTGCTTAGGCTCCTGCGAAAACAGGGGGGAGGTCAGACGTCGGCGGTGATCAGGCGCCAGGCGGAGCGGATGTGCTCCTCGGTGATCTGCGCGGCGGCGTCCCCGTCACCGGCGGCGACCGCCTCGTAGATCGCCCGGTGGTCCGCGCGGAGCTTGTCGACGACGTCCTCCCACCGCCCCACCGACCGGAAGGCGTCGAGTATCGGCAGCCGCATCGACTCCCGGATGGCGGCGGTGAAGTCGCGCGCGAGGTGGTTGCCGGCCGCCGATGCGAGCGCGACGTGGAAGGCGGTGTCGCAGTCGTTGAAGGTCACCCGGTCGATGTCCGGGTCCGACATCCGCTCGAGCAGCTCCTCGATCGACGCGAGGTGCTCGGGCGTCGCGTTGGTCGCCGCCAACCGCACGCTCAACGACTCCAGGGAGACCCGCACCTCGAGGACGTCGGGTACGGGGAAGTTGGCCAGGGCCACGTGCAGTCGCAGCAGGCGACCGAGGGCGCCGCTCGGCACGGCGGTGATGATCGTCCCGCCCGCTCCCCCGGCGCCCACAGCGGAGCGGACCACGCCCTGGGCCTCCAGCGTGCGGACCGCCTCACGCACGGCCCCGCGGCCGACCTCGAGCATCCTCGCCAGCTCGCGCTCGGCGGGGAGGGTGTCCCCGACCGCCAGGCGGCCGCCGAGGATCTGCTCGTCGACCCACGCGAGCACGATCTCGTAGGCCTTGGGGGCCCGAGCCGGTGCTGGGGTGGCGTCAACGGTCACCAGCACAGGATGGCACGCGCCGAGGCTGTGGAGAACAGATGGTCGGACCATTGCGGGAGGACAATGGTCCGACCATTGACACGCCACGGCGCGGTCCTCTACAGTCGGCCACCTGAATGGTCCGACCATTACTCCTGCCCAACGAAGTGCACCCGGAGACCCATGAGCACCGCTGCAGCACCAGCCGCCTTCCAGCCCGACATCGCCCCGGTCGCGGACAGCCTCGTCGCCTCTGCCCTCGTGGCCCTCCTCCCGCTCGTGACGATCTTCGTCACCCTCGGCGTCCTTAAGTGGAAGGCCCACTGGGCCGGCCTGAGCTCGGTCGCCGTCGCCATCCTCGTGGCCGTCCTCTTCTTCGGGATGCCGATCGACCTGGCGTTCCTCTCCGCGACCGAGGGAGCCGTCTTCGGCCTCTTCCCGATCATGTGGATCGTCTTCACGGCGATCGTCCTGTACCAGGTCACGGTGCGCTCGGGTCACTTCGAGGACCTGCGCGCGACCTTCCGGCTGATCTCCGACGACCCGCGCATCCAGGCGATCATCATCGCCTTCTGCTTCGGTGCCCTCCTCGAGGCGCTGGCCGGCTTCGGCGCCCCGGTGGCCATCACCGGCGTCATGCTCATGGCCGTCGGCTTCGCCCCCCTTCGCGCCGCCACAGTCGTACTGCTGGCCAACACCGCCCCCGTCGCCTTCGGTGCCATCGCCATCCCGATCATCACCGCCGGCAACCTCACCGGCATCCCCTACCAGGAGATCGGCGCCTACGTCGGTCACCAGGCCCCGGTCATCGCGGTCTTCGTCCCGCTGCTCCTCGTGCTCATGGTCGACGGCAAGCGCGGCGTGAAGCAGACCTGGCCGGCAGCCGTCGTCATCGGCATCACCTTCGCGGTCACCCAGTGGATCTCCGCCACGTGGATCTCGGTCGAGATGACCGACATCATCGCCTCGCTGGTCTCCCTGGCCGTCGCCGTCGCCTTCCTGCGCGTCTGGCAGCCGACCGGCGGCGACGAGGCCACCGAGTCCCTGCAGGTCGAGCGCGAGAAGCAGTTCGCGACCGTCGGTGGCGCCCCGACCGACGCCGCCTCTGGCTCCGCCGGTGAGCACCACGTCTCGCCCGAGGAGCTCGATGCCCAGGCCGACGCGCTCACCCCGAAGTCGATCGCGTGGGCGATGTTCCCCTACGTGCTCGTCGTCGCGGTCTTCTCGATCGCCAAGCTGGTCCCGCCGGTCGATGCCTTCCTCACCGGCACCGACGTGGCGGTCCCGTGGCCCGGTCTCGACGGCCAGGTCCTCAACCACGACGGCAGCGTCAGCGGCTCCACCACCTACGGCTTCCCGTGGCTCTCCTCCCCCGGCACCCTGCTGCTGATCTGCGGCATCGTCGTCGCGCTCGTCTACGGCATCGGCTTCTCCGGTCTCTTCGCCGAGATGAAGGCCACCGCCATCCAGATGCGCTTCGCCTTCCTCACCGTCGCCTCCGTGCTGGCGCTGGCCTATGTCATGAATCTCTCCGGCCAGACCATCACCATCGGCGCCTGGATCGCCGGCACCGGCACCGCCTTCGCCTTCTTCAGCCCACTGCTCGGCTGGATCGGCACTGCGGTCACCGGTTCGGACACCAGCGCCAACGCCCTCTTCGCCACGCTGCAGCAGAGCGCTGCCGAGCGCGCCGGCATCGACCCGACGCTGCTCGTCGCCGCGAACACCTCCGGTGGTGTGGTCGGCAAGATGATCAGCCCGCAGAACCTCACCATCGCGGCGACCGCCGTCGGGCTGGTCGGCAGGGAGTCCGAGATCTTGCGCAAGGTCCTACCGTGGAGCGTGGGGCTCATCATCGTGATGTGCCTGCTCGTCGGACTCCAGTCCACCGTTCTCTCCTGGATGCTGCCATGACCACCTCGTCGCCCGCCCCGTCCTCGCACCCGATCGGCGCCACCGACCTGCGCGTCGCCCTCTTCGCCACCTGCTTCAACGACACGATGTGGCCGGAGACGCTCAAGGCGACCGTGCGGCTGCTCGAGCGCCTCGGGTGCGAGGTCGAGTTCCCGATGGAGCAGACCTGCTGCGGCCAGATGCAGACCAACACCGGCTACGGCAAGGACGCGGCACCGCTGGTGCGCCGCTTCGTCGACGTCTTCGACGGGTACGACGCGGTCGTCGCCCCGTCCGGGTCGTGCGTCGGGTCGGTGCGTGAGCAGCACGCGACGATCGCCCGTGAGGTCGGCGACGACACGCTCCTCGGTCGCGTGCAGCAGACCGCGCCCCGCACGTACGAGCTCTCGGAGTTCCTCGTCGACGTGCTCGGCGTGACCGACGTCGGCGCATACTTCCCGCACCGGGTGACCTACCACCCGACCTGCCACTCCCTGCGCATGCTGCACGTGGGCGACAAGCCCCTGTCGCTGCTGCGCGCCGTCAAGGGCATCGACCTCGTCGAGCTGCCCGGCGCGGAGGAGTGCTGCGGGTTCGGTGGGACCTTCGCGATGAAGAACGCCGACGTCTCCATCGCCATGGGGGCCGACAAGGCCCGCAACATCACCGGCACGCAGGCCGAGGTCGTCGTCGCGAGCGACAACTCATGCCTGGCACACATCGGCGGGATGCTCTCCCGCCAGCGCGCGGGAGTGCGGCGCCTGCACCTCGCCGAGATCCTCGCGAGCACGGAGGAGGAGCAGCTGTGACCACCACCCGACCGGGCCCCCTGCAGGAGACGTCACCGACCTTCATGGGTATGCCGTCCTTCCCGGAGGCCGCCGAGGAGGCGCTGGGCAGGACCCAGCAGCGCCACAACCTCCACCACGCCACGCACACGATCCGCGCCAAGCGGGCCGGGGTCGTCGGCGAGCTCGACGACTGGCAGGCCCTGCGCACCGCAGGCGCCGACGCCAAGGACGAGGCCCTGGCCCACCTCGCGGACTACCTCGAGCAGCTCGAGGAGAACCTCACCGCCAACGGCGCCACCGTCCACTGGGCGCGCGACGCCGAGGAGGCCAACCGGATCGTCACCGGACTGGTCCGGGCCAAGGAGACCGACGAGGTCGTCAAGGTCAAGTCGATGACCACCCAGGAGATCGAGCTCAACGAGGCCCTCCGGGACGCCAGCATCGACGCCTGGGAGACCGACCTGGCCGAGCTGATCGTCCAGCTCGGCGGCGACCTGCCCAGCCACATCCTCGTCCCGGCGATCCATCGCAACCGCAGCGAGATCCGCGAGATCTTCCTGCGGGAGATGGGCGCGGTCGGCCGGGCCGCGCCCGAGGACCTCACCGACGACCCGGCCCGCCTCGCCGAGGCCGCCCGACTGCACCTGCGGGAGAAGTTCCTGCGGGCGAAGGTCGGGATCTCGGGGGCGAACTTCGCGATCGCCGACACGGGCAGCCTCGTGGTCGTCGAGTCGGAGGGCAACGGCCGGATGTGCCTGACCCTTCCGGAGACGCTCATCTCCGTCGTCGGCATCGAGAAGGTCCTGCCGAGCTGGGACGACCTCGCTCCGATGCTGCAGCTGCTGCCTCGCTCGAGCACCGGCGAGCGGATGAACCCCTACACCTCGACGTGGACGGGCACCCACGACGGGGACGGCCCGCAGGAGGTGCACGTCGTCCTGCTCGACAACGGCCGCACGCACGTCCTCGGCGACAGCATCGGGCGCCAGGCGTTGCGGTGCATCCGCTGCTCGGCCTGCCTCAACGTCTGCCCGGTCTACGAGCGCACCGGCGGCCACGCCTACGGCTCGGTCTACCCGGGGCCGATCGGTGCGGTGCTCAACCCGCAGCTGCGCGGCACCGCGAGCGAGGTCGACAAGTCGCTGCCGTACGCCTCGACCCTGTGCGGCGCCTGCTACGAGGTCTGCCCGGTCAAGATCAACATCCCCGAGCTGCTCGTGAAGCTGCGCGGCGAGGTCGCCGACCAGGAGCGACCCAGCGCCGAGTCGGCCGCGATGGCCGCCGCCGGCTGGGTGCTGTCGGACCCGCGCCGCCTCGGCGCCGCACAGAAGGCCGCGAACTCCGTCGGTCGCCTCCTCGGTGACCGCACGATCCGCACCGTCCCGGGCATGGGCGCGTGGACGAGTGCCCGGGACGTGCCCACACCCCCCACGGAGTCCTTCCGGCAGTGGTGGGCTCGCGAGAGGGGGACGCAGTGAGCAGCGCCAAGCAGGAGATCCTCGACCGGATCCGCGGGGCGACCGCGGACATCACCACGGAGGCGAAGGGGGTCCCCCACCCCACCGGCACCGCGTCACCGCAGGAGAGCCCGGCCACGGCGACGCTAAACCGCTTCGCCGAGGCCGTCGCCGACTACGAGGCGAGCGTCCTGCGGGTGCACGCCTCCGACCTCGCCGACACGATCGCCCGGGTCCTGCAGGACAACGACTGCCGATCGGTCATCGTCCCCGACGGTGTCGACGAGGAGTGGACCGGCTCCCTGGGGACCGCACCCGAGGTGCTGCGGGACTCCCCTTCGCTCGCCGCCGCCGACCTGGACCGGGTCGACGCCGTCCTCACCGCGTCCGCGGTCGGGATCGCGGCGACCGGGACCATCGTGCTCGACCACCGGGCCGACCAGGGCCGACGCGCCCTGACGCTCGTCCCGGACACCCACGTGTGCGTCGTGCGTGCCGACCAGGTGGTCGCGGACGTGCCGGACGCGGTCTCCCGCCTGCGGCCCGACCCGCACGACGCGCGGCCGTTGACGTGGATCAGCGGGCCGAGCGCCACGAGCGACATCGAGCTCGAGCGGGTCGAGGGTGTCCACGGCCCCCGGACCCTGGTCGTGCTGCTCGTCGAGGTGTAGGCCACCCACCCCTTCGCCCCGGGACGCGAAAATCGACTCAGGACGTGGTAATTACCGCGTCCTGAGTCGATTTCTGCGCCCGGAGTCAGGAGGCGGAGAGGCTCACCGACCCGACGCCGCCCTCGACGACGACCGTGCGGTCCGACGCGGGGTCGCTGCCGAGGTCGTTGTGCACGTCCCCGACACCCCCGCTGGCATCGACGTCGTACGCGGCCGTGTCCGGCAGCTGCACCGACACGCCGCCGACGCCGACCTTGGCGCGCACGTGCTGCGGAGGCTCGACGGACTCGACCCACAGCGAGCCGACCCCCAGGTTCGCGGTGATGCGCCCGCCCGTGGACTCGGCGATCCGCACGTCACCGACACCGGTCTCGACGTCGACGTCACCGTCGATGCCCTCGACCGTGACCCGGCCGACGCCCTCCTCGATCCGCACGTCCGCACCCTCGGGCACGACGACCGTCCAGTCGGTCGAGCAGGGCAGGACGACCCCGGAGGGGCAGGTCGCCTCCAGCGAGGCGGTGCCGCCGGTGACGTCGACTGAGGCGTCCGGTCGGCGCAGGCCCCACTCGGTCGTGCGGGTGACCCGCGGCTCCTCGCCGGCGTCCGCCGCACGGACGCGTACGTCACCGACGGCGTTGTCGATCCGCAGGTCGGAGACGTCCGCGGGCAGTGCCTGCTCGCTCGTGGACGTCTGCTTCAGCATCGGCCCGGCGAGGAGGATCCCGACCCCGAGCACGAGCACGATGGTGAGCAGGCCCGCGACGACCCAGATGGGGCCGGAGGGGGTGCGCGACGGGGGGACCTCCGCCGCGAGCCGCGCGGACTCGGCGCGCCTGGTCTCGCGCACCCGCTGGGCGTCACGCAGGTAGCGCTCCCGCATCTCCGGGTCCTGCGGCTCACCGGGTCGGGTGGGCACGGGCGTCTGGGACATCGGTCAGTCCTCCTGGTCGAGCCAGCGGAGCACGGCGAGCACGCGGCGGTGGTCACCGTCTGCGGGCGGCAGGTCGAGCTTGGTGAAGATGGAGGTCACGTGCTTCTCCACGGCCCCGTGGGAGACGAAGAGCTCCTTGGCGATCGCGGAGTTCGTCCGGCCCTGGGCCATCAGGTCGAGCACGTCCCGCTCGCGCGGGGTGAGCGCCGCGAGCGGGTCCGCGTGGCGGGCCCGGGTCAGCAGCTGGGTGACGACGTCGGGGTCGAGGACCGTGCCGCCGCCCGCGACGTCCCGCAGCGCGGCGATGAAGTCGCTCGTGTCGGCGACGCGGTCCTTGAGGAGGTACCCGACCCCCTTCGACTTCGAGGCGACGAGCTCGGTCGCGTACTGCTCCTCGACGTACTGGCTGAGCACCATCACGGCCGTGTCGGGGTGGCTGTCGCGGACCTTGAGTGCGGCGACGATCCCCTCGGAGGTGAAGGTCGGGGGCATTCGCACGTCCACGACGACGAGGTCGGGCCGGTGCTCCTCCACGGCCGCCAGGAAGGTCTCGCCGTCCGGGCATGCCGCCGCGACCTCGAAGCCGGCCGATGTCAGCAGGCGCACGATCCCGTCACGCAGGAGGACGGAGTCCTCGGCCAGCACGACCTTGGTGGGGGTCTCGCTCATGACAGGCTCCGTCCGGTGCGAAGGGGGAGGGTTGCGGTCAGTCGGGTCGGTCCGCCGTGCGGGGAGTGCACCTCGAGGGTGCCGTCGACGGCGGTGACCCGCTGGCGCAGTCCGGTCAGGCCGGTGCCCCGCGCGGGATCGGCGCCGCCGCGGCCGTCGTCGGTGACGACGGTCGTCAGGTGCTCCTCGTCTCGGGTGACGTCCACCCGGGCGTGCTCGGCACCGGAGTGCTTGGCGACATTGGTCAGGGCCTCGCTGACGACGAAGTAGGCGATCGCCTCGGTCGTGGGGTCGAGCCGGCCGACGTCGCGCACGTCCACCGACACCGGGACGGCGGACCGGGCCGCGAGCGCGGGGAGCGCGGCCTCCAGACCCCGGTCGGCGAGGATCGGCGGGACGATGCCGCGGGCGACGTGGCGCATCTCGACGATGGCCTCCTTGGCGGAGCGGTGTGCCTCGTCGATGAGCCCGGCCGCGGACTCCGGGTCGTCGTGGAGCGCCTGCTTGGCCATGCCGAGGGTCATCGCGATGGAGACCATGCGCTGCTGCGGCCCGTCGTGCAGGTCCCGCTCGATCCGGCGGCGCTCGGCCTCAACGGAGTCGACGGCCTCGCGGCGGGAGTCGGTGAGGGTGTCGACGCGGGCCGTGAGGTGCTCGAGGACCTTGCGCTCGTCCCGCCCGAGCAGCCAGCGGGCGAGCACGATGTCGACCGAGGTGAGCAGGTGGGCGACGAGGGGCAGCAGGATCAGGACGACGAGGGCGGACACCCAGGTGATCGCGAGCGCCGTGAAGCCCTGCACCTCCACGAGCCCGTAGATCTCAAACCCCTGCTCGGGCGAGCGTCCGCTGAGCACCGGGACGATCAGCAGCAGGAGCGTCTGGGCGAGGACGAGCACGGTCAGCCAGCCGGTGACGAAGCCCCACAGCGAGTGCAGCGCCAGGTAGGCGACGCTGCGCCACGAGTGCTCGTCGAGGAGGAGCCGCCGCCACCACGGCTGCTCCCGTCGCGCCGGCGGGTGCACGCGACGACCGGAGAGGGCGACGATGCGGTGCCGCTCGGCGTGGCCGATGATGCCGGCGAGCCACACGAGGGGGATGAGCAGGAGCAGGCCGATGCCGCCCGCGGTGATGGCCACCGTCGCGCCGATGACGAGCGCCGTGAAGACCATCGCCACGACCGAGGTGAGGATGCTCGTGACGAGGAGGAGCACACTGCCCCAGCCGGCGAGCCAGCGTCGCCCGAGGCCGGGGCGCTCCAGCCGCTCCAGTGGTGGATTCATCGTCTGTGTGGTCACGGGACAACTCTCGCAGCCGGCGCCGCCCCGGTCTGCCGAGTTCTCCCCAGGACGAAGGGGGTTCTCCCCCTTCGCCATGCCGCGTGGTGCTGCGTCGGTGTCCTTGTCGTGCGGCGACCGCCGGACCTACTCTTTGGTACGGCCCTCACCGTAGAGGGCACCTGTGATGGAGACCCCCATGGCTGCCGCCACCCTCTGTGAAGCCTTCCAGCAGACCCTGACCGTCGACCCGGGGGCGGTGGCGCTGCGGACGCCGGGGGACGCCGTCTCGGTCACGTGGGCGGAGTACGGCGACCACGTGCGCGCGGTGGCCGCAGGCCTGGCCGCACTCGGGTACCGGCACGGGGACACGCTCGGGATCATGCTCTCCAACCGACCCGAGTTCGCCTGGGTCGATGCTGGCGCGATGCACCTGGGGATGACCCCCTTCTCGATCTACAACACGTCGGCACCGGAGCAGGTCGAGTACCTCTTCGGCAACGCGGGCAACCGGATCGCGGTCACCGAGACCGCCCTGTTGGGGGCGATCCTCGGCTCCGGGGTCGCCCTCGACCACGTCGTCGTCGTCGACGGCACACCCGAGGGCGCGACCCACACCCTGGCCGAACTCGAGGGCCTGGGTGATCCCGACTTCGACTTCGAGGCCGCCTGGCGCGCGGTGCAGCCGGACGACGTGCTCACCCTGATCTACACCTCCGGCACCACCGGCCCGCCGAAGGGGGTCCAGCTCACCCACCGCAACCTGCTCGCCGTGCTCCACGGCGCCGAGGGCGTCGTCGACGTGCGCTTCGGTGACCGCATCACCTCCTTCCTGCCGGCCGCGCACATCGCCGACCGGGCGTCGGCGCAGTACTTCAACGTGGCCAGGGGGGTGCAGGTCACCTACATCGCCGACCCGCGGGAGATCGCGACCGCGCTGCCCGACGCCCGACCGACGGTCTGGTTCGCCGTGCCCCGGGTGTGGGAGAAGATCAAGATGGGCATCGAGGCGAAGGTCGCGGCGGACGAGAGCCCGGTGAAGCGGAGGCTGGGCGCCTGGGCGCTGCGGATGGCCGACAAGCAGGGCGGCGCGTTGCTGGACGGCAAGCGGCTGAAGGGCCTCGACGCGGTGCAGCTGATACTCGCCGACCGGCTGGTGCTGAGCAAGGTCCGGGGCGCGCTCGGCCTCGACCAGCTGCGGTGGTCCTGGTCGGGCGCTGCGGCGATCGCCCCCGAGACGCTGCGTTTCTTCATGGGTCTGGGCATCGACGTGTGCGAGATCTGGGGCATGTCGGAGATCGCCGGCGCCGGGACGATCAACCCGCCGGGTCGGGCGAAGGTGGGGACCGTCGGCCCGGCGCTGCCCGGCTTCGAGATGCGGATCGCCGATGACGGCGAGCTGCTCTTCCGCGGGGACTGCGTGACACCCGGCTACCGGGGCGACCCGGAGAAGACCGCCGAGACCATCGACGCCGACGGCTGGCTGCACACCGGGGACGTCGGGACGATCGACGCGGACGGGTACCTGACGATCACCGACCGCAAGAAGGAGCTGATCATCAACGCGTCCGGCAAGAACATGTCCCCGTCGATGATCGAGAACACGCTCAAGGTGACCACCCCGCTCGCCGCGACGCTGACCGTCGTGGGTGACGGCCGCCCCTACAACGTCGCGCTGGTGACGCTGGACCCGGACGCGGCCGCCGCCTTCGCCGAGCGGGTCGGTGCCCCCGCGGACCCGGCCGTCCTCGCGGAGCACCCGGAGCTCGTCGCCGAGGTCGACAAGGGCATCGAGGCGGGGAACGCCAAGCTCTCCCGCATCGAGCAGGTCAAGCGCTTCAGGGTGCTCCCCGAGTACTGGGCGCCCGGCAGCGACGTGCTCACCCCGACGCTCAAGCTGCGCCGCAAGCCGATCAACGAGCGCTACGCCGAGGAGATCGAGGCGCTGTACCGCGGGTGAGGGTCAGGCGTACTTGCGCGCCATCTCCACGGCCTGCTGGACGTAGCCGCCACCGAAGATCACGGCGTGGACCATCACCGGGAAGAGCTGGTGCAGCCCGACCCGCTCCTGCCAGCCGTCCGCCAAGGGCGCGGCCTCGTCGTAGGCGGCGATGATGCGCGCGATGTGCGGGGCGGTGAAGAGCAGCAGCATCGCGAGGTCGGTCTCGGGGTGGCCGCCGTGGGCGGCGGGGTCGATGAGCACGGCGCCCTTGCGGGTCCACAGCACGTTGCCGGCCCACAGGTCACCGTGGATGCGCGCGGGTGGGCGGTCGTCGTCGAACTCACCGGACTCGAGGCGGGTGGCGACGCGCTCGAAGAGCTCGCCCTCCTCCTCCCACAGCCCCTGGGAGCGGCCGGCGCGCAGCATGTGGCGGATGCGCTGCTCGGCGAAGAAGGCACCCCACGTCTCCGTCGGCTCCACCGGCATCGGCATCGGGGCGTCCCCCGGGCCGATGAACCCGTGGCTCGTCCACCGCGCGGGCGGCGCGCCGAAGGCGGGAGCCCCGGCGGCGTGGGTGGCCGCCAGGGCCGCCCCGAACTCGTCGGCCGCGACATTGGTCGAGGGGGCCGGGACGTACTTCGCGAGGTCGATGTGGGTGACGTCGACGTCCCTCAGCTCGGCGACGTGCGCTCCGCCGTCCGCCTCGGCCTCGGCGAGCCACAGCAGCCCCGCGGCCTCCCAGGAGGAGTAGCCACGAGGCGCGGCGGAGGTGTCCTTGCGGTAGGTCGGTGAGCTGCTCACGTGACCCAGCCTGCCATCCGCACCGGCTCCGCCTGCCCGGCCTCCTCCTTCGCAGGAGCCTAAGCAGTTGCGCAGGAAGAGCCGCAAGAGCCTAAGCAGTTGCGCAGGAAGGGCCGCAAGAGCCTAAGCAGTTGCGCAGGAAGAGCCGCAAGAGCCTAAGCAGTTGCGGTCACTGCACCCGCGGCATGATGCCGGTGTCGTCGACCGGCGCGGCGGTGGAGCGGGACCCGACCTTGATCGGTCCGGTCGGTGAGCCGGTGGTGGACTTGCCCTCCCCCGAGATCGCGACGGCCACGGCGTCGGCGACCTCGGAGTGGAAGACGCTCGGGATGATGAACGAGGGGTTGATCTCCTCGTCGGTGACCACCCCGGCGATCGCGTCGGCCGCGCGGATGAGCATGTCGGTGGTGATGTCCTCGGCGTGCGCGTCGAGCAGGCCGCGGAAGACCCCGGGGAAGGCGAGGACGTTGTTGATCTGGTTCGGGTAGTCGCTGCGGCCCGAGGCGACGACCGTGGCGTACTGCGCGGCCTCGGCCGGGTCGATCTCCGGGTCCGGGTTGGCGAGCGCGAAGACGATCGGGTCCTGCGCCATGCGGTCGCGGATCCACTCGGCCTTG
Organism: Janibacter sp. DB-40; assembly: GCF_029510815.1. NCBI lineage: Bacteria > Bacillati > Actinomycetota > Actinomycetes > Micrococcales > Intrasporangiaceae > Janibacter > Janibacter sp. DB-40. The sequence continues at coordinate 128,920 of NZ_CP120360.1, read as the reverse complement.
AGGATGTTCGGCGCGGAGACACCGATGAAGACGTCGGCGTCCTGCAGTCCGTCCGGCAGGTCGCCACGGATCCTGCGCGGGTTGGTGCGCTCGGCGAGCTCCTTCTTGGCGGGTGAGAGCGAGTCGTCGTCGCGGGAGAGCAGCCCCTCGCGGTCGAAGACGATGACGTCCTTCGCGCCGGCGGCCAGCAGCAGGGTGACGATGGCCGACCCGGCGGCGCCACCGCCGGCGACGACGACGTTCGCCTCCTCGAGCTGCTTGCCCACGACGCGCAGGGCGTTGCGCAGGGCGGCGAGGACGACGATCGCGGTGCCGTGCTGGTCGTCGTGGAAGACCGGGATGTCCAGGCTCTCCCGCAGGCGACGCTCGATCTCGAAGCAGCGCGGCGCGGCGATGTCCTCGAGGTTGATGCCACCGAAGCCGGGGGCGATCATCTCGACGGCGCGCACGATCTCGTCGGTGTCCTGGCTGGCCAGGCAGATCGGCCAGGCATCGATGTCGGCGAACTGCTTGAACAGCGCGGCCTTGCCCTCCATGACCGGCATCGCGGCCTCGGGGCCGATGTTGCCCAGGCCCAGGACCGCGGAGCCGTCCGTGACGACGGCGACGCTGTTGCCCTTGATCGTCAGGCGGCGTGCGTCGTCGGGGTTCTTCGCGATCGCGGTGGAGACGCGACCGACGCCGGGGGTGTAGGCCATCGACAGGTCGTCGCGGGTCTTCAGCGCGACCTTGGAGCGCACCTCGATCTTGCCGCCGAGGTGGAGCAGGAAGGTGCGGTCGGAGACCTTGTGGACGGTCACCCCGTCCACCGCCTCGACCGCCTCGACGAGGTCGTCGGTGTGGTCGACGTTGATGCCAGAGCAGGTGACATCGACGGTGAGCCGGTCGTGCCGCGAGTCGGCGATGTCGATGGCGGTGACGATCCCGCCCTGCTCGGCGATCACGGTGGCCACCCGTCCGACGACGGCGTAGTCCGTGGAGGTGTGCAGGCGGATGGTGACGGAGTAGGACGAGGGGGTTGCGGCGGGCATGTGACCAGTCTCTCACCACGACGACGGGCTCGCGGCACGGCACGCGCCGAGGAGCGAAGGACGGGACCATCCGGCGCGATGCACGACTATGCGCCGATATCGGTCTATGTCTAGATTTGCCTAGAAAAGGGAATCGGGGCGTCGCGACGAACCCGGCCCCGCCCCCTTCGCCCGCGCCCGGACCGACTGCCCGCGCAACACGCCTTGCGCAATCTCCCGAGATATCCGGAGTTGCCTATACATGCGGATACGGTCCCATCGTGGACCCGATCACCAACCCCTATGCCCCCGGCGCCGGCCAGCGCCCTCCCGAGCTCGCCGGCCGCGACGAGCAGCTGAAGCGATTCGACGTCGTGCTCAAGCGCATCGTCACCGGCCGACCGGAGCGCTCCCTCGTCCTCACCGGCCTGCGCGGCGTCGGCAAGACGGTCCTGCTCAACCAGCTGCGCTCGGCCGCCGTGCGCGCGAAGTGGGGCACCGGCAAGCTCGAGGCCCGCCCCGACCAGGGGCTGCGCCGGCCGCTCTCCAGCGCGTTGCACCAGGCGGTCCGCGAGCTCGGGCACACCCAGGAGGACGAGGTCGCGCACGTGCTCGGGGTGATCAAGTCCTTCGCCCAGCGCGACGCCAAGCCGGGCACGAAGCTGCGCGAGGTCTGGAACCCGGGCATCGACGCCCCCGCCGTCAAGGGCCGCGCGGACTCGGGTGACATCGAGATCGACCTCGTGGAGCTCTTCACCGACGTGGGCGGGCTGGCCGCGGACCTCGGGCGGGGCATCGCGGTCTTCATCGACGAGATGCAGGACCTCGGCCCGGAGGACGTCTCGGCGATCTGCGCGGCCTGCCACGAGATGAGCCAGAACGGCGCGCCCCTCATCGTCGTCGGCGCCGGCCTGCCACACCTGCCGGCCGTGCTGTCGGCGAGCAAGTCCTACAGCGAGCGGCTCTTCCGCTACCAGCGCATCGACCGGCTGGCTCGGGCGGAGGCCGACCACGCGCTCACCGCACCCGCGGCCGACGAGATGGCCGAGTACGAGCAGGAAGCGCTCGACGCGCTGTACTTCGCGACCGGCGGCTACCCGTACTTCATCCAGGCCTACGGCAAGGCGGTCTGGGACCGCGCGCCGCAGTCCCCGATCCGGGCCGAGGACGTCCGGGTCGCCTCCCCCGAGGCGGAGTCGGAGCTCGCGGTCGGCTTCTTCGGCTCGCGGTACGAGCGCGCGACCCCGGGCGAGCGGGAGTACCTGCGCGCCATGGCGGATGTGGCGGCAGACATCGCGGCGAAGGGGGAGGAGGAGCTCGACGACATCGAGTCCGTCCCCACCTCGGAGGTCGCCCGGGTGCTCGACAAGAAGCCCCAGTCCCTCTCCCCCGCCCGCGACGCGCTGCTGAAGAAGGGCCTGATCTACTCCGCCGAGCGGGGCCGGATCGCCTTCACCGTCCCGCACTTCGGGAGGTACCTGCGCGAGCAGACGTGAGGGCGGCGGCGAGCCGCGGCGGCTACGACAGAGGTGTGAGCGCCTCGTCCGCGACGGCACTGGGCACGTAGGCGCAGCTCGGGTCCTCCGCCATCGGGTCCCCGGTGACGGCGTAGGCGTGCGAGCGGGAGCCGCCGCAGACCTCACGGAACTCGCACACCCCGCACTTGCCGCCGAAGAAGTCGGGCGAGCGCAGCTGACGCATGATCGGCGCCGTCCGGTAGATCTCCGCCACGGGCGTCGTCCGCACGTCCCCGGCCACGTGCGGGAGGAAGCCCGAGGGGTAGACCTTCCCGGTGTGGTCGATGAACATGAACCCGCGACCGGAGTTGACGTCGATCGGGGGGCGCGCAGGACGGTCGCGTACGTCGACCCCTTCGAGCTCGATCGCCGTCATCGCCCCCAGCCGCCGGTACAGCTCACCCCGTCCGGCCGCGGGGTCGTCCCCGGCCGCGGCGGCGATCTCCCGCTGGAGGACGACCCGGCGGAAGTGGGGCGCCTCCGTGGTCTTGATCGCGATGAACCGCGACACGTCGGCCAGCCAGTGCAGCACGTCCTCGACCTCGTCGGCCGAGAGCGTCTGCAGCTGCTGGCCCCGCCCGGTCGGCACGAGGAGGAACACGCTCCAGAGCTTCGCGCCGAGCTCGATGACGTCGCGCAGCAGCGCGGGTAGCTCCTCCACGGTCGTCCGGGTCACGGTGGAGTTGATCTGCAACCGGAAGCCCGCGTCCGTGACCTGCTGCGCCGCGACCCGGGTGGCCGTGTACGTGCCCTCGAAGCCACGGAAGGCGTCGTGGGTGCCGGCCTGCGCACCGTCGAGCGACAGCGAGATGGCCCTGGCCCCTGCGGTGTGCATCTCCGTGAGGCGCTCCGGCGTCAGGTTCGGGGTGACCGACGGCGAGAGCGAGACCGACAGCCCGGTCGACGCTCCGTACCGCACGAGGTCGGCCAGGTCGGGGCGCTCGAAGGGGTCACCACCGGTCAGCACGACCAGCGGGTGGGGCTTGGGGAAGCCGGCGATGCCGTCGAGCAGCCGGCGCCCCTCCTCCAAGGTCAGCTCGCCGGGGTTGCGGCGAGTGATGGCGTCGGCGCGGCAGTGCAGGCACGCGAGCTGACAGGCGCGCGTGACCTCCCAGATGACGATGAACGGGCGGTCGTGGACATCGTGCTTCTGCCGACGCACGGAGCGGGAAGGAGACCGGGTCACACGAATAAACTACGCCCAGTCGTAGAAAATACCGAACCGGCCCCGCGGACAGCTACCGCAGCGATCTCGCTCAGTCGGGCAGCAGCGAGATCTTCTGCCAGATCCGGGCGGCCAGGTCCGAGGTCAGGGACTCCACCCCGGCGACGGTGTCGAGGATGACGTCGTCCTCACTCGCCTCGGCGCAGAGGGCGGCCACCTTGCCGGTCAGCGACAACAGCTCCGAGCAGTAGTCGAGGTAATGGGCCATCTCCTCACGTGACATGGGGTCGCGCACCGACACACCCGTGGGGCTGTAGTTCGGGTTGAGGTGCTCGGGGTCCTTGGTCAGCTGGTGCATGTCGATGACGTGGGCCAACGAGCGCAGCCGATGCAGCAGCGCGAGGATGCGCGCCCGCTCGAAGCGCGCGGGCAGGGCGAGGAGGAACCAGATCGCGATGCCGGCGAAGACGACGTCGTTGATCCCCGACTCCACGAGGGGGACCCAGTCGGCCGAGCCGTCCACGAGCTCGACCCGCACCTGGCGCAGCACCGCGACCACGATCAGCACGGTCGCGGCCGTGATGGCCAGACCCAGGAGGGCCGAGACCCACCGTGCGATGCGCAAGCGGGTACGGCTGGCGCCGGAGGTGTCCTCGACCTCGTCGGCCAGGTCGGCGAGCTGGGCTGCCACCTGGACCAGGTTGCGCGCGGGGAAGCGAGCGGCGATCCGCTGACCCAGGTGCGCGATGCTCACCTGCACCAGATCGGCCTCGAGCCGGTCCAGGCTGGGGGTGACCTCCTGCGCAGGTGGCTGTGGTGCAGCCGGCTCCTCGTCGGCGGTTCGGGATCGGGCGCGGTCGACTGCCATGCCGATCAGCCTGCCACGCCCGAACAGTTGGCAGGATGCGGTCCATGACGGGCTCGACCTCACAACCTCCTGCCGCGCCGGTGTCCGCGCCCGCCGGCATGGGCCCTCGGACCGCGGCCGTGCTCGTCTTCGGGGCCTCCGCCGCAGTCCTCGTCGTCGAGATCGTCGCGCTGCGGCTGCTGGCCCCGTACCTCGGGCTCACGCTGGAGACGAGCACGATGGTGATCGGGGTCGCCCTCGGCGCGATCGCGCTCGGGTCGTGGGCGGGCGGCTGGTACGCCGACCGCGTGGATCCGCGTCGGCTCCTCGGGCCCGCCCTGGCGATCTCGGGGGTGATCGTGGCCTTCACGCCCTTGCTGATGCGGGCCACGGCGGAGTGGTCGCCGCCGCTGCTCTTCCTCGTCGCCGCAGGGACCATCATCGTCCCGGGCGCCCTGCTGTCAGCGGTGACGCCCCTCGTGACCAAGGTGAGGCTGACAACCATCGCCGAGACCGGGACGGTCGTCGGGCGCCTGTCCAGCATCGGCACCGTCGGCGCCATCGTGGGCACCGTGGTCACGGGGTTCGTCCTCATCTCGCACCTGCCGGTCAGCGGCATCCTCCTGGGCCTCGGTGGGCTGCTCGTGCTCGGCGGGGTGGTGATGGAGTGGCACGGACGCCGCCGGCGCAGCGCCGCGGCGCTCGCGCTCGTCGTCGCCGCGGGGCTCGGGAGCGGTGTCGCGCCCGGCGGCTGCGACGCGGAGACCCGCTACCACTGCGTGGAGGTGCTCGCCGATCCGGAGCGGCAGGGTGGCCGGACGCTGGTCCTCGACGGCCTGCGCCACTCCTACGTCGACATCGACGACCCCACCCACCTGGAGTTCGAGTACGTCCGTGCCATCGCCGCCGTCACCGATGCGTTCTTCGGCCCGGGCGAGGCGCTCGACGCCTACCACCTCGGAGGCGGCGGCCTCACCTTCCCCCGGTACCTCGAGGAGACCCGGCCCGGCACCCGCAGCGTCGTCTCGGAGATCGACGGCGGGGTGGTGGACATCGATCGACAGCTGCTCGGACCGGACTTCGGCGGTGGGATCGAGGTGCGCGTGGAGGACGGCAGACTCGGCCTCCGCGAGCTCGACGGCAACAGCCGGGACCTCGTCGTGGGCGACGCCTTCGGCGGGGTCAGCGTGCCGTGGCACCTGACGACTCGCAGGGCCATGACCGACGTCCATCGGGTCCTCGACGACGACGGGGTCTACGCGGCCAACCTCATCGACCACGGCGACCTGGCCTTCGCCCGGGCGAAGGTCGCGACGATGCTCGAGGTCTTCGAGCACGTGGCCGTGGTCGGTGAGCCGTCCACCGTCGACGTCGACTCGGCGGACCGCGAAGGGGGCAACATCGTCGTCGTGGGATCGGACCGCCCGCTCGACCCGACGGCCATCGAGAGTGCCCTCGACGCGCGGGACACCGAGTGGACTGCCATCGCCGGTGACGACGTCGCCACCTGGGTCGGCGACGCCCAGGTCCTCACCGACGACCACGCGCCCGTGGACCAGCTGCTGCAGCCGTACGACTTCACGTCGTGACGAGCCGGGCTGAGGACGACCACCGACCACTGATCACGAACGCATCCCATTTCGGGATGCGCTCCACTACCATGGATTCATGAGCATCCAGATCGCCGTTCGCCTCCCTGACGAGATGGTGGAGTTCCTCGACCGGGAGGTCGCCAGCGGGCGGGTGACCAGCCGCGCGGCGCTCGTGACCTCTGCGCTGGAGCGGGAGATGCGTCGGCTGGCCGCCGAGCACGACGTGGCTCTCCTGCACGAGAGGGGCACCGCCGACGACCTCGACGATCTGGTCACGTGGACGAGCACGCACGTGGGGCTCGGGGACTGACGCCGTGCGGGAGATCTGCCTCGTCAGGCTGGACAAGACCCGACCGGCGCTCGTCCTCACCCGGGAGACCGCACGTGGGGCCATGACGAAGGTGACGCTCGCCCCGATCACCACCACGATCAAGGGGCTGTCCAGCGAGGTCCGGGTGGGGCCGGCGAACGGTCTCGATCAGGACTGCGCCGTCGCCCTCGACAACGTCGTCACCGTCCCCGTGGAGCGGCTCGGACGCACCGTCGGGTACTTGTCGGCGGCCCAGGAGGACGAGCTGGCCCGGGCCGTGGTCCTGGCCTACGACCTGGACCTGCCGCTCAGCGGATGACCCACGCGGGAGCGGACCACTGAGGTCGGGTCAGCGATAACGTCCTACGGCATGGACATGCTCATGGGGGAAGCGATCGCCGAGGCCGACCTGACCGACTGGCGCAAGCTGGCGCAGGGGCTCCACGCGCGATACCTGGTCGACGACTTCGGGAGCAGCGCACGGTTCGTCGCCGCAGTGGGCGAGGCGGGCGACGCGCTCGCGCACCATCCGCGGGTGACGATCGACGATGGGTACGTCGACCTCAAGCTGGTCTCGCACGACGCCGTCTACCGCGACGACGAGGGCACCGAGCACCGCGTCGAGTGGGTGACCCAGCGGGACGTCGACCTCGCCCGACGGATCACGCAGCTCGCCTCCGACCACGAGGTCACCGCCGACCCCGCCTCGGTCAGCGACTTCGAGCTCGGCCTCGACACGGCACGCTCCGCGACCATCGCTCCCGTGTGGGCCGCTCTGCTGACCGGGAGCGCAGAGTCACAGGGGCGAGGGACCCCCTTCGGCGACGAGATCCGGGATGCCACGGGACGGGTACCGCACCTGTGGTTCGGCGATGACGACGAGCACGAGGGGCCTCGGCAGCGGTTCCACCTCGAGGTCTACGTGGCGCCCGAGGTGGCCGAGGCGCGGATCGCCGCCGTCCTCGCCGCGGGTGGGACCGTCGTCGACGACAGCGACGCGCCCTCGCTCACCGTGATCGCCGACCAGGACGGCAACCAGGGAGTCCTGTGTGTCGCCGCGTCCCCCGCGACCCAGGACTGACCTGACGCTCCTCGTCGCCCGACAGCAGGTCAGGCCCCGACGAGCAGCTCCCGGGTGATGTCCGCGATCGAGGCGGCGCCGACCAGCCCCATGGTCAGGTCGAGCTCCCCGAGCACGTTGTCGATGACGGCGCTGACACCGGCGGCACCGTCGAGCGCGAGGCCGTAGATGTGCGGTCGGCCCAGCAGGCAGGCATCGGCGCCGAGCGCCAGCGCGATGAAGAGGTCCGCGCCGGACCGGATCCCGCTGTCCATGAGGACCGTCGGCTCCGGCCCGACGGCATCGCGGATGCGGACCAGTGCGTCGAGGGCACCGATCGAGCGGTCCACCTGCCGTCCACCGTGGTTGGACACGACGATGCCGTCGACGCCCGAGTCGAAGGCGCGCCTCGCGTCGTCCTCGTGGAGGACACCCTTGAGCACCACGGGAAGGGAGGTGCGCTCCCTGAGCGTGGCGATGTGCTCCCACGACAGGGCCGGGTTGGAGTAGATGTCGAGGAAGGTCTCGACCGCCGCCCGCGGTTCGGCGGAGCGCAGGTTGTCCCGCAACCCGCCGGGGTGCTCGCGGGACATCGACAGCAGGGTGCCGACTCCCCCCTTCGCTGCCCTGGCCAGCTGCACGGGCTGCCGGGGGTCGAGGCCCAGGCCCTGCGCCGCCGCGCCGGCGGCCGCGATCCGCTCCCGGACGAGCGTCATGAAGCGCGGGTCCGAGGTGTACTGCGCGATCCCCTGCCCCCGGGCGAAGGGCAGGCTGCCCAGATCGAGGTCCTGGGTGCGCCACCCGAGCATGGTGGTGTCGAGGGTGACGACGAGCGCCTGCGCACCGGCCGCCTCGGCGCGCTCGATCATCGAGTCGACGAGGCCCTCGTCCGTCGACCAGTAGAGCTGGTACCAGAAGGGGGTCCCGGCCATCGCCCGCGCCGTCATCTCCATCGGGGCACTGCCCTGGCAGGAGAAGACGTAGGGGATGCCGCTGGCGTGCGCACCCTCGGCGACCCGCACGTCGGCGTCCTCGACGACGAGCCCGGCGGCCCCGACGGGCGCGAGCATCAGGGGTGCGTCCATCGGGGTGTCGAGGACCCGGGTGGACAGGTCGCGCCGGGTGGTCCCGTGCAGCATCCGCGGGACGGCCTGCCAGCGGTCGAAGGCGTCGCGGTTGGCCCGCACCGTCGCCCCCGTGCCCGCTCCACCCGCGACATAGGCCCATGCCTTGCGGCTCATCGCGCGCTTCGCCCGCCGCTCGAGCTCGGTGACGTCGGTGGGGACGGTCGGTGCGATGCCGAGCGCGCCGGGGCGGTAGATCGCGTTCTGCCGCGCTCGGCCGCGACCGGCGGGGGTGGGCATCGAGTCCGCGGGGGTCGTCATGGCGCACACGCTAGTGCCCCGTCCGCCGCCGGGACGCGGTTGAGAGGATGACCGTGTGCGAGCCGTGGTCATCGATGCCGTCCGAGCCCAGCCCGAGGTGCGGGAGGTGGCGCCCCCCTTCGCTCCGGAGGGTGGGGTCGTGGTGGAAGTGAGGGCGACCGGACTGTGCCGCAGCGACTGGCACGCGTGGGCGGGACACGACGACATCGCCTGGCCCCACGTCCCCGGTCATGAGCTCGCCGGGGTGGTGACCGAGGTCGGCGCCGGTGTCCGTCGGTGGCAGGTCGGGGACCGGGTCACCGTCCCCTTCGTCTGCGGCTGCGGGCGGTGCTCGTGGTGCGCCGCGGGCGAGGCGCAGGTCTGCCCGGACCAGGAGCAGCCGGGATTCACGCACTGGGGCTCCTTCGCCGAGTACGTGGCGCTGCACGCGGCCGACACCAACCTCGTCCGCCTCCCCGAGAGCGTGGACTTCACGACGGCGGCGAGCCTGGGGTGCCGCTTCGCCACGGCATACCGGGCGCTGGTCGCCCGGGCCGCACTGACGAAGGGGGAATGGGTCACCGTCGTCGGTGCCGGCGGCGTCGGGCTGAGCGCGGTGATGATCGCCCGCGCGCTCGGCGCCCGGGTGGTCGCGGTCGACCGGAACCCGCAGGCCCTCGCCGTGGCCACCGAGCTGGGCGCCGACCACACCCTCCTCGCGGACGGCCGCGACATCGGGGAAGCCGTGGCCGGGCTGACCGGCGGCGGCAGCCACGTCGCCGTCGACGCCGTGGGCAGCGAGCAGACCTGCGCCGACGCCATCCACAGCCTGCGTCGTCGTGGCCGCCACGTGCAGATCGGCCTGCTGCCGCCGGTCGAGGGCCACCCGCGGGTGCCGATGGCGCGGGTCATCGGCTGGGAGCTCGACCTGCTCGGCAGCCACGGCATGGCGGCGGTCGACTACCCGGGCATGCTCGCGCTCATCGAGTCCGGGGCGCTCCGGCCGCAGCGGCTCGTCGAGCGGACCATCGGCCTCGAGGAGGCGGCGGCACTGCTGCCCGGCTTCGACCGGGCGACCGTCGCGGGGATGACGATCGTGGACCCGGCACGCTGACTCCCCGGGCCGCGGCGGCGTCAGATGCCGTGGGTGGCCCGCAGCAGCTCGGCGTACTGACCGCGCACGGCCTCGCCGTCGGCAGCGCCGTCCGGGTCGGCGACCGAGTCCACCTCGATCTCCCACTGCGGGGGCTGCTCCTCACCGGAGAGCACCCACGCGGCCTGCCGGGCGGCCCCCGTCCGACGTACTCCCCGGCCACCGGCACGACGACCCGGGCGCCGAAGACGTCCGGGGCGATCGCCTGCACGGCGGTGGAGATCGACGCACCACCGATGAGGAAGACCCGGCGCACCTCGACGCCGTGCGCCCGCAGCGCGTCCAGGCCCGCGCCGACGTTGCACAGCATCCCCTCGTAGGCGGCCCGGGCGAGGTTCTCCGGGGTCATGTTGTCCCGCCGCAGCCCGGCCAGGGTACCGCTGGCGTGCGGCAGCGTCGGGGTGCGTTCCCCGTCGAGGTAGGGCAGGAGCGCCAGCCCCTCGGCGCCGGGACGCGCGGCGAGCGCCAGCCGGTCGAGCTCGGCGACGTCCACCCCGAGCATCTGGGCGGCGGAGGTGATGACCCGGGCCGCGTTGAGCGTGCACACCAGCGGCAGGTGGAGGCCGGTCGCGTCGGCGAACCCGGCGACGTCACCGGAGGGGTCACGGACCGCCTCGGCGTGGACGGCGAAGGCCGTGCCGCTCGTGCCGAGCGAGACCACGGCGTCGCCCTCGAGCAGCCCCAGCCCGAGGGCGGCGCCCATGTTGTCGCCGGTCCCCGGACCGACGACCAGGCCGGCGGCGGTCCGGCCCGCGGCAGCGTGCGGCCCGAGCACCGTGGGCAGGTCGGGCACCCGCCCGAGCGCGAGCTCGAGGAGGTCGGTGCGGTACTCGCCGCTCGCGGGTGACCAGTAGCCGGTCCCGCTCGCATCGCCACGGTCGGTCACCGCGTCGGCCACCCGCTCGCCGCCGTCGAGCAGGCGTGAGGTGATCCAGTCGTGCGGCAGCTCCACCCGAGCGACCCGGGCGGCCAGCTCCGGCTCGTGCCATGCCATCCAGCGCAGCTTCGTCACGGTGAAGCTGGCCACGGGCACGCTGCCGACGGCGTCCACCCAGGCGTCCTGGCCACCGAGCTCGCGCACGAGGTCCACCGCCGCGTCGGCCGAGCGGTTGTCGTTCCACAGCAGGGCGTCGCGCACGACCGCCCCGGAGGCGTCACTGGTGACCAGACCGTGCTGCTGGCCACCGACGGCGATCGCCGAGACGCCCTCGAGCAGACCCCCTTCGCTCGCCGCCCCGTAGGCCTCCCACCACCGGTCGGGATGGACCTCGGTGCCGTCGGGGTGACCGGCGCGGCCGGAGCGCACGACGGCTCCGGTCTCGGCGTCGTGGACGACGACCTTGGTCGACTGCGTCGAGGAGTCGACACCGGCAACGAGCGGGCGTGCACTCACGCGGACCTCCTGATCGGGGCTCGACGGCCAGTCTGGCGCGGGAGGCCGACTTCGGCCACCGCGGGCCGCGACGGACGGTCAGGCACCGACCCGCTCAACCCATCGCTCGACGGTGGCCCGGGCACCGACCTCGTGCAGGCTCGCGAGGGCCCGCCGGTAGGCGCTGGTGAAGCGCTCGTCCACGACGAGGTCGCCGAAGAGATCGGGGTCGCGCAGGAAGGCGAGCTCGTCCTCCTCCTGCCGTGCGGCCGCGGCCATGACCCGCTCCCGGATCCGGTCGACGACCTCGATCGGGTGCCCCTGCTCGTCCACCCCTTCCGCGTACCGGGCCCAGGACGCGACGACGAGCGCGGACAGCTCGATCTCCCCGCCGGCGGCGAGGTTCGCGCGGATCACCGGCACCAGCCACTTGGGGATCCGGTCGCTGCTCTCGGCGCAGAGCCGGGCGAGGGTGTCGCGGATCTCGGGGTTGGCGAAGCGCTCGATGAGCGTGCGGGCGTACTCCTCGAGATCCACCCCGGCGACCTCGGGCAGCGTCGGCATCCCCTCGCGGACCATGTAGCCGTGGAGGAAGCGGCGGAAAATCTCCTCCCCCAGCACCTCGTGCGCGTAGCGGTGGCCGGCGAGGTGGCCGAGGTAGCAGAGCGCCTGGTGGCTGGCGTTGAGCAGCCGCAGCTTCATCAGCTCGTAGGGCACGACGTCCTCGACGAGCTGGACACCGACCTGCTCCAGCGGCGGGCGGCCCAGCGGGAACTCGTCCTCGAGGACCCACTGCGTGAAGGGCTCGCAGACGACGGGCCACCCGTCCCGGACGCCGAACTCGCGCTCGAGCGTGGCGACGTCCTCCGGCGAGGTGACCGGGGTGATCCGGTCGACCATCGCGTTGGGGAAGGCCACCTCCCGCTCGATCCAGTCGGCGAGGTCGGGATCGGTCAGCCGGGTGAAGGCGGTGATCATCCGCCGGGCCACGTCACCGTTGCCCGGGAGGTTGTCGCAGGACATCACGGCGAAGGGGGCGGTGCCGGCGGAGCGGCGCCGGCGCAGCCCCTCGACGACGTACCCGAAGACGGAGCTCGGCGTGGCCCCCGGGACGAGGTCCGCCCGGATCGACTCCGCGTCGGCGTCGAGCTCGCCGGTGACCTGGTTGACGAGGTACCCGCCCTCCGTGATCGTCAACGACACGATGCGCACCGCGGGGTCGGTCAGTCGGTCGAGCACCGCCTCGGGATCGTCCGGCGCGAGCAGCGCCTCGCGGACGGACCCGATGATGCGCGGCTCCAGGCGGCCGTCGGGGTGCTTGACGACGAGGGTGTACCGCCCGTCCTGCGCGGCGAGGGTCTCCACGATCGCGCGGTCGTGCGGCAGCACCCCCACCCCGGTGAGGGCCCAGTCCGAGGCTTCTCCCGACTCCATGAGCCGGTCGAGGTAGGCCGCGAGGTGCGCCCGGTGGAAGCCACCGATCCCGAAGTGGACGATCCCCGTCCGCAGCGACGTGCGGTCGTAACCGGGGGCGGCGACCCGCTCGTCCAGGCCGGTGAGGCCCCCTTCGTCGGCGGTGAGGTCGACCAGCGCTCGGCTCACTTGACGGCTCCCATCGACAGGCCCTGCACCAGCTTGTCCTGCGCGGCGAAGCCGGCCACGAGCACGGGCACGGAGACGACGAAGGACGCCGCACAGACCTTGGCGAGGAAGAGGCCCTGGCTGGTGACGAAGCCGGTGAGGAAGACCGGGGCGGTCTGGGCCACCGTGCTCGTGAGCACCCGGGCGAGGAGCAGCTCGTTCCAGCTGAAGATGAAGCAGATGAGCGAGGCCGCCGCGATCCCCGGCGCCACGACGGGCGCGACGACCGACACGAGGGTGCGGATGAGGCCGGCACCGTCGACCTGGGCCGCCTCGAGCATCTCCGTGGGCACCTCCGCGAGGAAGGAACGCAGCATCCACACCGCGATCGGCAGGTTCATCGCCGTGTAGAGGACGACGAGGAACCAGATGTTGTCGAGCACCTGGAGCTGCTGCGCGAAGAGGTACAGCGGCATGATCGCGGCAACGATCGGCAGCATCTTCGTGGAGAGGAAGAAGAACATGACGTCCGTCCACTTCTCCACCGGCTTGATCGAGAGGGCGTATGCCGCGGGGAAGGCGAGCAGGATGACGAGGATCGTCGAGACGATGCTGGCCGTCATCGAGTTCAGCAGCGGCGGCCACGGCCCGGCGTCGAGGAAGGAGCGGTACCCCTCGAGGCTGAGCGGCGCGAAGAGGCTCGGGGGGTTGGTGGCCGCGTCCGGCTCGCTGTGGAAGGAGGTCAGCACCATCCACAGGACCGGGAGGGCGAAGAGGATGCCGCACACCCACGCGGCCGCCGTGAGCAGGCCCGCGAGCCCTGGCCGTCTGGACTTCTCGATCTGGGGTGCAGCGGTCACGACGTCTCCTCCTTGAAGATGCTGAAGACCGTGCGCAGCGCGAGGATCGCGACGATCAGCGTGCCGATGACGGTGACCACGCCCGCGGCGGATGCCCGTCCGTAGTCCTGCGCGAGGTAGAAGGTCTCGTAGATGAAGTACGGCAGGTTGGCGGTGCCGAGCCCGCCGGCGGTGATGGTGAAGACGTGGTCGAAGTTCTGCACGACGTAGATCGCGCCGAGCAGGCCGGCCAGCTCGATGTAGCGACGCAGGTGCGGCAGCGTCATGTACCGGAAGATCTGCCACGAGCTGGCGCCGTCCAGGCGGGCCGCCTCGATGACGTCGAGCGGCCGGCTCTGCAGGCCCGCCAGCAGGATGAGCATCATGAAGGGGGTCCACTGCCACACGAGCGCGACGATGATCGAGACGAGTGGGTTCTCGCTGATCCAGTCCGGTTGCGGCGCGTTGTCCCCGAAGACCCACGTGAGCATCCCGTTGAGCAGCCCGTACTCCGGGTTGTAGAGGGCGTGCTTCCACAGCAGGGCCGCGGCCACCGGCACGACGAGGAAGGGGGTGATCATCATCGTGCGCACCACCCCCCGACCGCGGAAGGGCCGGTCGAGCAGGATCGCGATGCCCAGCCCCAGGGCGAGGCTGACGAGGACCACCGAGGCGGTCAGCAGGATGGTGACGAGGACCGCCGAGCGGGCGTTGGAGTCGGTGAAGATGCTGGCGAAGTTGCCGAAGCCCGCGAACCCCCGGTTGTCGGGGTAGTAGGCATTCCAGTTCATCAGCGAGATGACCACGGCCGCCGCGAAGGGCAGCTGGGTGACCACGATCGTGAAAATCAGCGCCGGAAGCAGCGGCGCCCGTCGGGCCCACCGTCCCGCCCTGGCCATCGAGCTGGACCGGGGATCGGGCCCCGTGGTCTCGTCAGGGGCGCGGCCCCCTTCGGTCCGGGTCATGACGCTCATGGCTGCCTCCCTCCCTTGCCCTCGCGATACAGGGCGCCGACGTCGTCGGTGAGCTCCTGCCCGCGCTCGAGTGCGTCCTCCACGCTCTGCTGGCCGGCGATCGCCGCGCTGATCTCCCGGGAGACCTGCGTCCCCAGGGACGGGAACTCCGGGATGCCGACGAACTGCACGCCGGGCGCCGGGCGCGGCTGCACGCCCGGGTCCAGGGGATCGGTCGCCTGGAGCGCCTCGAGGGTCGGTCCCGCGAAGTCACCGGCCTCGGCCAGGTAGTCCTCGTTCTCGTAGGTGGACGCGCGCTTGCCCGAGGGGACCCGCGACCAGCCGAGCTCGGAGCCAACGAGCTCCTCGTACTCCTTGCTCGACGCCCACGAGATGAACTCCCAGGCCTTGTCCTTCTTCGTGCTTGCCGACTGCATGCTCCACACCCACGCGTAGAGCCAGCCCGAGCTGTCCGTCTCGACGGTCGGTGCCGCCGCGTAGCCGAACTTGCCCCGGTGCGGCGAGCCCTCGGCCTCGATGAGCCCCGCGGCCGAGGTGGCGTCGTACCACATGGCCGACTCCCCCTGCACGAGGCTGTTGAGGCACTCGGCGAAGCCGGCCTGGGGCGCGCCGCGCTCACCGTGGTCGCGGACGAGGTCGACGTAGAACTGCACGGCCTCGGTGAACTCCGGGGAGGCGACGCGCGCGTCCCAGTCCTCGTCGAACCAGGTACCGCCGTAGGTGTTGACCACCGTCGTCAGCGGCGCGAGGACCTGGCCCCACCCGGGCAGGCCGCGCAGGCAGATGCCGGCCATCCCCGGCTCGTTCTCGTCGACGGTGGCGGCCACCTCCGCGACCTCGTCCCACGTCGGCTCGTCGGGCATGGTCAGGTCGTGCTCGGCGAGGACGTCCTTGCGGTACATGAGGAAGGAGGACTCGCCGTAGAACGGCTCGGCGTAGATCGAGCCGTCCTGCGAGAGCGAGCTCTCCATCGAGTCGAGGATGTCGTCCTGGTCGAACTCGCTGTCCTGCTCGGCGTACTCGTCGAGGGGTGCGATCCACCCGGCCCGGGCGTAGATCGGGACCTCGAAGTTGCTCAGCGAGGCGACGTCGTACTGGCCTGCCTGGCTGGAGAACTCCTGGCTGATCTTGCCGCGGACGTCGTTCTCCGGCAGGACCGTGAAGTTGACGGTGATGCCGGTGTCCTCGGTGAAGTGCTCCCTGGTCAGCCGCTGCAGGTCGACCATCTGGGGGTTGTTGACCATGAGCACGTTGATGCTGCCGCTGCCGCCCTCGGGAGCGCCTCCGCCCCAGCCCGCGGTGCAGGCCGTGAGGGCCAGCGTGGCCGCCGCCGTGGCACACAGTGCTCGTCCGGCTCTCTGTCGCACGATTCGTCCTCCGTTGCACGAGGTACCGCCGCCGGCGTGGTCACCATCGATCCACCGATGCTCACATGAGCGGGGGTGTTGCTCATATGAGTAAAGGGCTTATGCTGCTCGTGTGTCAACCACCGGCAGGGTCCCGACCGAGGGCGGTCCGGGGCCGAGGGAGCTCGTCCTGGCGACCGAGGTCGCCCGGCGCCACTACGTGCTGGGCGAGGCCAAGACCGACATCGCCGAGACCCTGGGGATCAGCCGCTTCAAGGTCGCCCGGCTCATCGACCTCGCCCTGGGCGCGGGCATCGTGCAGATCAGCATCACGCCGCCGGACAGCCTCGACACCGAGACCTCTGCCCGTCTGCGCGACCACCTGGGGCTCGAGCACGTGCTGGTCACGCCGGGGCCCACACCGGCCGCTGCTCCTGCCGTGCGCGAGGCCCTGGCGCGGCTCGCCGCCGATCTGCTGCAAGAGCTGTTGCGCGAGGGCGACGTGCTCGGACTCCCGTGGTCGCGCACGGTCAGCGTCCTGCCCGGCCTGCTGCACGACCTGCCCCCGGTCGACGTCGTCCAGCTGACCGGCGCCCTGCAGGTGCCCGGCGTCGACTCCAGCGCCGTCTCCATCGCCCGGGAGAGCGCCCGGGTCACCGGCGGACGGGCCACGCTCTTCTTCGCCCCCTTCGTCCTCGAGGATGCCGCCGCGGCCCGTGCGGTGCTGCGGCAGAGCGAGGTCCGCACCGCCATCGCCGACCGGTCCCGGGTGACCCACGCCGTCGTCGGCCTCGGCGCGTGGGGTGCGGGCACCTCGACGATCCACGACGCCGTCTCGGCGCAGGAGCGCCGGAAGGTCCGTGAGGCGGGTGTCGTCGGCGAGATCGCCGGCGTCCTCTTCGACGCGCACGGGCGCAGCGTCACCTCACCGCTGGCCGACCGGCTGATCTCGGTGTCCGTCGCCGAGCTCGTGGCCATCCCGGAGGTCATCGCCGTGTGCTCCGGCTCCGAGCGGGCCACCGCCGTGCGTGCAGCCGTCGAAGGGGGCCTGGTCACCGGGCTCCTCTGCGACTTCGCCCTCGCCGAGGAGCTGCTGCGATGACCGGCCGGCCCCGCCCCCTTCGCGCCCCTGTCCCCAACCACCCACGCCCCCACCCCGAACAACGGTTCGGCGCCCAGCGCCGGTGAAGGAGAGATCATGGCAACGGTGACCTATGACGGCGCCACCCGGACCTACCCGGGGCACCCGACGCCCGCGGTGGACGCCCTGGACATCGACATCGCGGACGGGGAGTTCCTCGTGCTCGTCGGCCCGTCCGGGTGCGGCAAGTCGACCTCGCTGCGGATGCTCGCCGGCCTCGAGGAGGTGACGAGCGGGCGCATCCTCATCGGCGACACGGACGTCACCGGGGCATCGCCGAAGGAACGCGACATCGCGATGGTCTTCCAGAACTACGCGCTGTACCCGCACATGTCAGTGGCCGACAACATGGCCTTCGCGCTGAAGATCGCCGGCAACGACAAGGCCGACATCGCCAAGCGCATCGACGAGGCGGCCAAGGTCCTCGACCTGACCGAGTACCTCGACCGCAAGCCGAAGGCCCTCTCCGGTGGCCAGCGCCAGCGGGTGGCCATGGGACGCGCCATCGTCCGGCAGCCGCAGGTCTTCCTCATGGACGAGCCGCTGTCGAACCTCGACGCCAAGCTGCGCGTGCAGACCCGTACCCAGATCGCCTCGCTGCAGCGCCGCCTGGGGGTGACGACCGTGTACGTCACGCACGACCAGACCGAGGCGATGACGATGGGCGACCGCATCGCGGTGCTCAAGGACGGCCACCTGCAGCAGTGCGCCACGGCCCGGGAGACCTACGACCGCCCGGCGAACGTCTTCGTCGCCGGCTTCATCGGCTCCCCGGCCATGAACCTCGTGAAGGTCCCGGTCGTCGACGGCGGGGTCACCTTCGGTGACCACCGGCTCGAGGTCCCGCGCGACGTGCTCGCCGACGCGGGCTCGCACGTCGTCATCGGCCTCCGTCCGGAGGACCTGGTCGCGAGCGACGACGGGTTCCCCCTCCGGGTCGACCTCGTCGAGGAGCTCGGCGCCGATGCCTACGTGCACACCACCCCCATGGGTGAGGACATCGACATCATCGGCTCGGACGGGGAGACGAAGCCCTTCGTGGCGCGCGTGGACGGGCGACGCCCGCCGATGCGCGGGGACACGCTACGCGTCCGGCCCGCCCCCGAGCACCTGCACGTCTTCCACGCCGACAGCGGCGAACGGCTCAACTGACGGGCGCCTCGAATCGCAGCACCGCGGCGACTCCATCGGTGACGGAGCCGTCCAGCACCTCGGCGTCGGCATCCGTCCGGGCACAGGCGGCGAGCAACTCTCCGTCACCCGAGGGGGCCTCGCCGTCACCGAAGAAGATGGTGTCGACGGCGCCGGCCTCGGCGGCCTGAGCGACGGCCCGCGAGCCCTCGACCGCCCGGTCGTGCGCCTTGGCCTCCTCGAATCGTTCACGGTGGTGGTGGTCGCGCTCAGCCGCGACGTCGCTGGCCAGCTCGCGCAGCGCGGCGGTGAGTGCCTCCTCGGCCGCCTCGTCGACGGTCCCTCCGCTGTCGGTCTGGTGGCAGATCCGAGCGAGTGCCTCGGGCAGCGCCTCCTGCACCGCGGTCCTGCCCTGCACCTCGCCGGCCAGGACCAGCACGTCCGGTGTCCAGTGCTTGGCCACCGACTGGAGGTGCTCGGCGATCTCCCGGGCGTTCTGCTCGACCGTCTCGTGCGCCCGACGCTGGATCTGCTTGTGGGACAGTGCCTGCCCGCGCGGCTTGTGGACGGACTCGACGGTGTCCGGCTCCACGACCTCCTCGGGGCCGGCAGGGTGCTCGCGATCGGCGACAGCGACCTCACGCCGGACCACGGCGCGGTTCTGATCCACGATCGCCACCAGCAGCCGCACCGAGTGCGCCCACTCCCGGACGTAGGCGCCCAGCTCGGGCTGTCCGGCGAAGTGGGCGGCGTCGCCGGCGCCGAGTGCGGCGTCCCACGGCTCGTTGAGGAGCACACCCGTCGGGTCGGCGACGAGGACACGACCGTCGGCCTGGACCTCCCCGCTCTGCTCCTCCTGGAGCGCCTCGTCGAGCGCGGTCACCACGCCCTCCGGTGCGTCCGCGTCCTCCAGCTGCCCACGCAGGGCGTCCCAGCGCAGCCGCACCTGCTTGCGTGCGTCCTCGCCGGGCGAGCGCGCCTCCAGGTAGACGGTGGCGAAGGGTCCTTCCGCGTCGTAGACCTTGCGGAGTGCCTGCAGTTTCATCTCGCTTCTTCCGTGTTGGGGGGGTCGTTGTGGTCGCCCTACCCGCGGCAGCGCGGCTCATGCGTGCGAGGAGCGGCCGGCCGGTACGGGTACTGGCATGCCGTCCACAGGTGGGCGTGCGCACACCTGTGGACTGGCCCTTCGACACCCGGTGGTTGAGGTGTGCATAGCGAGTCCCGACAGTGGTGGTTGAGGTGTGAGTTCGCGTAGCGAGCGAGCCTCGAAACCATGCCCCGGGCTGGGTTGTCGGTGGTCGCTGGCAGAGTCTCTTCATGGCGATGACAGCGCAGTGGGACGAGGGCTACGGGACTGCTCCCGGCCTGCGTGACGCGCTGCGGTCGTTGACGCAGGGCGCTGGTGGTGGCGGTGAGTTGTGGCGTCTGGGGGATGCGGAGGTCACGGATGCGTTGGCGGTGGTCGGGCAGGCACGTGCCCTGTTGGAGGTCGCCGAGGTGGACCTGGTCCGCGAGGGCTTGGCGCGGGGGTTGCCGGGGGAGTCGTCGTGGTCGCCGGCGGACTGGGTCACCCGCGCCGAGGGCCAGCGGGCGCCGGACCCGGGGGTGCGGCACACCGCGTCGGTGGTCCGGGTCGCGCAGGCCGGCACCCGGATGGCTGGCCCATCGGCGCTGAAGGCCACAGATGCCGTCAACGACCTGAGAGGAGCCTTCGAGGCCGGGGAGCTCCCGTTGGGCAAGGCCGACCAGCTGGCACGCTTCCATGCGCAGGTCGCGCCGGTCGCGGACGAGGAGATGCTTGAGGAGGACCTGGGCGCCCTGGTCGCGGCCGCGAAGGACGACGTGGTCGCCACCGGTCCGGAGGGGCGGCGTCGGGAGCGGGTGCGGGGGCTGGGCGAGAAGGAGCTGGCGGTGGCGATCACCCGCACGGGTCGGTTGCTGAAGCCGGAGAAGGAGAGCGAGGACGATGACCGTCGCGCCAAGCGCGGCCGCTCGTTGACCAAGAGCCAGGGCCCGGCCGGCATGTCGCTGTACCGGGTGGTGCTCGATCCCGAGGGCGCCGCGGTCGTCGACGCGGCCCTGGCCGCGCTGTCGGGGCCGGTCAAGGGCCCCGACGGTCAGGCGGATGAGCGGCCCGCGACCCAGCGGCGGGCGGACGCGCTGGTGGAGATCATCCGCCGCGGTGTCGCCTCCCCGGGCGCGGAGCCGAAGTGCGAGAAGGCGCAGGTGGTGGTCACCATCGGCCTGGACGACCTGCACCAGGGCACCCACGGCGCGGGGGTGACCGCCACCGGGCAGGTGCTGGCCCCGTCGGTGGTGCGCAAGCTGGCCTGCGACGCGGGGATCATCCCGGTCGTGCTCGGCGGCGACAGCGAGATCCTGGACCTGGGCCGCTCGGCGCGCTGGTTCACCCCCGGGCAGAAACGCGCCCTGTGGCTACGTGACGGCGGCTGCACCTATCCGGGGTGCACCATGCCCCCGCAGTGGTGCGACGCGCACCACGTGGCCTGGTGGTCCCGCGGCGGGGCCAGCGACATCGGCAACGCCGCCCTGCTGTGCGAGCGCCACCACACCAGGGTCCACACCCGAGACCTGCGAGCGAGCATCACCCCCACCGGCGTGACCTGGCACCTGTAGCGACCCCGCCCCACAGCCCTTCCCCAAGGAAGGGCTCGAAGGCATGCCCACGGGCGCCCCGATCCCAGGCTCCGAGGTGCTCCCGCCCCTCCAAGGGCGCCGGGGTGCTGCCGGCCCACGGCGAGCAGCTCCACGACTACGGGTCCGGGCCCGGAGGCGCTCAACACACCCCCTGGGGCTTTAACCCACGGCGAGCGGCGGCCGGACGCCGGTGAGCTCCTCGGAGATCTCCCACAGTCGTCGCATGGCCTCCGGGTCCCGCGAGGCACGGGACGGGGTGACCACACCGGGTCGTCCCCGCATCTGCCGGTAGCCAGTCGGACCGAGGTAATCGCCACCGACCACGGTGGGATCGGTCGCGGCACGGAGCGTGGGCAGCGCCCCCTTCGCCGCGCTGTGCCCTGCGGCGAGGGTGAAGCCCGAGACCACCGGCCGCGCGTACCAGGGCACGTAGCGGCCGAGGTCGGTGCTCGAGATGCCCGGGTGTGCCGCCACCGCGATGGTCTCCGCACCGGTCGCCTCGAGTCGCCGCTGCAGCTCGTGGGTGAAGAGGAGGTTGGCCAGCTTCGACTGCGCGTACGCCCCCATCCGGTCGTAGGAACGCTCGCTGTGCAGGTCCTCGAATCTCATCCACCCGGACCCGAGGCGGTGCGCCAGGCTCGAGACGGTGACCACCCGGGACCCCGGGGTGGCGACGAGCCGGTCGAGCAGCAGGCCGGTCAGGGCGAAGTGGCCGAGATGGTTGGTGCCGAGCTGCAGCTCGAAGCCGTCTTGGGTGACCCCGCGGGGCGTCATCATCACGCCGGCGTTGTTGATCAGCAGGTCGAGCCGGCCGGTCATCTCCCGGATCTGCGCTGCGGCGTCCCGCACCGACGCCAGGGAGGAGAGGTCCAGCCGGACCACCTGCGCCTCGGCGAGGTCAGCGGCGACGTCCGCCCCCTTCGCCATGTCCCGGCAGGCGAGGACCACCCGTGCGCCCCGCTGGGAGAGCTCCCGTGCCGTCACCGCGCCGAGGCCGGTGTTTGCACCGGTGACGACCGCGGTGCGCCCCGTCAGGTCCGGCATGTCCTCGCTCGACCACGATCCGTTGTCCATGTCCCCACCCTGTCACCACGGGAGTCGAACCCCGGGCGAGCCAGAGCACCGACTCGCTCGTCCCCGAGCCACCTTCCCGGCACTCGGGAATGGTCGGTAGCCCCCTATCTCCATGTATCGGCCAGATCGTAGATCGACTGAGACCGGACGAGAGGCGGGAAGGAGACCGAGTGCGCGCCCCACCCACGACCTGCTGTAGCCCCCTACTCCCCGGGGCCCGCCTCCGCGCGCTCCTCGATCAGCTCGACCGCCCGCTGGACGTAGTCCAGGTGGCTGCTCGTGTCCCGCACGTGCATCGCGATCCGCCGCTGCGGGACGGGGTCGACGACCGGTGCCGTGTGCACGTGGGGTGGGGTCTCCCCCTTCGCCAGCCTCGGCAGCATCGCGATGCCGACGCCCGCACCCACCATGGCGAAGGCGACGTTGTGGTCGTCCGACCGGGCCACGTAGCGCGGCTCGAACCCGGCGGCATGGCAGGCGTCCCGCACCACCCGGCCGGACGTGCGGTCGTACATGTCGTGGTCGATCCACAGCTCGTCGCGCAGCTCGACGGCCCGCACCTCCGTCGCGCCGGCCAGCGGGTGGCCGGCCGCCACCGCGACCCCGAAGTCGTCGATCGCCAGCTCCCGCCGCCGGTACCCGCTGAGGTCGAGCGGCATCTCGGCCGGGACCTCGTCGTCGATCTCGATGTCACGGGTGCGGTACCCGGGGGGCGCCTCGGGCGTGTGGATGTCGATGGCCCACTGCACGTCGGGGAACTCCTTCGTGAGGTCGGCGACGACGCCGGGCAGCCAGGCGCGGGCGAGCGAGGCGAAGGATCCGATCGACAGGGTGGGCGTCGGCCCCGCGTGCAGGTCCTCGATGAAGGCCTCCAGGCGGCGCGCGCTCTCGAACACCTCGGTCGACGCCTCGGCCAGGCGCTCGCCCACGGCGGTGGGCTCGATACCCCTCCCGCGCCGCTCGTACAGCGGCAGCCCGACGGCCGTCTGCAGGGCGATGATGTGCTGACTGACGGTCGCCGGGGTGAAGCCGAGGTTGGCCGCGGCGCCACTGACGGAACCGCTCGCGACGACGGCGCGCCAGATGGACAGACGGTGCAGATCGATCATGAATCGATCATAAGGCGTTACCTGATGTTCTTGTGGGAATCGCCGCTTGTGGTTGTTGAAGATGTTCGTGATACTTGAGTCATGAGCATCTTCACAACGATCGCAGTCCTGGCCGTCCTCCTCGTCGCGGGCCTCTCCCCGTGGTGGGTCGCCGGCCGTCACCTCACCCCCGGCACCGAGCGCGTCGCGCTGAGCGAGCTGGGCCTCTCCGGCATCGTCGCGACCCTCCGTCGCGGCGCCAACATGTACGTCCCCGCCACGATCACCGCCCGCAACTGAGGCCCGGCCTGACAGCGTCGTCAGGCCGACCTCCACCCTCCGGGCACAGCCCGGGACCCGGGCGCACCGCCCACCAGACCCTCTGGGCCGTCACACTCGTGACGGCCCATTCGTCATTCCGGTGACGACCGCGGAGCGCCTTCGTCCTCCGCGACAGCCCCTCGCCCCCGATGTTGGGGTCCGCGCCGACGGCGCCGCGATCCCCCAGGCGCACGCCGAAGGGGGCCGGGTTCACGTCACCCGGCCCCCCTTCGGCACGCCTCGACACCTCGGTCTCCCGAGGCCGCGACGCGGCTAGTTGTCGGACTTGGGCATGAGGATCCACAGCGCGATGTAGACGAGCTCCCCCACCCCGACGACGCCGAAGATGACGAAACCGAGGCGGACAAGGAAACGCGGCAGCCCGAGCCGGTCGGCGAGACCGGCGCAGACGCCTGCGATCCACTTGCCATTGCGTGGGCGTACGAGTTGACGCGACATGCCCCCGCTGTACCCGCAGGCCCACGGATCATGCGCGGCCCGCAGGGTCCGTCACCACCCACCGGCGGACATCGACTAACCTTGGACAAAGGTAGGACACGCTCGGGATCGGCACGCCGTGCCACCAACGACCCGGCGCCACGCTCGGGAGGGCCCATGACCGCCACGACGAATCCCCCGCTGGGAGCGCGATCCTGGCTCGCGGGCTGGGCCATGACCGCGATCGCCTTCGGCGTCCTCGACGGCGCCTGGCTCGGCGTCATCGCCCAGGGCACCTACGAGAGCGCCTTCGGCCCCTTGCTCGCCGACCCGATGAACGCCCCTGCGGCAGCAGCGTTCTACGTGATCTACACGCTCGGCATCACGCACTTCGCGACCGCTCCGGGACTGCGCAGCCGCAGCATCCGCACCGCGACCCTGCAGGGGGCCGCGCTGGGCCTGGTCGCCTATGCAACCTTCGACCTGACCAGCCTGGCCGTCATCGAGGGCTACCCCGTCGGGATCGTGCCCATCGACATGGCCTGGGGGGCCTTCGCCACCTCGGCCGCCGCCGCGGCGGCAACCGCCGTGCTGCGGGGACGGATCACCCGAGGCGGAAGGGACACGGCACCCACGGCCCCCGCGGCACCGACGCGCACTTGACGACCCCACCTCCTGCGGCCAATATTACTTGGCAGTAACTTTTGCGCGGTGCCACCGCGCAACCCGATGCAGGAGTCGCGATGTCGCGAAGGACCCGGACCCGACTGCTCACCGGCACGCTCGCGCTCGGGCTGGTCACCCCCTTCGCCGCGAGCGCCACGGCCGCGCCCGCGTCCGCCGACTACCTCGTCGGCGCCGGCCTGTACGACATCACGGGGGCCGCAGCGGAGACGGGCGCCTTCGGCTACGCCGCACAGCAGGAGATGCGGGGCATCCAGGACCGCCTGTACTCGCACGCCTACGTCATCGCCGACCCCGGCACCGACGAGCGGATCGTCTACGTCTCCGCGGACATGGGCGCGATGTTCCAGTCCGTGCGCGTCGAGGTGGTCAAGGAGCTGCGCGAGCGCTTCGGCGACACCTACACCGGCGACAACGTCATGCTCACCGCCACGCACACCCACGTCGGCAACTCCGGCCAGGCGCACGCGACGCTCTACCAGATCGCCGGTGCAGACGCCTCGGGGGCGGGCTACAGCACGCAGAACTTCCGCGCCGCCGTCGACGGCATCGTCGCCTCGATCGTCCGCGCGCACGACAACCTCGAGCCGGGCAGCGTCTCGCTGACCCGGGGCGACCTCGACGATGCCACCCGCAACCGCTCGATCCCGGCGTACGAGGCCAATGACGACGCCGGCGAGTACCCGACGGACGTCGACACCCGGATGACCCAGCTGGAGCTCACCGACGCCACCGGGGAACCGGTCGGGATGCTCAACTGGTTCGCCGTCCACCCAACGAGCTTCAGCAAGGAGTGGACCCACCTCAGCGCCGACAACAAGGGCTACGCGCGCTACCTCTTCGCGGAGAGGATGGGCACCGACCCGGCCTCGGACGACACCTTCGTCGCGAGCTTCGCCAACGCCGCGGAGGGTGACGTCGTCGCCGTCGACGGCAACTCCCACTCCGCCCCCGGCTACGAGGGCAGCGCGGACGAGCGGCTCAACGTCGAGCGGGCGGGCCGGCGGCAGTTCGACGCGGCGGTCCGCCTGTGGGAGGCGACGGGGGAGCCCCTCACCGGCCCCGTCGACAGCCGCTCCCGCTGGGCCGACTTCGGCGACTACACGGTCCGCGACGAGTTCACCAAGGGCGATCCGGAGCGCGACCTGTGCACCCCCGCCCGCGGTTTCTCCTTCGCCGCAGGTGGCGAGAACGGCCCCTCGAACATCCCCGGCATCACCGAGGGGATGACCCGCAGCAGCACGACCGGCGGCACGCTCGACACCATCGAGGGCTCGGCCCTGGGTGCCCTGCTCGGCGACGCCCTCGTCAACGCCCCCGTGCTCGACAGCTGCCAGGCGGAGAAGCCCGTGCTGCTCCCGACCGGCCACCTCGGCTGGGTCCCGACGAAGGTCCCCGTCCAACTGCTGCGCCTCGGCTCCCTCGCGATCGTCGGCGTGCCCGGCGAGCCGACGACGATGAGCGGCCGGCGCCTC
Organism: Janibacter sp. DB-40; assembly: GCF_029510815.1. Lineage (NCBI taxonomy): Bacteria > Bacillati > Actinomycetota > Actinomycetes > Micrococcales > Intrasporangiaceae > Janibacter > Janibacter sp. DB-40. Next base: position 102,780 of record NZ_CP120360.1, on the reverse strand, counting down.
GAGGCCACCGTGCAGGAGCGGCTCGCGGGCAGCGGCGTGGACACCGTCGTCGTCGCCGGGCTGGCCAACTCCTACACCGGCTACGTCACCACGCGCGAGGAGTTCGCGGCCCAGCACTACGAGGGCGCCTCGACGGAGTTCGGCCCCCACACGCTGGCCGCCTACCGGCAGGAGTACGCCGACCTCGCCTCCGCGATGGCCGAGGGCGAGCCCGTTGGCAACGGCGTGCGCCCCGAGGACCGGAGCGGCAGCTGGTACCCGGAGCGCCCCGGGGTCGTCCACGACGACACCCCGATCGGTCAGGACTTCGGTGACGTGCTCACCCAGCCGCGGGAGGCCTACGCGAAGGGGGAGACCGCCACCGCCGACTTCCGCGGGGCCCACCCGAAGAACGACCTGCGCACCAACGGCACCTTCCTGGAGGTCCAACGCCGGACCGGGAACGGCTGGAGGACCGTCCTGACCGACCGCGACTGGGACACGACGTACACGTGGGAGCGGGAGGGCATCGCCGCCTCGCGGACCACGGTCGAGTGGCGGATCGGCGAGCGGACCCCACCCGGCACCTACCGTCTCGTGCAGATCGGTGACCGGAAGGACGGCTGGACCGGCAGCGTGCGGCCCTACCGCGGTGCCTCGCAGGCCTTCACGGTGCGGTGACCGCTGCCGGTGGCTTCGAGGCTTCGCCCGCTGGGCGGACTCGCACCTCAACCACCGTTGGGCGAGGCCCACCGGTGGTTGAGGTGTGAGGGCCCCCGGGCCCGAGCCTCGAAACCACGCACCGATGGGGCAGGCTCGGGGCGTGACCGGCCACACCGTGCTGCAGCTCCCCGCGCCTCCGCTGGAGGCCTGGGTCCGCGAGCGCACCCGCTCCTACGACCCGGGGTTCGTCTCCGCCGACCCACGATTCGGCCACGCGCACGTGACGGCCCTGGCCCCCTTCGCCCCTGCGCCGTCGGCGAGCGACCTGGCCGAGGTGCGGCGGATCGCGGCGGCGACCGCGCCGATGGCGATCCGCCTCGCCGACCTCGGGCAGTTCCCGAACGGCATCATCCATCTGCGGCCCGAGCCGGACGGTCCCCTGCGTGACCTGACGGAGGCGCTGGTCGCGGCCTTCCCGGACTTCCCGCCGTACGAAGGGAGGTTCGGCCCGCGCGTCGACCCGCACCTGACGCTGGATGCCGCCTCGGCCACGGTCTCCCTCGAGAGCACCCGCATGCTGCTCGGTGACGTGGTGCCGGTGACGTGCACGCTCACGCGGCTGCAGCTCGCGTGGTGGGAGTCCGACCGGTGCCGCGTGCTGCACGAGTGGCCGCTGGGTCGGCCGAGGCGTGCACGCCCGTCGCCGGGAGGCGCCCTCGACGAAGCGCCCTTCCCACAGCACCCATAATCCATTAGTCTCTCACTATGAGACTAGAGGTCACGCGACGGGCCGAGCTGGCCGTGCAGGCGATCGCGGCCCTGTCCCCGACGGATGCCCGCCTCAAGGCCCCCGAGCTGGGCGAGGCGCTGGACGCCACCCCCGGTTTCGTCGCCCAGGTCGTGGGCCCGCTCGTCAAGGCCGGGTGGGTCCGGTCCACCCCCGGCCCGACCGGTGGCTACTCCCTCACCGACTCCGCGGCCCGCGCCAGCGTGCTCGACGTCATCGAGGCGGTCGACGGACCGACCGCCAACGGGCGCTGTGTCGCCGAGGACCGGGCCTGCGGCCACGGGCGCACCTGCGCCCTGCACGAGGCGTGGACCCGCGCCCGCACCACACTCACCACCACGCTGGCCGCCACCCCGGCGGTCGACGTCCACCGCAGGGGCACACCGTGAGGCCCCGACCACGAAGGGACAACGGACATGGCCGTCGCCACCACCGCAACCCTCGGTGACCTGGTCGCCGAGGACCCCCGCCGCAGCCGCGTGCTCGAGCAGCTCGGTCTCGACTACTGCTGCAACGGGCAGCGCCCGCTCGAGGAGGCCGCCCAGGCGGCCGGCCTCGACCTCGAGGACGTCAGCACGCGACTGGACCTGCCCGGCGAGCCGCCGGCCGTCGTCGCCCGTGATCTCGAGATGGCCGCGCTCGCCCACGACATCGTCGACACCCACCACGCCTACACGTGGGAGGAGATGCCGCGGCTGCAGGCGCTCGTAGACAAGGTCGCCGGAGTGCACAGGGAGCGCCACCCGGAGCTCGCCGTGGTCAAGGAGCTCTACGCTCGTGTGGTCGCCGAGCTCGAGCCGCACATGACGCGCGAGGAGCGGGTGATCTTCCCGGCCATCAGCCGCCTGGAGAAGACGCAGGCCCCGGTCCGGCTCTCCTCCGGCGACTTCTCCGATGCGCTGCGCGAGCTCATCGCGGAGCACGACGTCGTCGGCGACCTGCTCACCCGGATCCACGAGCTGACGGATGGCCACACCCCACCGCAGGACGCCTGCAACTCCTACCGCGCGATGCTCACCGGCCTGGCCGAGCTGGAGCACGACGTGCACGAGCACGTCCACAAGGAGAACAACCTGCTCTTCCCCCGGGTCCTGGAGATGCACGAACGACTCCGTGGGGCGTGAGACCGCACGCCACCGGCCGCCTGCATCGGCCGGTGGCGTGCCCACTCCGGCGCGCCGTCGGGCGGCGAGGACCTCACGCCTATCGTGGGTGCATGGTGCCTGAGACGAGTCAGTGGATGCGCAAGGTCGCAGAGGATCCGAACCACTCGACGTGGTACATCGAGCGCTTCCGGGCGATGGCCGCGCGCGGGGACGACCTGCACGGTGAGGCCCGCCTCGTCGACGCGATGGCCGCGCGGGGTGCCCGCATCCTCGACGCCGGTTGCGGCCCCGGCCGAGTGGGCGGCCGGCTCCACGAGCTGGGCCACGAGGTCACCGGGGCCGACGTCGACCCCGCCCTCATCGCCGCGGCGAAGGAGGACCACCCCGGTCCCGAGTGGCTGGTCAGCGACCTCGCCGTCCTCGACGTGCGGGCCGAAGGGGGCGAGCGCCGGCTCTTCGACGTGATCGTCTCGGCCGGCAATGTCATGACCTTCCTCGCGCCGAGCACCCGCGGCGACGTCCTCGCCGGCTTCGCCGAGCACCTGGCCGAGGGCGGGCGCGTGGTCATCGGATTCGGTGCGGGGCGCGGCTACGACTTCGCGGACTTCCGGGCCGACGCGACGGCGGCGGGTCTGACCGAGCAGGTCCTCCTCGGCGGGTGGGCGCTCGAGCCCTTCGCCGAGGACGGCGAGTACATCGTGGCGATCTTCGGCCGCTGATCCACCGCATCTCGTGGGGTCGTGCGCGCCACGACCGCAATCCCCATGGCGATCGACCGCGGCCGTGCGCAAGGCCATCCACGCCCCGAGCGCAGCCTCCTTTCGCAACTGCTTAGGCTCCTGCGAGTTCTGGGCGCCCCCCTTTCGCAAGTGCTTAGGCTCCTGCAAGGTCTGGGTGCCCCCCTTTCGCAAGTGCTTAGGCTCCTGCGAGTTCTGGGCGCCGCGGTCCGTTGCGGCTGAGTAGGGTCGCGACCATGTCAGCGACGGCGAGCGGGCGACGCCGCAGACTCAGCTCGTGGGATCGGTGCGCGACCTCGCAGAGGACCACTGATCGACGATCGCACCGACGACGATGCCCAACCCCCCGCCCATGGCTGCGCCGAGGGCGAGACCGGGCCCGCCGGCCACCGCCACACCGATGGCCGTCCCTGCTGCCGCCCCGTCGACCAGTCCTAGTGCGACCATGATGCCTGCTGGAGCCGGAGTCCTGACCATGCCACAGCCTGCTCCCGGCATTCACAGCCCGTCAAGGGGCTGCGGGTTAGCCGGACCGGGTCAGGCGGCCCCGACGGCTGGGCGCCCCTGCAGCATGCGCCAGGTGTAGGCCACGGCGATGTAGCCCACCGGGATCAGGACCAGGAAGCCGAGGCCGAGGGTGCACAGCGAGAGGATCCCGAGGCCGAGGAAGACCAGGAAGAGGAGCAGCACCGGACCGGCATTGGCCTTGGTGAACCGGAAGCTCGCCCCCATCGCATCCGTGGCCGAGTTGCCGTCCACGACCGCAAAGTTGGTGAAGGACAGCAGGAACGCGGCGATGATGCCCGGGATGATGCACAGGATCAGACCGACCATGCTCACCAGGGCGACGAGGATGGCCGCCAGCACCATGTGCAGCCACGGGATCCGGGTGAACATCGTGCCGATGCTCGCGCTCCCCGTGTCGACCACGTCGAGCGCGGCACGGATCAGAGCAGCGGCGATGACGAACTGGACGATCGCGCTGATGATGCTCAGGACGCCGCTGGCCGCGATCGCGCCGATCCCCGGCTCACGCACCTGCGTCGGCTCACCGGTGAACGGGTCGGCTGGGCCGGGGACGGTCGGACCGGTCTGCAGCAGGAGCTCGGAGACGAAGGAGAACCCGAGGGCGATGACACCGAGCAGCACCGTCATCCCGAGGAAGGGTCCGAGGTTCTGGGTGAACTTCCGCCAGCCGTAGGTCAGCGCCTCGAGGGGGCTGTAGGGCGTCGGGACGCCGCCCCACCCGGGTGGCTGACCGCCGTAACCGCCGGGTGGGCCACCGCCGTAACCGCCGGGTGGGCCACCGCCGTAACCGCCGGGTGGGCCACCGTAGCCACCGGGCGGCTGACCGCCGTAACCACCCGGAGGCGGATAGGGCGGTCCTCCGTACCCACCGGACGGGGGTGGTTGGCCCGGCCCGCCCGGAGGTGGCGGTGGCGGTGGCTGGTAGCTCATGGAGCACAGCCAAGCCCCAACTCGTCATGCGTGCAAGACCCACCTGCGGACGGTCGCCGTCGGGCGTAACCGACCGCGACCGGACTCACCGCCGGAAGTCCCGGAAAACGTGCTCACACGGGTGACGTTCCCCACATCCGACTAGGTGCATGAACATTCACTTTTCGTTGATGGCATCGGCTTCTCGGGCGGTTTGGAGCCGTTTGCCGTCATTGGCAATGCATATGCATCCGGGGTTACCTTCCGCATGCCACACCCCGACAACACCACACCGGAAGGAAGGCATGCCTACCGAGCCCCCATTGGGAATCGTGACCATCGTCGCGCTCCTGCTCCTCTTCTACGGACTGACGATGTACATGTCCGTCAGGATCAGCCGCGGCAAGGAGAACGCCGACGACTACATGACCGCAGGTCACGGCATCGGATTCGGCATCTCCGCCGCCTCCATGACGGCCACCTGGATCTGGGCGTCCTCGATGTACGCCTCCGCCACCTCCGGCTACCTCTACGGGATCTCCGGGCCGATCCACTACGGCCTGTGGGGCGCCCTGATGATCCTGTTCATCTACCCCTTCGGCAAGCGGATCCGCGCCGTCGCGCCGCGAGCGCACACGCTCGCCCAGGTGATGGCCGTGCGCCACGGCCGCTCGAGCCAGCTGATGCTCGCCGGGTCCAACGTCCTCGGCAGCGTCATCTCCCTGATGTCGAACTTCATCGCCGGTGGCGCGCTCATCGCGATGCTGTCGCCGCTGAGCTTCATCCAGGGCGTCCTCGCGATCGCGGGTGGCGTGCTCCTGTACACGATCTGGTCGGGGTTCCGCGCCTCGGTGCTGACGGACTTCGCCCAGGTCGTCGCCATGCTCGGTGCCGTCGTCGTCCTCGTGCCGACCTTGTTCTTCCTCCTCGGTGGGACGGACCTGCTGCGTGAGGGTGCCACCAACCTCACCCCGCAGCAGTCCAACTTCTTCTCCTCCGAGGCCTTCCTCATGCAGGGCGCCCCGTACATCGCGGCCGTCCTCGCCTACGCCATCGGCAACCAGACGATCGCCCAGCGACTCTTCGCCGTGCGCGAGGACCTCATCAAGCCGACCTTCATCACCGCGACCATCGGCTACGGCGCGACCGTCATCGGTGTCGGCATGCTCGGCGTCCTCGCCCTCTACGCCGGCGTCCAGCCGGCGGGCGGCGACCCGAACAACCTGCTGCCGCAGCTGGCCGCCAGCCACCTCGCGACGCCGCTCATCGTCGTCTTCTTCGTGATGATCATCGGCTCGCTCTCCTCGACGGCCGACTCCGACCTGGCCGCCCTCTCCTCGATCGTCATGACCGACGTCTACGGCGTGAGCGTCCGCCGCAGCGGGCGGACCGTCAGCCCGCGCACGATGCTGCTCATCGGTCGGCTGACGATGGTCCTGGCGACGGCAGCAGCGGTCGCGTTCGCGGCCCTGGAGCTGAGCATCCTCGACCTGCTCGTCTTCGTGGGCGCGCTCTGGGGCTGCCTGGTCTTCCCCGTCATCGCGTCCTTCTACTGGACCAAGGTCACCAACTCGGCCTTCACCGTCTCGGTGCTCCTCGCCCTCGCCGCGTTCCTCCCGGTCCGCTTCGGCTGGCTGCCGCGCACCACGGGCACGGACCTGGTCGTCGAGCTGCTCGGCGTCGTCGGGATCGGAGTGGTCATCGGACTGATGCTCTTCGGGTTCTTCGGGCCGAAGGTCGGCCTCGCCGGTGGCACCATCGCCGCCCTGGTCCTCGCCCCCTTCGCCATCGGCCTCATCGCGGACTACGCCGCGCTGTCCGGGTCGCTCGTGGCCTACGCGGTCTCGACGCTCGTCTGCGCCGCCATGACCCTCGCCTCCCGCGGGGAGCCCTTCGACTTCGACGTCATCGCCCGCAAGACGGGGGACTTCGACCCGGAGGACGAGGCCGCCGCATCCACAACCCGCCCCGTCGTCGACCCCGACGACGAGCCCGCGACCGTCTGAGAGGGGACGCCACCCATGTCCATCACCGCACTGACCATCTACATCCTCATGTGGCCGGCGATCGTCGGCGTCATCCTGGCCGTGATCGGCACCGGCTTCGTGCGCGAGATGCGCTCCGCGAGGCGGAAGGGCGAGGACCTCATCTGAGGCCCGGACCCCGCGCGCCGGTGGCCGTCACCCCTTCGGGTGGCGGCCACCGCCGTGCTCTCGGGGCGCACCGGGCCACCCGACTGCGTCGCCCCTTCCCAGGGAGGCGAGGACCGGACCCGTCCGGGCGAAGGGGGCGGCCCCCGGTTGGGGAGCCGCCGACCGGGTAGCGGGGTGGAGTACCCGACCCTCTCAGGAGGCAACCATGAAGGCCGTGACCTGGCAGTCCCACAACTCCGTCGAGGTGACGGACGTCCCCGACCCGCGGATCGAGCAGCCGACCGACGCGATCGTCCGCGTCACCTCGACCGCCATCTGCGGCTCGGACCTGCACCTCTACGGCGTCCTCGGCCCCTTCCTCTCACCGGGGGACGTCCTCGGCCACGAGGCCATGGGCATCGTCGAGGAGGTCGGCCCCGACACCGGGGACCTGAAGGTGGGCGATCGAGTCGTCGTGCCCTTCAACATCTCCTGCGGGCGCTGCTGGATGTGCGAGCGGGGGCTGCAGTCCCAGTGCGAGACCACCCAGGTGACCGAGCAGGGCATGGGCGCCTCCCTCTTCGGGTTCAGCAGCCTCTACGGCTCCGTCCCGGGCGGCCAGGCCGAGTACCTGCGGGTGCCGCAGGCCCAGTACGGTCCCGTCCGCATCCCGGACACCGGGCCGGACCAGCGTTACCTGTACCTCTCCGACGTCCTCCCGACCGCGTGGCAGGCCGCGCAGTACGCGGAGATCGGCGAGGGCGACACCGTCCTCGTGCTCGGTCTCGGTCCGATCGGCCAGATGGCCACCCGCTCCGCGAAGGTCCAGGGGGCCGGCCGCGTCATCGGGGTCGACCGTGTCGACGAGCGCCTGGCGATGGCCGCGGCACACGACGTGGAGACGCTCGACCTGCGCACCGTGGACGACCTCGGTGACGCCGTGCGGGACCTCACGCAGGGCCGCGGCGCCGACCGGGTCATCGACGCCGTCGGCATGGAGGCGCACGGCAACCCCATCGCCGAGACGGTCATCAAGGCGACGACTCGCACCCCGAAGCCGCTGGCCCGCGCGGCCATGAAGACCGTGGGCATCGACCGCCTCGAGGCCCTGCACAGTGCCATCGACTGCGTCCGGCGCGGCGGCACGATCTCGCTCAGTGGCGTCTACGGCGGCATGGTGAGCCCGATGCCGCTGCTGACGATGTTCGACAAGCAGGTGACGATGCGGATGGGTCAGGCCAACGTGCGGCGCTGGACCGACGAGCTGCTGGAGACGGTCTCCCGCGACGAGGACGTCTTCGACGTCGAGGGCCTGGCCACCCACCACCTGCCGCTGGCCGAGGCACCCGAGGCCTACCGCACCTTCCGGGACAAGGAGGACGGCTGCATCAAGGTGGTCCTCCAGCCCTGAGAGCGCGGCGCCGTCGGCTGGCATCCCGTCCGCGGCACGAGGATGATCGAGGCGACGACCATGCCGGACCCCGACGACAGGAGCACGCCGTGACCGAGCCCAGCTACCTCGACGAGCCACACACCGAGGTCACCTACCTCACCGCCGAGGAGACGCCGACCGTCGTGCGCGTCACCGAGGGGGTCGCGCCGCACGAGATGGGCGGGATCTTCGACGAGACCTTCTCCGCCCTGGTCCCGGGGCTGGAGGAGTTCGACGTCGCCGCGACCGGTCCCGCCTTCTCGCTGCACCACCGCAACCCCGGGGCGACGATGACCTTCGACGTCGGCTTCCCGGTGGACAAGGTGCTCAACGGCGAGCTCGAGGCGGGCGGCATCACCTTCTACGCCTCGAAACTGCCCGCCGGGCGGATCGCGACAATCTCGTACTTCGGCGGCTACGACGGACTGGGGCAGGCCTGGCAGGAGTTCATGAAGGCGGTCGCGCGCGCCGGGCACCAGCCGCAGCTGCCGTTCTGGGAGGTCTACGTGACCGAGCCGGGACCCGACGTGGACCCCAGCACCCTGCGCACGGACCTGGTGACGCTCCTGGCCCGCTGACGCGCCGACCCCCGCTCGTCGTCGTCGAGCCCCGCTGCGCGCGCAGCGTGCGTCGCGGACACCGAGCGGGGCTCGGCGTGGAGCGGGTGGGGTGGGATGGAATGCTGGCAGGAGACCCCCTTCCCCGACCAACGGAGAGACATCGTGGAGAAGATCGTCGTCGTCGACGGAGCCCGGACCCCCACCGGCAGCTTCGGCGGCATGTTCAAGGACGTCCCCGGCTACGAGCTCGGGGCGACCGCCAGCCGGGAGGCGCTGACCCGGGCCGGGGTGGCCGGTGAGGACATCTCCGAGGTCGTCATGGGCTGCATCGGCCAGGTCGGCCCGGACGCCTACAACGCCCGCCGGGTCGCGGTGACCGCCGGCCTGCCCACCAACGTCCCCGCCTTCACCGTCAACCGCCTCTGCGGCTCCGGCCTGCAGGCCATCTGGTCCGCCGCGCAGGAGATGCGGTGGAACGACCTCGACTTCACCCTCGCGGGTGGCGACGAGTCGATGACGCGGATGCCGTTCTACGACTTCGGCGCCCGCAGCGGCTACAAGCTGGGCAACCGGAAGCTGGAGGACGGCACCGTCCTCATGCTCACCGATCCCTTCCACGACATCCACATGGGTGTCACCGCGGAGAACGTCGCGACGAAGTACGGCGTCTCCCGCGAGGAGCAGGACGAGTTCGCGCTCGAGTCGCAGCGTCGTGCCGCGACTCCCGAGGCGCAGGCCGCCTTCGCCGAGGAGATCACGGCCGTCGAGGTCGGGGGTCGCAAGCCCTTCACCGCCGACACGGACGAGCACCCCAAGCCGGACACCACCCTGGAGACCCTGGCGAAGCTGCGCCCGGCCTTCAGCAAGGACGGCACGGTCACCGCCGGCAACGCCTCCGGCATCAACGACGGCGCCGGAGCCGTCGTCCTCGGCCGTGAGTCCGCCGTCAAGGAGCGCGGTCGGACCGGCCTCGTCAGCCTCGAAGCGGTCACCACGGCCGCCATGGAACCGGAGCTCATGGGCTACGCGCCGACGCACGCGCTCAAGGCGCTCTTCGCGAAGACGGGGCTGCAGCCCTCCGACGTCGGCGTCATCGAGCTCAACGAGGCCTTCGCCTCCCAGGCCGTCGCCGTCATCCGCGACACCGGCCTGGACCCGGCGCGGGTCAACCCCTACGGCGGGGCCATCGCGCTCGGCCACCCCGTCGGTGCGACCGGCGCCATCCTCACCGTGCGCGCAGCCAAGCACATGGTGCGCAACGACCTCGAGTACGGCATCGTCACCATGTGCATCGGTGGGGGCCAGGCCCTCGCCGCACTTTTCAGGAGGGTCTGATGACTGAAGTCACCTACACCGTCGCGGACGGGATCGCTCACATCGAGCTCAACCGTCCCGAGTCCGCCAACACGATCGACATGCCCCTCGCGCTCGCGCTCGGGGAGGCCGCGACCAACGCGGCCGAGGACGACACGGTGCGCGCCGTGGTCCTCAGCGGGGCCGGCGCACGATTCTGCGGGGGCGGCGATGTCGCCGCCTTCGCCGGCGAGGAGGAGCCGAGCAGCTACATCCGCGAGCTCGCCCTGACGGCGGACTCGGCCGTGCAGACGCTCGAGTCGATGGCCAAGCCGGTCGTCGCCGCCGTGCAGGGAGCCGTCGCGGGCGGCGGCCTGGGCATCATGCTCGCCGCCGACGTCATCGTCGCCGCGGAGGGCACGAAGTTCGTCTTCGCCTACCCGAACATCGGGCTGTCCCCCGACTGCGGGGCCTCGGGCTCACTGCCCCGGGTCCTCGGGCAGCGCCGGGCGCTGGCCTTCGCGCTGCTCGGTGAGCCGATGTCGGCCGCGGAGGCGGTCGAGCAGGACCTGGTGACGGAGATCGCCGCGGACCCGGGTGCCCGGGCGCGCGAGATCGCCGGGATGTGGGCCGCGGGTGCGTCCGAGGCCTACGGCCGGGCCCGCAGCCTGATGCGCGCGAGCGCGGACCTCATCCGCGAGGAAGTCGGCCAGGACGAGGCGAACATGATCAGCTGGCTGTCGATGAAGTCCGAGACGCGCGAGCGCTTCACGCAGTTCCTGCAGCGCTGACCGCCGCCGCGCCCGGTGGTGGACCGGTGCTCCACGGGCACTCCCGTGACGCACTCGTCCACCACCCGGTGCGCTGCGCGGGTCCTACGCTGGGGCCATGGATGGTGAGACCCGGGCGACACAGGCCCTCAGGGACAGCGGTATGGAGTACACGATCACCCGGCACGGGAAGGTCGGCTCCCTCGAGGAGGCCGCCGCGGCACGCGGTGTCGAGCCCGCGGACATCATCAAGACGCTCGTCGTGCGCCGGGGCGAGGACGACCACCTCTTCGTCCTCGTCCCCGGCGACCGGCAGATCTCCTGGCCGAAGCTGCGCGCCCACCTCGACGTGAACCGGCTGTCGTTGCCGGACAAGGACGTCGCCCGCGAGGTGACCGGCTACGAGAGGGGCACGATCACCCCCTTCGGGTCGCTCACCGAGCTGCCGGTCATCGCCGACAGTTCCATGGCCGGCCGGATCGTCTCCATCGGGGCCGGCGCCCACGGGGTCGCGGCCACCGTCGACGCGGACGCGGCCATCATCCGCCTCGGCGCGGACGTCGCCGACGTCACCGACCCCGCCTGAGGGCCGCACGACCCCAGGGAAACGGTGTGCAGACGCATTTCCCCAGGCAAATGCGCAGGAGGTGGGGGTGCGCGCGAGGTCAGGTCAGCGCGGGGCCATCCGCAGCGCGCCGTCCATGCGCACGACCTCGCCGTTGAGGTAGTCCTGCTCGACGAGCGACATCGCCAGCCGGGCGTACTCGTCCGGGCGGGCCAGGCGCTTCGGGAAGGGCACGCCGGCGGCCAGCCCCTCCCGGAACTCCTCCGAGACCGTCGCGAGCATCGGCGTCTCGACGATGCCCGGCGCGATCGTCAGCACGCGGATGCCGTGCTGGGCGAGGTCGCGGGCCGCGGGCAGGGTCAGGCCGATGATGCCGGCCTTGCTCGAGGCGTAGGCCGCCTGCCCGATCTGGCCCTCGTAGCCGGCGATGGAGGCGGTGTTGATGATGACGCCGCGGGCGTCGTCCGCCAGCGGCTCGGTCTCCGCGATCTGCTCCGCCGCGAGGGTGAGCACGTTGAAGGAGCCGACGAGGTTGATCTGGACGACCTTGGCGTAGGTGTCGAGGTCGTGCGGGCCCTTGCGGCCGAGGATGCGCATCGACGGCCCGATGCCGGCGCAGTTGATGACCGTGCGAAGGGGGACCCCGGCACCCGCCGCGGTGGCCACGGCCTCGCGCACCTGCCCCTGGTCGGTCACGTCCACCTCGACGTACTCCACGCCGTCGACGGCGGGCGCCGCGGCGATGGAGTCAGCCAGGTCGAAGGCGAAGACCTTGGCGCCCTGCTCCGCGAGCGCCGCTGCGGTGGCCGCCCCCAGCCCGGAGGCGCCTCCGGTAACGATCGCGGCGGTGTCCTTGACCTGCATGTCCGTGCTCCTGAAGTCCGTGGGTGCATTCGGTGCGAGCCTAACCGTGGCCGCGGGCGCCGGTGGCGAGACGGTACGACGCGGGTGCGGCCACGGGGGTTAACGTGCCCCCCATGCAGGATCAGCACCGCACCCTCGTTCCGGCCGCCTTCCCCGCACCGGCCCGCAACCCGCGCGAGGTCCTGCTCTTCGGCCTGACTCCCCCGCGCGCCGACACCACGCCCGAGCGCGTCACCGAGATCGCCGAGCGCACCCTCGCCCGGGTCGACGCCCTGCCGGTCGACGCGCTGGTGATCTACGACATCACCGACGAAGCCGACCGCAACCCGCAGCCGCGCCCCTTCCCCTTCGTCGAGATGCTCGACCCGGCGGCCTACCTGTCGGACGGCCTGACCGGGTGGGACAAGCCGGCCGTCATCTACCGCTACGTCGGCAAGTACTCCCCGGACGAGCTGCGCAGCTGGCTGCAGTCGGCGCCCGACAACGTCATGACGGTCTTCGTCGGCTCCTCGAGCAGCGACGCCACCGTCCGCACGAGCCTGCCGCAGGCCGTGGAGATCCACCACGAGACCCGTCCCGAGCTGCCCCTGGGCGCGGTGACGATCCCCGAGCGGCACATCGGGCGCGGCGACGAGCACCAGCGCCTGCTGCGCAAGCAGCAAGGGGGCTCGCAGTTCTTCATCAGCCAGATCGTCTACGACATCGGTGCCGCCAAGAACCTCGCCTCGGACTACCGCTACGCCGCCCGCGAGAGCGGCGTCGAAGTCGCTCCGCTCATCTTCACCCTCTCCCTGTGCGGCTCGGCGAAGACGCTGTCCTTCCTCGAGTGGCTCGGGGTCGAGGTGCCGCACTGGGTGCGCAACGAGATCCTGCACACCGAGGACCCGCTCGACTGGTCCCGCCAGCAGGCCCTCAACGCCGCCCGGGAGCTCGCCGACTTCTGCCGGTACCTGGGCATCCCCTTCGGCTTCAACGTCGAGTCCGTCTCCAGCCGCAGGGTCGAGATCGAGGCGGGCGTCGCCCTCACCCACGAGATCGCTGAGCTGCTCGAGCGCGACTGACCGGAGGCGCCCGTCGGCGCTAGCCTCGGGAGCATGCGCGCCGAACGCCTCACCGACGCCGTCGCCCACCACGCCGAGGGACCGTGCTGGTGGCCGGGCTGGGGCGGCCTGCGCTGGGTCGACATGACCGCCGGCGACGTGCTGCACCTGACCGACTCCGGCGCGGTGGGCCGCACCCACGTCGGTGACGTCGCGGCGATGATCCGGCCCCGGAGCGTCGGCGGCGCGGTCATCGCACTCGAGCGCGGCCTGGGGTTCGCGGACGAGGACTGGCGGGTGGACCCCCTTCGCCCGATGTGGACCACGGACGCCGTCCGGATGAACGAGGGCGGCGTCGCGCCCGACGGCAGCCTCTACGTCGGGTCGATGGCCTACGACCAGGCGAAGGGTGCCGCCCGCCTCTACCGCGTGCATCCCGACGGCCGCGTGGAGACCGCGCTGGAGTCGGTGACCGTCTCCAACGGCATCGACTTCGCCCCCGACGGCAGCCGCGCCTACTACAACGACACCCCGACCGGGGCGATCACGGTCTTCGACTGGTCGCCGGAGGGCGGGCTGGAGCACGGCCGGGTGTTCGCGGAGGTGGACGGCTTCCCCGACGGCCTCACCGTCGACGGCGAAGGGGGCGTGTGGACGGCCGTCTTCGGCGGCGGCCGGGTCGAGCGCCGGGCTCCGGACGGGACCCGCGACGCGGTGGTCGAGGTCGGGGCGCGGCAGGTGACCGCGTGCACCTTCGGCGGCGCGGACCTGGACGAGCTGTACATCACGACCTCCCGCGAGGGGCTCGACGAGGGCGAGGACCCCGCGGCCGGCTCGCTCTTCGTCGCGCGGCCGGGCGTGCGGGGGAAGGCGGTCACCCCCTTTGCGGGATGAGGGAATGCCTCCTGACCTGCTGCTGTTAGACTAGTTGACGGTTCAACCAAGCAGTGGAGGAAGCAATGCAGTTCGGACTCTTCTCCGTCGGCGACGTGACGACGGACCCCACGACCGGCCGCACGCCGAGCGAGGCCGAGCGCATCTCCGCCATGACGCAGATCGCGCTGAAGGCCGAGGAGGTCGGGCTCGACGTCTTCGCCACCGGGGAGCACCACAACCCGCCCTTCGTCCCGTCCGCGCCCACGACGCACCTGGCCTTCATCGCCGCGCAGACGCAGCACCTGAAGCTCTCGACCGCGACCACCCTCATCACGACGACGGACCCGGTGCGCATCGCCGAGGACTACTCCTTCCTGCAGCACCTCTCGGGCGGGCGGGTCGACCTGATGATGGGCCGCGGCAACACCGGCCCGGTCTACCCGTGGTTCGGCAAGGACATCCGCCAGGGCATCCCGCTGGCGATCGAGAACTACCACCTGCTCCGCCGCCTGTGGCGGGAGAAGAACGTCACCTGGAAGGGCCAGTTCCGCACGCCCCTGCAGGGGTTCACCACCTCACCCTTCCCGCTGGACGACACCCCGCCCTTCGTGTGGCACGGCTCGATCCGCTCCACCGAGATCGCCGAGCAGGCCGCCTTCTACGGCGACGGGTTCTTCCACAACAACATCTTCTGGAACATGGAGCACACCGCCCAGATGGTGGACCTGTACCGCCGTCGCTTCGAGCACTACGGGCACGGCTCCGCCGACCAGGCGATCGTCGGGCTCGGCGGCCAGGCCTTCATGGCCGCGACCGAGGCCGAGGCCAAGCGGACCTTCCGCCCCTACTTCGACAACGCGCCGGTCTACGGGCACGGGCCGTCGATGGAGGACTTCACCGCACAGACCCCGCTGACCGTCGGCACCCCCGAGATGGTCATCGAGCGCACGCTGTCCTTCGCCGACTCCGTCGGTGACTACCAGCGCCAGCTGTTCCTCATGGACCACGCGGGCCTGCCCCTCGAGATGGTCCTCGAACAGGTCGAGATGCTCGGCACGGAGGTCGTCCCGGTGCTGCGCGCGGAGTTCGAGCGGCGCCGTCCCGAGCACGTGCCGAGCGAGCCGCCGACGCATGCCTCGCTCGTCGCGCAGGGTCCGGACGGCCCGCACCGCAAGGTCGTCCCCTCCCCCGTCGCCATCGCCCGCGAGGAGGAGAAGGCCGAGCGCGAGCAGGCGAAGGCGGGCGCTCGATGAGCCGCCGCCTCCTCGTCATCAGCGCCGGGCTCTCCGAGCCCTCCAGCACCCGCCTGCTCGCCGACCAGCTCGCCGACGCCACCCGCGCGGCCGTCGGCGGGCGGGGCGAGTCGGCGCAGGTCGAGACCATCGAGCTGCGTGAGCTCGCCGTCGAGATGGCGCAGACGCTGGTCTCCGGCAACCGGCCGACTCCCGGCATGGTCGATGCGAAGCGGAAGATCGCCGCCGCGGACGGGATCATCGCCGTCACGCCGGTCTTCACGGCCAGCTACTCCGGGTTGTTCAAGACCTTCGTCGACCTGCTCGACCCGACCTCGCTCACCGGCACGCCGGTGCTCCTCGCCGCGACGGCCGGCACCCCCCGGCACAGCCTCGTGCTCGAGCACGCGATGCGCCCGCTGTTCGCGTACCTGCGGGCGGTCGTCGTGCCGACCGCGGTGTTCGCCGCCACCGAGGACTTCGGCGGTGACATCGACCTCGAGCGCCGCGTGCACCGTGCCGCCGGCGAGCTGGCCACCCTGGTCGTGGCCGAGCGCACCGGCGTCGCCGGCTTCGCGCCGACGGGCGAGGAGGACGTCGAGCCCCTCGGGCCGGTCACCGACTTCTCCGAGCTGTTGCGGGGGCACGACGGGGGCTGAGCCGGTCTCGGTGCGGCTCGTGGAGGTGACCCGCAGCCGGCACTCAGGCTGGTCCCAGCCAAGCGGGGCAGACTTCCTCGCAGAGCACGCGACGAAGGTTTACCTGTTTCCTCCTACGTCGTCGTCGTTCGCAGTCGGCCCCGCCACCGACCCTGGGGTGGTGGGTCCGACACACGTCGGATGTAGCCCCGTGCGACGGACCGCCACCCAGGCGGTCCCCCGTCCCACGGGGCTACATCCATGTCGGGCCACGGTCCGACTCGCCGCAGTCGATCACACCGCGGCAGGGGCAGGCTCAGCCGCGTCGCAGCCGCCGCGCGACGGACCCGGGCAGACCCGCGGCGGCCGCCACGCCGAGCACCGCCTTCGGCTCGTAGCCCACGCGCCAGAGGCCCCCGTGGGCCGCGGCCTCGCTGAAGAGCTCCTCGGGGTGCGAGCGCACCGGCGCTTCACGCACGAGGTCACGCACGAGCAGCGCCGCCATCAGCGGACGGACCGTCTCCGGACGGAAGACCTCGACCCCGAAGTGGTGCGCCCCGCCGTACGCCGCGCCCAGCACCGGGTTCTTCGTCACCGAGCGCGTCCACGTGGCCGGTGCGACGTTGAAGGACACCCGCTGCCCCGCGCCCTCGGCGGCCACCCCGCGCCACCGCTGGAGCCGCTTGGCGATCGCGTAGTTGGGGCCCTGCTGGGGCACGAGCACGTCCGCGATCCCCGGCTGCCCCTCGTGCGCGTCCCGGTAGGCGGGGGCGAAGAGCCTGCCCCGACCCAGGGCCCGCAGGGGCGCCTGGAGCGACGCGATGGTCGGGCCCCGCGAGTCCCAGCGGGCGCGGGCGGCCGCGACGACCTCCGGCGGCACCACGAAGGCGTCCGTCGGCGTGGCCAGCCACCCGAGCGCGGTCCCGGCGTCGTCGGCGGTCAGCTCGTCCATGATCAGGTCCATCGCGGCACTGACGCGCACGTGCACCCCGGAGTCGGCGTAGGCGTGCATCCCGACAGCGAGGGGGTCGTCACCGCGCTCGCGACGGATCCACTCGAGCACCTGGCCGGGCTGGTGGACGACGTCGGCGCCGGAGTCGCCCGACCCGTCGACGGGGAAGGTCAGCGTGCCCGCGCCGCGGGTGGCCAGGCCCTTCTTGTGCCGCCAGGCACGACTGCGGGGCAGGTCGATCGCCATGACGTCGGCGCCCCAGGACAGCAGCGACTCGAGCGGCCCCATCTCGGCGCCGGCCCCGACGAGCAGCACCCGCCGGCCGGGCAGCGTCAGCCACTCCGGGTGGTCGATGACCTCGCCGACCGCCGTGGCGAAGGAGGGCTCGACGAGCTGGCGGTCGACCCAGGACGCGAGCTGCCCGCGCAGCTCCTCGCCCTCGAGCACCCGCCCGTCGAGCGGGACCCGCAGGGTGGTCTCCGGGGCGGCGGTGCCGCGCACGGTCTCGGTGCCGAAGGGGGCCGCACCGGCAGGCATCGTCGGCGTCGCCTCCTCGAGGGGCACCTCGGTGCCGGAGGGGTCGACGAGGACCATCCGGCGACGCATCGAGGCCAGGCCGTCGGTGGCTATCCGCGCGGCGCGGTCGGCGGAGCCGGCGCTGGCGGCGGTCACCGCGTGGACGAGGTCGACATAGTCCTTGCGCCACTCGCGGGAGCCGTCGATGCGCTCGGCCAGGGCCGCGTCGACGCCGCGCACGGAGTCGGCGAGGACCCCCTTCGTCGTCGTGGTCGTTGACCGTCTGCCCTGGTCGTCGGCCGGGAAGTGGACACCCGCGGAGGTCTCGTCGCTCATGGGCCCATCCTTGTGTCAGCGCTCACACGGGAGCAAGTTCCACCACGGGCCACCGCAGCTGCTTGGGCTCCTGCGAACACCCCCCGCAACTGCTTGGGCTCCTGCGAACACCTCCCGCAACTGCTTGGGCTCCTGCGAACTCCGGTGCGAGAACGGTCAGGGCCGCGGGGTCAGGGCCGAGACCACGTCGGCCGCGTCGACCTCCGAGCCGAGCCGGTCGACGCGGACGCCGGCGTAGAGCGGCGTGTACGCGGTGTCCCCTCCGCCAGGCCCGCGGCGTGCTCGGCGCGGGCCTGCTGCGTCATCTCGTCCTCGCGCCCCGCCCAGGCCTCGACGAAGTCCGTCGCCACCGCCCGGCCACCGAACTCCCGCGGCCAGTCCAGGCCCTGCGCGACGTCGTGGACGCGGGAGTACCTCGTGTACGCCGCCCTGCCGATCGCGGTGCGCGCCGCGTGCGGGCTGTCCGCCTCGCGGCAGGTGAGGAAGGCAGTGCCGCACCAGGCCCCGGCCGCCCCCGCCGCCATCACCCGGGAGACGTCGGCCGCGTCCGCGATGCCGCCGGCCGCCAGGACCGGACGGTCGGTCTCCTCGAGGGCGAGCGCGAGGATCTCCTCGGTGGCCATCTCGTTGCGGCCGTGTCCGCCCCCTTCGCCCCCACGGGCCACGATGACGTCGGCACCGGCTGCCGCGGCCGCGGCGACATCGGCGGCGTTGCCGACCTGGCAGGCCACGGCGAACCCCGCCTCGCGCAGCACCCGGGTCGGCTCGGCGAGCTCGCCGAAGGAGACCGAGACCAGCGCCGGCCGGGAGTCGCCCTCGAGCGCGAGGATCGCCTCGAGCTGGGTGCGCAGGTCCGGCACCCAGGCCATCAGACCGATGCCGAAGGGAGTGGCCCCCTCCCCCGCGATCGCCGCCTGCTCGCGGATCCAGTCGGGCGACGAGGAGCCGCGGGTGCCGATCATCCCGAACCCGCCGGCGATGGAGACCGCGTGGGCGAGACGGCCGCCGGCCACGCCGGCCATGGGTGCCAGGACGATCGGGGTACGGATGCCGAAGGTGTCGGTGAAGGCGCTCATGCCTCCCATGATGCGCCCGGGCCCCTCCTACACTCACCCCATGACCCCTCGCCTGCTCCCCCTCGTCGCCGCTGCCGCCCTCGTCCTCCCCGGGTGCAGCGGGTCCGGGAGCGAGGACGGCGAGGGCGGCGGTGGCGGTGGCAGCAGCAGCAGCAGTGGCGCCACCGAGTGCCCGCCGGCCGACGGGAGCGCGGAGCGGGTCACGCAGTTCGAGCAGGCGCCGCCGATGTGCATCGACGAGTCGACGGACTACGCGGCGACCCTCACCACGGACGCCGGCGACATCGAGGTCGACCTGCTCGAGGGGAAGGCGCCGACGACGGTCAACAACTTCGTCGTCCTGGCGCGCTACCACTACTACGACGGTCTGACCTTCCACCGCGTCATCCAGGACTTCATGGCGCAGGGTGGCGACCCCTCCGGTGACGGCAGCGGCGGGCCGGGCTACCAGTTCGACGACGAGCTGCCCGAGGCCGGTGAGTACGAGGTCGGGTCGGTCGCGATGGCCAACGCCGGCCCGGACACCAACGGCTCGCAGTTCTTCATCGTCACCGGCGAGGCGGGCGTCGGCCTGCCGCCGAACTACAGCCTCTTCGGCACGGTCACCGGCGGGATGGACGTCGTCGAGACGATCGAGGCCGACGGCTCGACCGGCGAGGGCCCGCCGGAGACGGTCCACACCATCGAGAGCGTGACGATCACCGAGGAGTGAGCCGTGGACGAGGTCCTGGTGGAGAAGGTGCTGCGGGCGGTCGAGCTCGTCCCGTCCGGCCGCGTCATCTCCTACGGCGACATCGCCGCCCTCGTCGGCACCGGCCCGCGCCACGTCGGCACGATCCTGCGCGAGTACGGCGGCGGCGTCGCCTGGTGGCGGGTGGTCAACGCCGCCGGTGACCCACCGAAGCACAAGCGCCAGAAGGCCTTCGACCACTGGCGCGGCGAGGGCATCCCGGTCAAGCCGAACGGCCTCGGCTGCCGGATCGCCGAGCAGCGCGTCGACCTCGAGGAGCTCGCGCGGGCACACGCAACCGCCGTGGCCGACCTGCGCTGAGGCACGGGGCAGCTCTCAGCGGACGATGAGGCAGCGTCGGCCGGCTCAGGCCGCCGTCCGCACTGACCACCTTGGGTGACGAGTACGCGCAGGTGGTGCGGACGGTGCGCCAAGGCCGACGTTGCCTCACCGTCCGCGGCACCAGACCCATGCGCCCTCAGCGTGGCCGCACGTGGCGCATCTGCTCCAGCGCGACCGCAGCCACGGCGCCGACGACGAGGACACCTGCAGGCAGGAGCATCGACTCGGCGAAGGCGGCCGACAGGGACTCGGCGACCTGCGGTGGGAGGCCGGAGGCCCCCTTCGCTGCTGCGCCCTCGGCTCCACCGGCGAACTGCTCCGCGGCTCCCGGCCCCAGGTGCGCGGCGATCCGGGCCGACATGACCGCGGCGATGGCCGCCGAGCCGATGACCGCCCCGACCTGCCGGGTCGCGTTGTAGATCCCCGCTCCCGCGCCGGCCTGGTGCAGCGGGAGGTTGCGGTTGGCGGTCGTCGCGAGCGGGCCCCAGACGCAGGCGCCGGTGATGCCGATGAAGGCGACGGCGATGAGGACCGCCCACAGCGGGGAGTCCGGTGTCATCAGCGCGGCGAGGACGAAGAGGGTGACCGCGAAGCCGCCGAGACCGACGGTGGGCAGCACCCGCGGGTGGATCCGGTCGACGAGGTGGCCGACCCGGCGTGCGAGCACGATCGAGGCGATCGCCTGCGGCGCGATGACCACGGCCGCCCCGGTCGGGGTGAACCCGCGCACCGTCTGCAGCCAGACGAGGAGCGGGAACATCATCGCGGTGACGGCGAGGCTCATCATCGTGATGGCGACGTTCGACAGGGAGAAGTTGCGGTCGGTGAAGAGGGTGAGCGGCACGAGCGGCTCCTCCGGCCCGCGCGCCTGCCAGCCGACGAAGACCGCGAGCACGAGGACCCCGGCGCCGATGAGCACCGGGACGGTGACCGGTCCGACGATGCTGCCCCAGTCGTGACCCTCGCCCTCCTGCAGCCCGAAGATCACGAGGAAGAGCCCGACCGCGGAGAGCACGACCCCGACCCAGTCCATCGCGTGCGCGTGGGTGCGCAGGGAGGGCACGAGACGCACAGCCATGACCAGGCCGATGACACCGACGGGGACGTTGATGAAGAAGATCCACTCCCACCCCAGCGCGTCGAGGAGCAGGCCACCGAGCAGCGGGCCGACGAGAAAGGCCACGCCGGCGGTGGCGCCCCACAGGGCCATGGCCGACCCCCGTCGCTCCGGCGGGAAGGTCCGGGTGATCACGGCCATCGTCTGCGGGGTCATCAGCGAGGCACCCAGGCCCTGCACGACCCGCGCGCCGACGAGCCAGTGGATCGTCGGGCTGAGCCCGCACGCGAGGGAGGCGAGCGTGAAGACCGTCAGGCCGACGAGGTAGACCCGCTTGGGGCCGTAGCGGTCACCGAAGCGCCCGGTGATCAGCAGCGGCACCGCGTAGGCGAGCAGGTAGGCGCTCGTCACCCACAGCACCGGCTCGATCCCCGCGTCGAAGGACGACATCAGCGCCGGCGTCGCGATCGAGACGATCGAGACGTCGACGAGGATCATGAAGAAGCCGATGACCAGCGCCCACAGCGCCGGCCACGGGTTGTCCGGCAGCGGCTCCGGTGCCGTGCGCACCGTGCTGTCCGTCATGGGCACGACGGTAGCCGGGCGAAGGGGGTCCCCCACCACCGCCGGTCAGTCCCGGGCGTCCGGGGTGTCGACGACGGGGGTGTCGACGTCGCGCCCGGTGGCGAGGTCACCGCACTCGACCTCGACGGCGCCGTGGCGACGCAGGTAGGGCCCGGCACCGCGGTCGCCGGCGAGCTCCGCGAGCAGGGGCGCCCAGTGGTCACGGCCGATGAGCACCGGGTGGCCGGGCACGCCGTCGTAGACGGCGCGGCGCAGATCGGCCGGGGCGGCCCCCTTCGCCAGCAGACGGCGGGGGACGTCCGCCGTCACGTCGGGGAGGTCGACGAGGTGGACGAGCACAGCGTCGACGTCGGGGCGGGCGGTCAGGTGGCGCAGCCCGTGGGCGAGCGAGGCGCCGATCCCCTCGTCCCAGTCAGGGCAGAGCAGGTGCGGCACGTCGGGGACGAGCTCGGCAGCGCGGCCCCCGCAGGCCCCGAGGACGACGGTGACGTCCGCGCACCCGCCGTCACGGAGCACGGCGACCGCCCGGGCGAGCCACGAGGTGCCGTCGGGATCGGTCTTGAGCGCCTTGGGCATGCCCATCCGGCGCCCCGCCCCCGCCGCGAGGACGAGCCCGCTCACCGTCGCTGACATGGTCGCGACCCTACTCAGCCACACCGGACCGCGGCGCCCCGAACTCGCAGGAGCCCAAGCAGTTGCGAAAGAGGGGCGCCCAAGGCTTTGCAGGAGCCTAAGCAGTTGCGAAAGAGCGGCACCCACAACTCGCAGGAGCCTAAGCAGTTGCGAATGGGGGGTGGAGTGATCAACGCGGAGACCTTGACCGGACACTGAACCAGCGTTTAGTGTGCTGAACATGAGTTCAGTGGACGACCGGACGGCCCGGGCGCGGGTGCGGGATGCAGCGCTCGAGCTCTTCGCCGAGCACGGCGAGGACGCGGTGACGATGCGGCAGATCGCCGAGCGTGCCGGCGTGTCCGCGGCGCTCGTCGTGCACCACTTCGGGTCCAAGGCGGGGCTGCGCCAGGCGGTCGTCGAGCACGTGCGCGACCGGATGGACGAGCTCTTCGACCTCTCGACCGACAGCGGGCTCACCGGCGAGTGGTCCTCGATCGCCGAGGTGCTCCAGCAGGCCCTCCCCGAGGGCTCCCCCGTCATCCCCTACCTGCGCCGACTGATGATGACCGGCGACCCGCTCGCCACCGAGCTGCTCAGCGCCTGGCACCGCCGCACCGTCGAGACCTTCCGCGCCTGGGACGAGGCGGGACAGCTCCTCGCCGGGCCCGACCCGGAGACCCGCGCGGCGCTGGCGATGTCCTCCGACCTCGGCACCCTCCTGCTCGCCGACCACTGGCAGCAGGTCCTCGGCTACGACCCGCTCCACGGCGACGGCTTCGCCCGGTGGGCCGACGAGGCGATGCGTGTCTATGCCGCGATCTTGCCCACACCGGATACAGGGACAGACACCGCGATCGGGGACCGACCCCCTTCGTCGAAGGAGCGACCATGAGCGAGACCGCACCCGACCAGATCATCCACGCCGCCGACCTGCGCAAGGCGTACGGCAGCACCCGGGCCCTCGACGGGCTCGACCTCGACGTCGCGCCCGGTGAGGTGCACGGCTTCCTCGGCCCCAACGGCTCCGGCAAGTCGACGACCATCCGCGTCCTGCTCGGTCTCACCCGCGCCGACGGCGGCACCGTCACCGTCCTCGGCGGCGACCCGTGGCGAGCCGCCGTCGCGCTGCACCGGCGGCTCGCCTACGTGCCCGCCGACGTCATCCTGTGGCCGGGCCTGACCGGCGGGCAGTGCATCGACATCCTCGGTCGCGCCCACGGTGGCATCGACGAGCGACGCCGGGCCGAGCTGGTCGAGCGCTTCGACCTCGACACCCGCAAGCGGACGCGCGACTACTCCAGCGGCAACAAGCAGAAGGTCTCGCTCATCGCCGCGCTCGCCGCCGACGTCGAGCTGCTGCTCCTCGACGAGCCGACCTCCGGCCTCGACCCGCTCATGGAGCAGGTCTTCCAGGAGACCGTGCGCGAGCGCGTCGCCGACGGCACGACCGTGCTCCTGTCGAGCCACATCCTCGGGGAGGTCGAGGCCCTCGCCGACCGGGTCACCATCATCCGCTCGGGGCGGACCGTCACGACCGGGACGCTCGCCGAGCTGCGCCGCAGCACCAGCAGCCAGGTGCACGCCGTGACCGACCGGCCGCTCGACCTCGCCCCGGTCCCCGGCGTCACCGGGCTGGTGGCGAGCACCTCCGAGGGGCGCCCGGAGATCCGCTGCCACGTCGACGCGACGCAGATCGCCGACGTCGTCGGCCGGGTCCACGCCGCCGGGGTGCACACCCTGACGATCACCCCGCCGAGCCTCGACGACGTCTTCCTCGAGCTGTACCGCGACACGCCGGGGGACGGGTCCCCGACGAGGGACGTGCGACCCTCCCCGAGCCTCGGCGACCACGCCGGCGGCCCGACCAGCGAAGGGGAGCCGGTCCGATGAGCGCCCCGACGCGGACCCACGTCTCGGGGGTCGGCATCAACCTGGGCGTCCAGTGGCGCACCGGCTGGAAGGCCCTGGCCGCCTGGGTGCTCGGTCTCTACGCCATCGTCGCGCTCACGGCGGTGTCGATCACCAGCCTCTACGAGACGCCGGCCGAGCTGCAGGCCTACGCCTCCTCGACCGACACCCCCGCGCTGCGGATGCTCAACGGGGACGTCGCCGGCCTGGACACGGTCGGTGGGGTCCTGGTCAACGAGCTCGGCTTCGTCGTCGCCTTCGCGCTCCCCGTGCTGGCGATCTCGCTCACCGGACGCGGGACGCGGCGCGAGGAGGAGGCAGGTCGCCTCGAGCTCCTCCTGGCCTCGCGGATGGGTCGGCAGGCCCCGCTCGTCGCGGCGGTCCTCCTCGGCCTCGCGGCCCTGGTCGTCCTCGGCGCCCTGACCACGGTGACCTTCGTCGCCGCGGGTGCCGACACCGTCGGGTCACTCCTCTACGGTCTGGCCATCCTGGCCTTCGGGGCCGTCTTCGTCGCGATGACGGCGGTCCTCGCGCAGGTCTTCGGCCACCAGCGCTCGGTGTGGGGCGCCGGTCTGGCGATCGCGCTGGCCTCCTACATCCTGCGCGGCATCGGCGCGGTCGACGGGACGTGGGTGGTGTGGCTCTCGCCGCACGGCTGGTACGACGAGGTGGCACCCTTCGGGGAGCCGCAGGGGACCCCCTTCGTCCTCGCCGCGGCGACGACCCTCATCCTGCTCTCGCTCGCCCTGCGCATGTCCGCCGGTCGCGACGTCGGCGGATCCCTCCTCGCCGCACGACCGGGTCCCCACCGGGCGACGTCGTGGCTGCGCACCCCGGTCGGCCTCGCCGTCCGGGAGCACCGTGGTGCCACCCTCGGGTGGGCACTGCTCGTCGCGATCCTCATGGGCACCTACGGCGGGCTGACCCAGACGGTCATGGACGCCTTCGCGGACAACCCGCAGCTGACCCAGTTCATCGCCGGGGGTGGCGACGCGCTCGTCGAGGCGATGACGGCGATGTTCGTCCTCATGCTCGCGATGCTCGTCGTCGGCTACGTCCTGCAGTCCCTCGGCTCGCTGCGCAAGGAGGAGACGACCGGCCGCCTGGAGCTGCAGCTGAGCGAGGCCCGCGGCCGGGTCCTCTGGCTGTCACCGCACATCCTCGTGGTCGCCCTCGGAGCCCTCGTCGTCGGCGGTGTCGGCACGGTGACGCTCGCCGTCACGACCGCCGCCTCCCTCGAGGACTCCTCGTGGATCGCCACCCTCGTGGCCGCGGGCGTGGGGCACCTGCCGGTCGTGCTGCTCTTCGCCGGGCTCTCGGTGGCACTCTTCGGCTGGCTGCCGCGGGTCCAGCCGGCGGCCTGGGCGGTCTTCGCCGTGGCCGCCGTCCTGGCCTACATGGGCCCCGGCCTCGACCTGCCCGAGGCGCTCATCGAGTGGTCCCCCTTCGGCCTCGTCGGCAACGTGCCCCTGGAGGACGTCGACGTGGTCGGTTCGCTCGTCGCGGGCGTCGGTGGGCTGGTCCTCCTCGCTCTCGGGGTCATCGGATTCACCCGCCGGGACGTCCCGCGCGGCTGAGTCCGCAGCCGACCCCACCGGGGACGGGCCCGGCCACACACCCGTCCCCATACGGGCGAGCACGGTGCGCCTCCATGACGACGGCCCCGCATGGCCTAGATTCTGCGGTGACGCTGTCCACATCGAGGTGCCCTCCGTGAAGATCAAGAACGACCCGGTCTACGTCCGGCGGCGGCGCGCCGTCATCGCCGTCCTCGTGGTCGCCGCCCTCATCCTCGCCCTGATCATCGGCAAGCTGGTCAGCGACGACGACTCCGCCGAGGCCTCGCCGACGAACGCGAGCGCGAGCACCAGCGCGAGCGCCACGGGCGAGCCCGAGCCCACCACGCCGGCCGAGGTCGAGTCACCGGCTCCGGAGGACTCCCCGGCCACCGAGCAGGGCGGGAAGGCCGACCCGGCCGAGTCCGACCTCGTGCGCGTCCAGCGCCTCACCGGGGAGATGACGCCGAAGTCGGTCGTCGCCTCGAAGAAGGGCCAGGTCTTCGCCCAGAACATGATGTACACGCACACCGTCAGCGTCTTCACCGCCGACGGCTCGCTGCAGAAGACGATCGGCGACGCGGTCGAGCTCGCCGACTTCGGGATCGAGGGTCACCCGGGCACCAGCCAGGGCTCCCCGGTGGAGATGGCCTTCTCCCCCGACGGCGAGACCGCGTGGGTGAGCAACTACTCGATGTACGGGGAGGGCTTCCTGCCCGAGGGCAAGGACGCGTGCGAGGGCCCCGAGGGCATCTCCAACAGCTACCTCTACAAGATCGACACCTCGTCCCTGGAGATCGTCGACGTCATCGAGGTCGGCGCCGTGCCGAAGTACGTCGCCGCCACCCCCGACGGCTCCCGGGTCCTCGTGTCCAACTGGTGCTCGATGGACCTCAGCGTCATCGACGTGGAGCAGGGCGAGGTCACCTCGACCATCCCGCTGGGCGGTGACAACCCGCGCGGCATCGAGGTCTCCCCGGACAGCTCCACGGCCTACGTCGCGCTCATGGGCGATGACCGCACCGTCGCGGTCGACCTGGCCTCGGGCGAGGTGGACGGCGACTTCACCGTCACCGGCGACGGGCCCCGCCACCTCGTGCTCTCCCCGGACGGCACGCACCTCTACGTCACCAACAACAACGACGCCACCGTCAGCGAGGTCGACACCGCGACGGGTGAGGTCACCCGGGTCGTCCAGGTCGGCAACCAGCCGCGCTCGATGACGATGAGCCCCGACGGCGGAGCCCTCTACGTCGTCAACTACAACGACGCCACGATGAGCAAGATCCTCACCGAGGACTTCGAGGTCGTGCAGACGGTGAAGACGGACCCGCACCCGATCGGCATCACCTACGAGCCGACCAAGGAGCGCGTCTGGGTGGCCAACTACGGCGGCTCGATCATCGTCTTCGACGACTCCCGTTCGGTCGCCTGAGTGCGCTCCGCCCTCATCATCAACCCGGCGAAGGGGGGATGGGAGCGGGCGCTCGAGGCGGTCACCTCGCAGGCGGAGGCGGCCGGCTGGCCGGCCCCGGCGGTGCACCTGACGACCCGCGAGGAGACCGGCCGCGCCCAGGCCGCGAGCGCGGTCGCGGCCGGTGCCGAGCTGGTCGTCGTCGCCGGGGGTGACGGCACCGTGCGCTCGGTGGCCCACGCCCTGGTCGGGACGGGCACGCAGCTGGCCGTCGTCCCGACCGGGACGGCGAACCTCCTCGCGCACAACCTCGACCTGCCGAGCGGGATCGAGGCGGCCGCGCACGTGGCGATCACCGGCAGCGCCCGACCCGTGGACCTCGGGCTCGCCCGCATCGACGACGAGGCGGGGGACCACCCCTTCGTCGTCCTGGCGGGGATGGGCCACGACGCGGCGACGGTCGCGGCGACCCGGCCCCGGCTGAAGGACCGGATCGGGTGGCCGGCCTACCTGGCCCCCGCCGCGGTGTCGGCCATGCGCCGACCGGTGCCGATGACGGTGCGCCACGACGACGAGCCGGAGCGGGACGTCCTCGCCTGGAGCGTCCTGGCCGCGAACTGCACGCGCGTGCGCGCCGGCGTGCTGGTGCCCGGCGGCCTCGTCGACGACGGGCTCCTCGACGTGCTCGAGGTCATCGTGCGCTGGCCGGTCCAGTGGGTCGGCGTGGCCGCGAAGGGGTGGGGCTGGCAGCGCGACGTCTCCGGGCTGCGGACCCGGCCCTCGACCGAGCTGACGGTCACCAGCGCGACACCGCTGCACGTCCAGCTCGACGGGGACGTCGTCGGGCCCGCCCGGCGGATGCACGTGCGCTGCGTCCACCACGCCCTGTCGGTGCGCACCTCCGCCCCGACCGGGCCGCTGCCCTAGGCCCCGCGGACGTCGTCGGCGCGACGCAGCTCGCGGCGCTCGTGCGGGGTCAGGCCGCCCCAGATCCCGTGGTCCTGCCCGGACCGCAGGGCGTACTCGAGGCACTGCGCGCGCACCGGGCAGTCCTCGCAGATCGCCTTGGCCCGGCTGACCTGCCACACGGCAGGGCCCGCGACGCCGACCGGGAAGAACAGGTCCAGGTCCTCGCCGAAGCATGCGGCGTCGTGGCGCCAGTGCCGGGTCTCGTCCGCCCGCCGGGTGAAGGGGTTCAACAGCAGCCGCACTCCCGACGGCTGACCCGCATCTCGCGCCCGCTGATCTCGTCGGGGCGGATGGAGGTCCAGAACGTCCCCTCCGGCTGCTCGTCCCACTGGTCGCCGAGCAGCTCCTCGAAGCGCTGACTGGTCTCCTCGTCGTAGACGGTGCTCGCGACGCCCTTGACCAGCACGCTCCACCCGGTGCCCTCGAGTGCGTCGAACTCGTCGACCTCGAACGCGACGGATGTCTGGTTGACCGCGGACGCCAGCGACGAGTCCCACCTGGCGCGGAAGGCGATGCTGCCGCCGTCGACGACGTGGTTGACCGGGAGGATGACCGTCTCCCCGGCGTCGTGGAAGGCGATCCGGCCGATCGGTGTCGACGCGATCCGGCGCAGGCAGTCCTGGTGGTCCAGCACCCCCAGCCCGCGGTGGTCCGTGGCGGCGGGGTCCCGTCCTGGCTGCTCGGTGGTTGTCATGGTGGGCCTCCCGGCTGCTGCACTCCTGGCGAAGTGGTCCTCTCGACTCATGGTCCGTCCAATTTACACGGCATGAGTCGTAAATAATAGGGTGGACGGCCGACTGAGCGGCGCCGGGCGCCCGGCGGCCGCGCGATACCGTCGGGCCATGACCTTCACGACCCTGATCACCGGCGCCAGCTCCGGCCTCGGCGCAGAGATGGCCCGCCAGTTCGCCGCACTCGGTCACGACCTCGCGCTCACCGCGCGCCGGACCGACCGCCTCGACGCGCTCAAGGCCGAGATCGCCGCCGCCCACCCGCAGCGCCGGGTCGAGACCTACGCCCTCGACGTCACCCGGGACGAGGACGTCACCGCGGTCTTCGGTCGGGCGAAGGGGGACTTCGGCCGCCTCGACCGCGTCGTCGTCAACGCCGGCCTGGGCAAGGGCGCGCCCTACGGCAAGGGCAGCCACTACGCCAACCGCGAGACGATCACCACCAACGTGCTCGGCGCCGCCGCGCAGACCGAGGCCGCGATGGCGATCTTCCGCGAGCAGCAGGCCGGGCACCTCGTGCTCATCGCCTCGATCACGGCGCTGCGTGGCATGCCCAAGTCGATGACGACCTACGGCGCGACCAAGGCCTTCGTCGCCTCGTTGGGCGAGGGCATCCGCTCCGAGATGCTCGGCAAGCCCGAGCTCGACATCGACGTCTCGGTCCTCTACCCGGGCTACATCCGCTCGGAGATGAACGAGAAGGTGGAGCAGAAGACGAAGTTCATGGTCGACACCGACGTGGGCGTGCGCGCGATGGTCGAGGCGATCGAGGCCCGCAAGGCCAGGGCCTACGTCCCGGCCAAGCCGTGGGTGGCCGTCGGCGCCGCGATGCGCGTGCTGCCGCTGAAGGTCGTGCGCAAGCTGCTCTGACCCGGGCGCCCTCCGCCGGGTCGATGTATCAGCGCGTGTCCAAGGGCTCGCTGATACATCGACCCGCCGTCAGCCGGTCGGGTCATGATGGCCGGATGGAGATCATCGGCCTGACCGTCACCGCACCCGACGTCGATGCCACGGAGGAGGCCTGGCGCCGACTCGGTCCATCGGGCGTCGCCGTCGAGGTGGTCGCCGGGGAGCCCGGGCTCGCGGCGGTCACGCTCGGTGTCGAGGACGTGGCTGCGACCGAGCGCCTGCTGCGGCGGCGCGGGCTGGCCGGTGACGCCGGTGGCCTCGACCTCGGCGGCACCGTGTGGCGGTTGGCCCCCACACCCGGGAGCGAAGGGAGCGGGCCCGCGCCGCGCGCGGAGGAGGCCGTCGGGGACTCCGCCCTCGCCGACCCCGTCGTCGTCGACCACGTCGTCGTGGTCACCGACGACGCGGAACGGGCGGCGGCGACCTTCGGGGCCCGGCTGGGTCTGGAGCTGCGGCTGGACCGGGACACCGGGCACGGCTTCCGCGGGCTGTTCTTCCGCTGCGGCGGTGCGGTGGTCGAGGTCATCGTGCCGAGCGACCCGCCGGAGGGACCGGACACCTTCGGCGGCGTGGCCTGGCGGGTGGCCGATCTCGAGGCGACGCACGCGCGACTGTCTGCGGCCGGGGTCGAGGTGTCCGAGGTACGGGAGGGCCGCAAGCCGGGCACCCGGGTGACGACGGTGCGCGACCCCGCCCTGGCCGTGCCCACCCTGCTGGTCTCCGCCGTCCCGCGCCCGTAGGAGTCACCTCACTCGAGCGGCAGCTGCCGTGCGCTGACGAACCGACGCTCGCCGCCGTCGACCGGGTCCACGAGCTCCACCGTGCTGGCGAGCAGCTGGAGCGGCCGGGAGAAGTCGTCGACCGAGACGTCCAGCACCTCCGGGTAGAGCGGGTCGCCCACGATCGGGATGCCGAGATCGTGGAGGTGGAGCCGTAGCTGGTGGGTGCGCCCGGTGTGCGGCGTCAACCGGTAGACCGCCAGGTCACCGGCGCGTGCCTCGACCTCGACGTCGGTCACGGCGTTGACCGGCGCGTCCGGCACCACCTGGGCCTGCCACACCCCGCGCGTCTTGTGGATGTGGTTGCGGACCGTGACGGGCAGCGCCAGATCATCGCGCCACGGAGCCAGGGCCAGATAGGTCTTGCGTACCCGCTGCTGCTCGAACATCGTCTGGTACGGCCCCCGCCACCGGCGCTCCGTCGCCAGCATGAGCACGCCCGACGTCACCCGGTCCAGCCGGTGCAGCGGAGAGAGCTCCGGCAGGCCGAGCTCGTCGCGCAGCCGGACCACGACGCTCTGCCGGACGTGCCGGCCGCGCGGGATCGTCGAGAGGAAGGGCGGCTTGTCCACGACGACGAGTCGCTCGTCGCGGTGGAGGACGCTCAGCTCACCGGGCACCTCGACCTCCTCGCGCAGGTCCCGGTGGAACCACACGAAGGTGTGCGGTCGGTACTCGTCGTCGGGCCGGACCGCGCTGCCGTCGTCGTAGACGAATCGCGCGTCGGCGAGCATCCCGTCCACGTCGACCTCGTCGGGGATCTTCTCCCGCAACCAGGCAGACACCGTCTGCCAGCGGGGTGGTCGCAGGCGGTCCCGGTCGGGCGTGCGCACCCACGCGGCGCTGAGTCCGTGGCGCGCAGCGAGCGGTGAACGTGGGGGCACGGTCGCGAGACTAGACGCTCGGGCACCGACCACGCTCCGGCCCTCGCCCACCCTCGCGGAATGTTTGATTTTCAACTACTGTTGGACATGGTGACACCGTCCACCGAAGGAGCGCACCATGCCCGCCGTGACCGTCGAGAACATCCTCACCCTGCCCCGGGTGAGCCAGCCGCTGCCCGAGACGGTCTCGCGCCCCGTGCTCTCGGTGACGACGGCACCGCAGGGCCACGAGGGCGAGGGCTTTCCCGTCCGGCGTGCCTTCGCCGGCGTCGACACGGCCCGGCTCGACCCCTTCATCCACATGGACCAGATGGGTGAGGTGGAGTACGCGCCGGGCGAGGCCCGCGGCACCAGCTGGCACCCGCACCGCGGCTTCGAGACGGTCACGTACATCATCGACGGGACCTTCGCGCACGAGGACACCCACGGTGGTGGCGGGCTGATCACCGACGGCGACACGCAGTGGATGACCGCCGGCTCCGGGCTGCTGCACATCGAGGCCCCGCCGGAGGACCTCGTCGTCAGCGGCGGCGTCTTCCACGGCCTCCAGCTGTGGGTCAACCTCCCCGGCCACCAGAAGATGACCGATCCGAAGTACCAGGACATCCGCTCCGGCGAGGTCGGCCTGCTCTCCAGCCACGACGGCGGCGCGCTGATCCGGGTCATCGCCGGCGAGCTCGACGGCCACGAGGGCCCGGGCATCACGACGACCCCGATCTCGATGATCCACACGACGATCGCGCCGGGCGCGCGCATGCACGTGCCGTGGCGCGAGGACTTCAACGGCCTGGCCTACGTGCTCTCCGGTCGCGGGCTCGTCGGCCCCGAGCGGCGCCCGATCCGCGAGGGCCAGCTGGCCGTCTTCGGCACCGGCGGCGCCCTCGAGATCGCCGCCGACGACCGGCAGGACTCCCGCAGCCCCTCCCTCGAGGTGGTCCTCCTCGGTGGCCGGCCGATCCGCGAGCCCGTCGCCGCCTACGGCCCCTTCGTGATGAACACCCGCGAGGAGCTGATCACCGCCGTCGAGGACTTCCAGGCCGGTCGCCTCGGCGTCATCCCCAAGGCTCCGCGGGTGCGTCCCGCCCTCGAGGTCGCCGAGGCCATGGCCAGGGGCGGTCGCCCCGGGCACGACGTGCTCTGACGTCCCCCGGGTCGTCAGCTGCTCTCGAAGAGCTCCGCCGGCACGCGATGGGCGTCCCGGACGCCGGCGAGCATGCGGGGCCCGATCAGCTCGCCGCGGCGGAGCACGGTGATGCGCCCGGTGGACTCGAAGACGACACAGGCGACCTCCCTGTGGTGGCGCACCCCGGCGTGACGCAGGGCCGCGTTGAGCTCGGAGCGGGTGACGTGCGCTGCCCGCAGGTTCTCGAGGAGGACGTCGTCGCCGGCCATGAGGACGACGGCGCCGGCGTTGACCCACCGGGCGCCACGGATGGTGCGTCGCAGCTCGCCGACGGCAGCCTCCATCGCGAAGAGGCAGGTCAGGCCGATGACCCCGGCGGCCAACGTCGGGGGATCGCCGAGGATCACCCGGCCCGCGACCGCACCGAGGGTGATGACGACGACGGCGTCGAAGGTGCCCATCCCGGTGAGGACACGGGCACCGAAGAGGCGCACGAGCATGAGGAAGGCGAGGTAGATCCCGACCGCGGAGAGCACCACGGAGATCGCGTGGCTGGGCTCGATCCACAACCGCTCACCGACCTCCGCCCAGTCGATCACGGACGGTCGGGCGGCGGGGAGGGCAAGGGGCATGGCAGTCGCATGGTACCGAGGTCCCGGCGGCTCCCGCCCGCGCGGAGGCCCGCGCCGCGGTGAGCCGGCTCGTCAGGCGAAGGGGTCCTGCCCCCGCTTCAGTGCCGCTCGGGCCTGCGCGGCCCGGTCCGTCGCGGCCCACCGCTTGCGGGCCTTCGCCCTCGAGGCCGGGTCGGACCGCATCGCGATCCACTCCGCCTCCCGCTGCAGCTTCTGCCGGCTGGCCCACCGGCGCTCCTCCAGCCGACCATCGGCGATGGCCTCCCGCACGGCGCACCCGGGCTCGCACTCGTGCGAGCAGTCGTTGAACCGGCAGGCCGACGTCAGCTCCTCGATGTCCGGGAAGGTGCGGGCCACCCCTTCGCCGTCCTCCTGCAGGCCGATCGATCGCAGACCGGGTGTGTCGAGGAGGACGCCGCCACCGGCGAGCGGGACGAGCTCCCGAGCCGTCGTCGTGTGCCGTCCCTTGCCGTCCTGGCGGGTGTCGGTCACCGCCTGGACCGCGCGTCCGGCGAGGACGTTGACGAGCGTCGACTTGCCGGCGCCGGACTGCCCGACGAGCGCGGTGGTCCCGAGCGCGAGCGCCTCGGCGACGTCGGCGATGCCCTCCCCGGTCTCGGCCGAGGCGACGAGCACGGTCACCCCGGGCGCAGCCGCCTCGACCTCGGCACGGGCTGCGTCGGGGTCGTAGGCGAGGTCGGCCTTCGTCAGCACGATGAGGGGCCGCGCCCCCGACTCCCAGGCGATGACGAGGTAGCGCTCGATGGACGACAGCCGCAGCCGGGTCTCGAAGGGGACGGCGACCAGGACGTGGTCGAGGTTGGCCGCCATCACCTGCGCGTCGGAGCGCTCCCCCGCGGCCCGGCGCACGATCGCGCTGCGGCGGGGCAGGACGGCCCGCACGACGTCCCCGTCGTCGCGCCGCTCCAGACCGACCCAGTCACCGGTCGTCGGCTGGTCCTCGAGCAGGCTCCCGGCGGGCAGTCGCACCAGGGCGAGGACGGGGCCCTCGGCGGTGTGGACGGTGACCCGGCCGCGGTCGACGCGACCGACCCGCCCCGGCACCAGGACGAAGTCCGCCGTCATCTCGTCGAAGGCGGCAGCGACGGCGTCGTCCCAGCCGAGGGGCGTCAGGCCGGTGGTCGTGGTGGTCATCCCTCGACAGTGGCACCGTGGCCCTCACGGGGCCACTGATTTTTCCGCCTGCCTCAGTGGCCGACGCGGCGGCGGGAGGGCCCGCCGAGGGCGGCCCAGACGGTCGTCTGCTTCTCGTCGCGCTGCACGCCCCACTCGTGGGCGATGCTGCGCACGATCCGCAGGCCGCGACCGGAGGTGGCCCACACCGCTCGGGCGGCGGGCACCGGCTGGGTGTCCGACCCGCCGTCGCTGACCTCGATCTCGACACAGTTGCCCCGCGCCTTCCAGTGGATGCGCACGGTGCGGTCCGCGAGCGGCGTGGCGTGGCGCAGCGAGTTGGTCACGAGCTCCGTGGTGACCAGCTCGGCCTCGCCGACGATGTCCTCGTCCACCCCGCGCGCCACCAGGTCGAGAGCCACGGCCTGCCGGATCCGGGTCACGGTCTTCAGCTCCCAGCGGGCCCGGATCGTGCGGGCCTGGCCGCGACCGATCTCCCCTCCGAAGCTGTCGACACCGCTCGTGGACGACGCTGCCGTGCCTGCCTGGCCCACCGTCGGACTCCCTTCGTCACCGATCATGTTCCTCCCCCGATCACCCCATTGTCCCCGTGGGGACGGTCCGGCCCAACTCGCCACGCACCGACGGCCTACGCTGACCCGCATGGGAAAGGCTTCGCGACGCAAGAAGGAGGCGCAGGGGAAGACCAAGGTCGCCCCGGCGCCACACATGGCACGCCCCTTCGCGGGACTGCCGGGCGAGGCCGACTGGGTCGCTGCCTACGAGATCCTCCCGGCGGCCACGGCCACCCTCACCCTCAGGGCCGACGCGGTCCCCGAGGGCGCACCGGAGACGGTCACCCTGGCCACGGTGCTGCCGATGGCCTGGCCCGCGCTGAAGCGTGACGACGGCAGCATCCTCGTCGCCAGCCAGTCCGGCTCCACCAGCGGGGACCCGAGCCGTGACCTGGCGCAGGCGCTCCTCACCGCCATCGAGGGCGAGCCGGGCGCACCGATCACCCGGCTCCCCCGAGCCACCGCCGAGACGCCGCGCCTGCAGGACCTCCTCGACACCGACGCCGACTTCGACGTCACGGTGCACGAGGGGTTCGACTTCTGGCTGGACGGCCAGGAGGTGACCGGCGAGGCCGCCGAGTCGCTCGAGCGCGCCAACGAGAGCGTCGTCCCGACGACACCGATCACCTCGGCCCCGGCCACCTACTGGTGCCGGATCGGGGAGCGCACCTACATCCGGCACGTGCTCCCGGACGACGAGGACGCGGCCACCACGGCCCTGGCCCGCCTCCACGCGAAGGGGGAGTCCCACCTCGGCGAGGACCGTCGCCTCCTCGGCGCCTTCCGCGCCGGCGGCCTGCTCGTGCCGGTCTGGGAGGTCCCGGCCGACAGCGAGGCGGCCGACCACGAGGACGCCGTCGCCGACTTCGCCGGCCGGTACGCGACGGCGCTCGCCGCCACCGAGGACCTCACCCCCGACGAGCGCAGGGCGCGCAACGGCCTGCTCTCCCGCCAGGTGACCCTGCGCTGAGCCCCTTGCGCAACCGCTTGGGCTCCTGCGGATCCCTGGCCCCGCGTCGCTAGGGTGACCGCATGACCGTGGTCGAGATCGCCCTGCTGTGCGGGCTCGTCGCCGCCCTGGCCGTCGCGACCCTGGCACTGCTGCGCCTGCGCGCGCTGAGCGATCGGGTGGTCGAGCTCGAGCGCCGGTCTCCCGTCGGGGAGGGCGACCTGGCCTCCCTTCGCCATGACATCGCCCAGGCGCTGCGGCACGTGGCCGTCGTGCGCTACGACGCCTTCGGCGACATGGGCGGGCGGCTGTCCTTCTCCGCCGCGATCATCGACGACACCGGCGATGGCCTGGTCGTCAGCAGCATCCACGGGCGCGGGGAGTCCCGCACCTACGCCAAGGGCGTCGTCGGTGGCGACGCCGACGCGACCCTCACCCCCGAGGAGCGCCAGGCGCTCGCCGCGGCCCGCACCGGCTCGGTCGACGCCTGACCTCCCCCACCCCACTGGAGACACCATGACCCGCTACGCCTACCTCGGCCCCGAGGGCACCTTCACCCAGCAGGCGCTGATGATGTGGGGGCCCACCGAGGACGCCGAGCAGGTGCCCTGCGGCTCCGTCGACACCGCGCTGGAGCAGCTGCGCGCCGGGGACGTCGACGCCGCCGTCGTGCCCATCGAGAACTCCGTCGAGGGCGGCGTCTCCGCCACCCTCGACGCCCTCGCCTCCGGTGAACCGCTCGTCGTCGTCGGCGAGGTGCTGGTGCCGATCACCTTCGTCGCGTGCGCCCGACCGGGGACGCGGCTGCAGGACGTCACGGCGATCGGGACCCACAGCCACGCGTGGGCGCAGGTGCGCGGCTGGGCCGACCACACCGTCCCGCACGCGGTCTACGTCCCCACGCTCTCGACCGCCTCGGCGGCCAAGGACCTCGCCGAGCACCCCGACGAGGTCGGCTACCAAGCCGCGGTGTGCGCCCCGGTCGCCGCCGAGCGGTTCGGGCTGGAGGTCCTCGCCCACGACATCGGCGACATGACCACCGCGGTGACCCGCTTCGTCATCGTTGCCCGTCCGGAGTGGCAGCCCGGTCCCACCGGCAAGGACAAGACGACCGTCGTGCTCTACCAGCGCACCGACCGCGCGGGTGGCCTGCTGGAGCTGCTCGAGCAGTTCGCCGTGCGCGGCATCAACATGACCCGCCTCGAGTCACGCCCGACGAAGGACTCGATGGGCTCGTACTGCTTCTCGATCGACTTCGAGGGGCACGTGCAGGACGAGCGGGTCGGCGCGGCCCTGATGAGCCTGCACCGGGTGTGCGCGGACCTGCGCTTCCTGGGCTCCTACCCGGCGGCCGCCGGCGCCGAGATCACCGTCGACCCGATCACCACGGACCAGGCCTTCAGGGACGCGCGTCGGTGGTTGGAGCGGTTGCGGGCCCTCGGGGACGGCTGAGTCGCTCCTCGCA
Source organism: Janibacter sp. DB-40 (assembly GCF_029510815.1). NCBI lineage: Bacteria > Bacillati > Actinomycetota > Actinomycetes > Micrococcales > Intrasporangiaceae > Janibacter > Janibacter sp. DB-40. The sequence continues at coordinate 65,432 of NZ_CP120360.1, read as the reverse complement.
CCAGATCAGCAGCCGGCCCATCAGCGCCTGCGATTCCGGCAGCCGGGGGTTCGAGTGGTAGGAGTGCCACAGCCCCTCGGCGACGTCGAGCTCGGCCGCTCCACCCGCCGCCCGCCATCCGGTGTGGATCCGCGCGGCGTCGGAGAGGAAGAGGTCACGGGTGCCGGAGGAGAAGAAGGCCGGCGGCAGCGCCCCACCCGCCCAGTCCGCGTGCACCGGTGACACGAGCGGGTGCCGCAGATCGGCCCGCCCGGCGTAGGCGCGCGCGAAGCGCTCCTGCTGGCCGCGCCAGCGGATCCAGGCGTCGCGGCCCTCGTTGACGCGGTAGGAGTCGCCCTCGCCCGCGAGGTCGCCGAAGGGGGTCAGCGCCACCAGCCCCAGGGGCAGGGGGACGTCCGCACCCCCCGCACTCCGGGCCCGGAGGCGTTGCAGGACACCGAGGGCGAGGTTGGCGCCCGCGGAGACGCCACCGAGCAGCACCCGTGGGCCCCGCTCCGCCACCCCGGCGAGGTAGGCGTCGACGCAGACGTCGATCGCGACGGGGAAGCGGGCCTCGGGAGCGAGCGGGTACTCGACCGAGATGACCGGCCGGGCCAGCCCCTCGGCCAGCCGCAGCCCCGTCCCGTCGCGGGCGGACCCCCAGCAGAAGCCGCCGCCGTGGATCCACAGCACCCACGCGTCGTCGGCGACCAGGTCACCCGACTCCGCCGTCATCAGCAGGTGGCCGTCGGGGCGCTCGGTGACGTGCACGCCCCGGGCGGCGCGGTCGGCCTCGAACCCCACGAGCTGCTCGGCCGCCCCCTTCGTCCGCAGCCACCGGGTGACCTGCGGGGTGAGCGGCCACCGGTGGGGCCGGTTGTCCGCCGCGGCAGCGGCTGCGGCCGCCTCCGCACTCACCGTCGGTGGCAGCTGTGCGCGGCTCACGGGTGCTCGCGTTGCTCGATGTGGGAGCCGACCCAGTCGTTGAGCTCGTCCCACTCGGCATCGAGCCACTCGGCGACCTCGCCGGGCTCGGTGGGCACGTCCTCGCTGCGGTGGGTGATGCCGCGGAAGGTCAGCCGGTTGCGGAAGGGCACCGCCCTGATGACCGGCCCCGGCCCGGTGAGCATGTCCAGGCCCGTGTGGGCGACGACCATGACGTCGGCCTCGGGGGCGTTCTCCCGGATGGCCGCGACCCCGCGCGAACGGGCCTCGAGCACCCACGGGCGCGACTCGACCCGGTCCGCCCGCTCGTGCTCGCCGCGCGCACGCAGGCGCTCGACGAGGGCCTCGTGGCGGTCGGGCGCCCAGTTGCGTCCCTCGGGGAAGATGAGCATCGCGTCCTTGCTCGTGAGCGTCGACGCCAGGTCCGCGACCCCGCGGGTGCGGTCGTCGCCGGCGCCGGAGCGCGAGGGGACGAAGTAGGAGTCCAGGCGCTGCAGCACCATCGCGATGCCGGGGTCCCACAGCATCGCGTCGGCGAGGACGATCCGCGGGATCCGGCCGGCGGTCGACGCGAGCAGCCAGGCGATCGCCAGCGAGTCCGCCGGGCCGGCGTGCCGGGAGATGACGACGAGCGGGTGGCCCGGGCGGCCGACCGTGATGGCGCCCTCGACGTCGATCGTGAAGCCGACCATCTTGCCGGCGGTGAAGATCACGTTGTTCAGCGCCCGGCGGATCAGGGTGAGGTGGTCCTCGTCCCAGGTCGGGCTGGTGCCCCGCGGCGAGCGCAGCCGCAGGTACCAGCACTCGACGACGAGCCCGATGTCCTCCCACATGATGTAGAGCGCGAGGAAGAGGCACCGCAGCAGGGCCAGGCGTCGGTCCCACGGCCACAGCAGGAGCATGAACGGCGCCACGGCGACGAAGAGCAGCGAGAAGAAGATCCCGACGAGCGGGTAGATGCCCTGCAGGACCAGCCGCAGCCAGTACGGCGGCGCCGGGAGCGAAGGGAGCGAGCTGATCTTCACGAGGTGGTCCCCTGCAGGTAGGCACTCGTGGCGTCGAAGGCGCGGGCCATCCGATCCTCCACCTTCGCGACCGAGCCCTGACCGATGAGCGAGGCGGTCGGCGTGCGGTCGACCCCGCTGGGCAGGACGTGCAGCCGCACGTCGTCGGGGACCTCGGCGATCTCCTCGACGAAGCGGTGCCGCCGGGCGATCTCGAAGGCGACGAGCCCGACGTCCAGCGGGTTGCGTGGCACGCTCAGCGGCTGCTCGACCCGGCCGACCTGGAGCACGTGGACGACGGTGGCACCGAGCGCGATCGCCCTGCCCACCGGGATGGAGTGCACGAGGCCGCCGTCGTAGTAGTGGGCACCGTCGATCTCCACGGGGGCGAAGAGCCCCGGGACCGCGCAGCTGGCTGCGACCGCCGGCGCGACCGGGCCGGAGGTGAACCACCGCGAGGCCGAGCCCTCGATCTCCGCGGCGACGCACTGGAAGGGGACGGCCAGGTCCTCGATCCGCTCCACGCCGAGGTGGCGCTCGACGAGGTCGGGGATCACCCCCCTTCGCATCACGTGGGTGCGGTACTTGGCGAAGCGGGCCGCCTGGCGCACCGGGCTCTCGCCCATCTCGCCGGAGCGGACCACGTCGCGCCACAGCTCCTCGAGGCGGGCGACGCCCTCCGCCGTGGGGTCGGCCGCCACGAAGGCGCCGTTGACCGCACCGATGCTCGTCCCGATGACGAGGTCCGGTGTGACGTCGGCGGCCAGGAGCGCCTGGAGCATCCCGACCTGGGTGGCCCCGAGAACGCCCCCTCCACCGAGGACGAAGGCGGTCGTGGGCATGGTCGCCAGATTACTGGCCGTCGCCGGCGCCCGTCGCGCCGCTCTCCCGTGGGTCGCCCGTGCCCAGACGGATGACGTCGACACCGACGTCCAGCGTCGAGCCGCTGCCCTCGGAGAAGATGATGCCCTTCAGCGGGGAGACGTCGCGGAAGTCACGACCCCACCCGGTGACGATGTAGCGCGAGTCGGCGAAGTGGTTGTTCGTGGGGTCGATGTCCACCCAGTCGCCGTCCGGCGTCATCGCTGCCGCCCAGGCGTGCGAGGCGTCGGAGCCCTCGAGCTTGGCCTCGCCGGGCGGCGGACGGGTCTCGATGTACCCGGAGACGTACCGGGCGGGGATGCCGACGGCCCGCAGGCACCCGATGGCCAGGTGTGCGAAGTCCTGGCACACACCGGCCCGCCCCCGGAGCAGCTCCGGCAGGGTCGTCTTCACGCTCGTCGCACCCTTGGCGTAGGTGAAGTCGCGGTAGATGTCGGAGTAGAGAGCCACGAGGGCGCTGCCGAAGGGCCGGTCGGGCGGCAGGATCCCCGCCGCGTAGGCGATGACCTCCGGGTCCAGCTCCACCAGCGAGGAGGGCAGCAGGTACTGCGCCGCCTCTGCCCGGTCGATGTCCTCCCCCTCGGAGACCGCGGCGGCGGCCTCGGCGACGGTCCAGGAGTCGAGCCGCTGCATGTCCGGTGCCGGCCAGTCGATCTCCGCGATGCTGCGCTTGGACACCTCGAGGACGGTGTGTGGGGTGCGCACCTCGTAGAAGCTGGAGAAGTTGCCGAAGTGGTCGACGTGCTCGGTGTGGATGTGCGGCTCGGGCACGATCTCCACGTGGTGCTCGACGATGCGCTGCTGGGGCGTGCTCCGTGGGCGCAGCATCGCGCGGCCGTAGGAGTCGGTGACGTACTCCTCGTAGGTGTAGGTGGTGCGGTGGCGCACCTCGTACCGACGGCGGGTGTGGTGCTCCGGGCTGATCGTCGGCCCGGGGCCGGGCGTCGTCGGCTCGGGGGCGGGTGGCCGGCTGGGTGTCGAGCTCACCAGGTCCCCTCCCCGCTGCTCCACTGGACCCACTGGATCGAGCGGCCCTCCGCCTTGCGCTGGAAGTAGGCCTCGTCCAGGGCGCGGTGGACCTGGCGCAGGTCGGCACCGATGCCGGTGAGCGTGCGCGCGAGGGGCTGACGCCCGTCGGCGAAGAGCTCCTCGAGGTCGAGCCGGGCGATGCGGTCGACGAGCTCGCGCACCCACGGCAGCACGAGCTCGTCCTCGAGCAGCTCGAGGTCCTCGACGAGCCGGTCGACCTGGAAGCGCACCGAGCGCGGGTTGCTCCCGTCGCGCAGCAGCAGGTCCACGGCGGCCTGGAGGGGCGACAGTCCGCCGAGGCCGCTGGTCAGCCGGCGCCGGTAGGTGATGACCGACTCCGCCGCGAGCAGCGCCGCCTCGGTCGTCGTGCCCTCGACGACGGGGGCCCGCTCCACGGCGAGCACCGAGGTGATCAGCCGCGTCGTCTGCTGGGCGCGCTCGACCCGCTTGCCCGCATCGGCGAAGGCCCACGTGGGATCGCGGATCAGCGACTCGACGCCGATGCCCGCGAGCGCGAGGAGGCCCTCGAGGGTCCCCATGAGCAGCTCCTGCAGGTCGTCCTCGGGCACCGCGTGGCGCAGGGTGCGCTCGAGCCGGGACATGACCAGCCAGGTGTCGACCGAGAGGGTCTCGCGCACGGCCTGGGCCGCGATGACCGCGCGGTGGGTGCTGAAGGCGACCGAGCCGACGACCCGCGGGTCGAGGGTGAGGGCGCGCAGGTGCGGCAGCGGGTCCTCGCGCCGCGACTGCGCCTCCTCGCCGACGAAGCCGGGGCGGGCGGCGACGACGGAGGTGACCGCCTCCAGCAGGGCGAGCATCGCGGTGTGGCCGGTCGTGCCGGGACGGGCGGCGTGGTCGTCGACGAGGTTGTCGGCCACCCGCAGCAGGCGGGCGGCGAACTCGGCCCGCTCGCCGTACCGGCCCATCCAGTACAGGTCGGCCGCCACGCGTGGCGGCGGTGCCGCGGAGGCCAGCGCTGCCGCCCCGGCAAAGGGACTCGGGGCGGTCAGGCCCTCCCCTTCGTCCACGAGGGTGTCGTCACGCACCCACACGTCCTTGCTCATCGCGCCGGTGAGGCTGGAGATGGCACCGGAGTCGGGGCGCACGGCAACGCGGCCCAGGCCACCGGGCATGACGGCGTAGTCGTCCTCGTCGGCGACGGCGAAGGTACGCAGCACGACGTGGCGCGGCTCGAGCCCGCCGGCGGTGACCACGGGGGCGGTCGACATCGTCAGCGGGTCCTGCGCGGTCCACTTCCACGGCTCGGCCTGGATGCGCTGCGCCAGCTCCTCGCGCTCGTCGGCGGTGATCTCCCAGCCGAAGACCGCGTTGCCGCCGTTGGTGCCGTCCCCACGCGAGGCGGGCTTGACGACGAGGCTGGAGAGGTTGGTGATGATGTGGCTGAGGTGGCTGGGCTCGCCGGCCCACCACGTCTGGGTGGACTGGAGCGTCAGGTCCTCGTCGAGCAGGTACCGGCAGATCGCCGGGAGGTAGGGGATCAGCGCCGGGTTCTCCAGCACGCCCGAGGAGATCGGGTTGACCAGCGAGACGTGCCCGAGCCGGGCCGCCTCGACCATGCCGGGGAGCCCGAGGCGGGAGTCGCCGCGCAGGTCCAGCTGGTCGATGGCGCCGCCGTCCACCCGGCGCATGATGACGTCGACCGGGGACAGGCCGCTCGTCGTGCGCATCCAGATCCGGCCGTCGCGGCTGACGAGGTCCTCGGACTCGACGACGGGGACGCCGAGGACGGTCGACTGGAGGGCCTCGTCGTAGGCGGCGTCACTGAGGCTGCCCGGCGTGAGGATGACGATGCGCGGGACGTCGTCGGTCTGCGGTGCGGCGGCCATGAGGGCCTTGTGCACCTGGTAGAAGAAGCCGCGCAGGCGGGCCAGGTCCACGGTGCGGTGCAGGTCGGGGAGCACGCGGGCGATGATGCGGCGGTTGGCCATCGCGTAGCCGGCGCCGCTCGGGGCCTGTGTCCGGTCGGCGAAGACCCGCCACGTGCCGGTGCGGTCCCGGGCGAGGTCCATCGCCGGCATGACGAGCTGGCGCGGGCCGGGCAGCCGGATGCCGTCGGCCTGCGGGAGCCAGCCGTCGTGCCCGTAGACCGCCGTGCCCGGCAGGATGCCGTCGCGCACGAGGCGCTGCTCGCCGGTGAGGTCGGTGAGGACGCCGTCGAGGAGGGCCGCGCGCTGGCGCACGCCCTGCTCGAGCTTGGCCCACTCCGTGGCGCCGATGGTGAGCGGGAGCGGGTCGAGCTCCCACGTGCGCGGCTCGGTCGGGACGGTGCGGCCGTCGGCGACGTCCTCGTCGTCGGGTGAGACGCCCGCGCCGTAGGTGATCCCCTCGTCCTCGACGAACCGGCGGCTCGCGGCCCGGGCCGCGAGCATCCCGGACAGCCGGGCGGAGGCGATCGCCTCCGCGAGCGGCTCGGCCGCCTCACGGACACCGTCGAGCGTCACGACCTCGTCGATGCCCTCGGTGACCGTGACTTCGTCGCGGTACTCGTCGAGCGGGCTCGGGAGATCGCCGAAGGCCGGAGCGGACATGGGCTCGACACTAACGCCCGCAGGGAGGTCGGGAGCGCCCACCGACGCGCGCGGCGGCGGCCGGGACCGCCGCCGGGGGGTCGACCCGGGCCCCGGACCACAGATGCAAAGACCTCTTTGCATCTGTCCTCGTGCGCTTCTACGCTGGGCGCCATGGACCCCGCCCTGCCCGACGTCACCCAGCTCAGGGCACTCTCCCACCCGGTCCGCATGCGCATCCTGGGGATGCTGCGCACGCTGGGCCCGGCCACCGCATCATTGATCGCCCGCCGCCTCGGGCTCAACTCCGGCGCGACGAGCTACCACCTGCGCCAGCTGGCCGAGCACAGCTTCGTCGAGGAGGCCCCCGGCATGGGCACCCAGCGGGAGCGGTGGTGGCGGGCGGTCAGCCAGATGACCTCCGTCCCCGAGCCGGACGACCCGGACGACGAAGGGAGGGACGCCACCGACGCCTTCCACCACATGGTCGTCGGTCAGCAGGCACAGCGGATGCAGACCGCCGCCGAGCGCCGCGGCGGTGAGTCGCAGGAGTGGCGGGCCGTCACCTCGATCAGCGACGCCGCCCTCGCGGTCACCGCCCGGCAGGCACGCGAGATCCAGGGCCGCTTCGAGGCGTTGCTCCGGGAGGTCCTCGAGGAGCACGGCGGACCGCCCGGCCCGGTCGGCGAGGGTGAGCGTCGGTTCAACGTCGTCGTGTCGACCTTCGTCGACGCCGAGGAGCCGGCCTGGGACGCAGAGGACGGTGGTTGAGGTGCGAGGGACGAGCCTCGGAGCCACCCATCTGTCCCTTGACGCCGCCCGCCGCGTCCTGCTCCTGCTGACCATCACGCGGTGGCTGCCGGTCGGTCTGGTCGTCTCGCTCCACGTGCTGTGGATGCTCGAGCGCGGGCTGACGCTGACCCAGGCGCTCGCGGCCAGCGCGGCCACCGGCGCCTGCGTCCTCCTCCTCGAGCTGCCGACCTCCGGGATCGCGGACGCCCTGGGCCGCCGCCCGCTCCTCGTCGTGGCGGGAGTCGTCAACGTCGGGGCCGCGGTGGCCTTCCTGGTCGCGGACTCGCTCCTGACCTTCGCCGTGGCCGCGGCGCTGCTCGGCGTCTTCCGGGCCCTGGACTCCGGGCCGCTGGAGGCGTGGTTCGTCGACACCGTCCACCAGACCCATCCGGGCGCCGACGTCGACCAGGACCTCTCCCGGATGGGCACGACGATGGGCCTGTCGATGGGTGCCGGGGCCGTGGCCTCGTCCGTGCTCGTGGCGTGGCACCCCGTCCAGGGCCACTCGGCGCTGTGGCTGCCGATCCTCGTCTTCGTCGGGCTCAATGTGGTGCACCTCGTCGCCGTCCTGCTCCTGCTCCACGAGCCCGCGCGGATCGACCAGCGGGGCCTCGCGGCGGCGCGCGCATCGGTCGCCCGGGCCCCGGGCGTCATCCGGTCCGGGCTGCGAATGCTCCGCGACAACCGCGTGCTGCGCTACCTCGTGCTCGTCGAGCTCTTCTGGTCGACGTCGATGATCAGCTTCGAGGCGCTCATGCCGGCACGGATGGCCGAGGTCGTCGGCGGAGAGGCCCGGGCAGCCGTGATCATCGGGCCTGTCGCCGCGGCCGCCTGGGTCGTCTTCGCCGTGGGTGCCAGGGCGTCGGGGTGGCTGAGCCTGCGGATCGGTGTGGCGCGCACGGCCATCGTCGGGCGGGTCCTGACCAGCCTCGGCGCGATCTCCATGGGGCTCGCCCTCGGTCCGGTCGCCCTCGTCGTGACCCACCTGCTGACGTACTCGATGCACGGCTTCGGCGGTCCGGTCTACAACGCCCTGCTGCACCGTGAGGCCCGTGCGGACAACCGGGCGACGGTGCTGTCCATGGCCTCCATGGTCGCCTTCGCCGCGTTCACCTTGGGCAGCCCGCTGCTGGGGCTGCTCTCGGACCACACGTCCATCCAGGTGGCGATGGTCCTCGCCGGCGTCATCGGCCTCGGCGGCGCCTGGTGCATCCTGCCGGCCCTGCACGCCGAGCGGGACCGCGCCTCGCTCACAGCGTGCGCGAGATCAGCTCCTTCATGATCTCGTTCGTCCCGCCGTAGATCTTCTGCACCCGGGCGCCGGCGTAGAGGCGCGCGATGGGGTACTCGAGGATGTAGCCGTATCCGCCGAAGAGCTGCAGGCACCGGTCGATGACGTCGCACTGCACGTCCGTCGTCCAGTACTTCGCCCGGGAGGCGGTCGCCGCGTCGAGCCGGCCGTCGACGTGCAGACCGACGCAGTGGTCGAGGAAGGTGCGCGCCGCGAGCACGTCCGTCGAGACCTCGGCGAGGGTGAAGCGGGTGTTCTGGAAGGTGGCGATCGGCTTGCCGAAGGCCTCGCGCTCCTTGGTGTACGCCACGGCGAGGTCGACGGCCTTCTCCGCGGAGGCGACCGCCCCCACCGCGATGGCCAGGCGCTCCTGCGGCAGCTGGGTCATCAGCTGGTAGAAGCCCTGGCCCTCCTCCTCGCCGAGCAGGTTGGCCACCGGGACCCGCATGTCGGTGAAGGCGAGCTCGCGGGTGTCCTGCCCGTGCTGGCCGATCTTGTGCAGCACCCGCCCGCGCTCGAAGCCCTCGAGCCCGTGGACCTCGGCCACGACCAGCGACAGGCCCTGGGCGCCCTCGCCCCCGGTGCGGGCGACGATCACGACGAGACCGGCGTGCGAGGAGTTGGTGATGAAGGTCTTCGACCCGTTGACGACGTAGTGGTCGCCGTCGCGCCGGGCGGTGGTGCGGATGTTCTGCAGGTCCGACCCCGTGCCCGGCTCGGTCATCGCGATGGCGCCGACGAGCTCGCCGGTGGCCATCCTCGGCAGCCACCGCTGCTTCTGCTCCTCGGACCCGTAGGCGAGGAGGTAGTGGGCGACGATCGAGGAGTGCACGGAGTAGCCGAGGGCGTCGTCGCCGGCCCTGCCCTGCTCCCACAGGACGGCGGCCTCGTGGGCGAAGGACCCGCCGCCACCGCCGTACTCCTCGGGGACCGAGATGCACAGCAGCCCCGCGGAACCGGCGGCCAGCCAGGTCTCCTTGTCCACCTGGTGCTGCTCGGCGAAGCGCTCGAGGTGCGGCGTGACCTCCCGCTCGAAGAAGGTCCGGGCGAGCGTGACGACGTCGGCCACCTCGTCCTTCATCCACGACGAGACGTAGGGCTGGGGCTGGAGGATGTCGGGCATCGGTCTCTCCTGTGACGAAGGGGGTCAGTCGGCCACGGCGACGAGCGGCAGGTCGTGGGTGGTCGCCCACTGCTCCCACTCGCTCGCCGTCCGGCCCGCGAAGACCTCGGCGAGGCGCTGGGTGGTCAGCTCCTCGGCCGGCAGGTCGAGCGCCGCGAGCAGTGACCGCGTGAAGTGCGGCTCGAGCGCCGCGAGCGCGACGTGGCCCTCGGCCGCCGCGTAGACGGCGTAGACCGGCAGGTCCCCGGCGAGCATGCCCCCGGGGGAGGTGAGGCCGTGGGCGACCGGGCGGGACATCGTGTGCGCCAGATCGGACAGGGCGACCTCACGGCGCACGCCCTCCCCGGTCCGGGTCCGCTGGACGAGTGCCGCAGCACCCTCTGCAGCGGCCCGCTCGGCGCCCGCGAGGTCCACGACGAGTGTGGCCGGCATCCGTCCGTCCCGCACCATGCCCGTTCCGGCCTGGTAGGTCAGGTCGTGCCCGGGAGTCTCCGCCGCCTCCCCCGGATAGCCGACGATGTCGACCTGGCAGACCTGCGGGTGCCGCTCGTGCACCGCCTCGAAGTCGAGCCCGAGGCGCCGCAGCGCCGAGGGGCGCGAGGACGTGAGGAAGATGTCCGCCCCCGCGAGCAGCTCGTCGACCTCGGCGCGGCCGGCGGGGTCCTTCAGGTCGATCCGCACGACGTCCTGCCCGAGGTGCAGCTCGTCGAAGTAGGGCCTCGCGTACTGCTCCATCGGGTCGCCCGAGGGCGGCAGGACGGTCGTCACGCTCGCGCCCTGCCGGGCCAGCCGCGCGACGGCGGCCGGCCCGGGCAGGTTGATGGCGATCGAGACGACCCGCACACCGGCGAGGGGGGCGTCCACGTCGATCAGGCCTCGTCGACGAGGGTGCCCTTGGCTGCGCGCTCGGTCAGCCACGCGCTCGGGCGGAACCGCTCGCCGTACGCGTCGGCCAGCTCGTGGGCCCGCGCCACGAAGCCGGCCAGACCGCCTTCGTAGTTGGTCATGAAGGTCGCCGGGCCGCCGGTGTGCGGCGGGAACCCGATCCCGAAGATGCCGCCGATGTTGGCCGAGACCGTGTCGGAGAGGACGCCGTCCTCGAAGCAACCGGCTGTCTCGAGGGCCATGATGAACAGGTAGCGGTCCTGCAGGTCCGCGAAGGGGACCTCGGTCCCCTTCGCCCAGCGCTCGCGCAGCTCGGGCCACAGGACCTTCGGTCCCTCGGCCGGGTAGTCGTACATGCCCGCACCGGAGGCACGGCCCTTGCGGCCGAGCTCGACCATCGTGTCGATGAGCTCCTCGCCCGGGCCCTTCGCCACCGTCCGGCCCTCCGCGGCGGCGGCCTTGTCGGCCTCGGCGCGGATGTGCTGGGTCAGGGTCAGCGAGACCTCGTCGAGCATCGCCAGCGGCGGTGCCGGGAAGCCGGCCTGGGTCGCGGCGCGCTCGATCGTCTGCGGGTCGATGCCCTCGGCGAGCGCCGTGGCGCCCTCGAGGATCAGCGTGCCGAAGACCCGGCTGGTGTAGAAGCCGCGGCCGTCACCGACGACGATCGGGATCTTGCGGATCTGCTGGACGATGTCGATCGCCCGGGCGGTGGCCTCGTCGGAGGTCTGCTCGCCGCGGATGATCTCGACGAGCTTCATCTTGTCCACGGGGGAGAAGAAGTGCAGGCCGATGAAGTCCTTGGGCCGGGAGGTGAACTCCTGCAGGCTCGTGATCGGCAGCGTCGAGGTGTTCGAGCACAGCAGGGTGTCGGGTCCGACCACTGCTTCGACCTCGGCGAAGACCTTCTTCTTGAGGTCGTAGTCCTCGAAGACCGCCTCGATGACGGCGTCGACGCCCGCGAGGTCCTGCGCGTCGGCGGTCGGGGTGATCCGGGCCAGAACGGCATCCGCGTCCGACTGACTCTTCCGGCCCTTCTCGACCTGCTTGGCCAGGAGCTTCTCGGAGTAGGCCTTGCCCTTCTGCGCACCCTCGATCGAGACGTCCTTGAGGACGACGTCGATGCCGGCGCTGGCGGCGGAGTAGGCGATGCCGGCGCCCATCATCCCGGCGCCGAGGATGCCGACCGAGCCGACCGCGGACTTCTCGATGCCCTCCGGACGGAGGGAGCCGGAGCTGATCGCCTGCAGGTCGAAGAAAAAGGCCTGGATCATGGCCGTCGACTCGCGACCGGCGGCGAGCTCGGTGATGTAGCGCGACTCGATGCGGCTGGCGGTGTCGAAGTCGACCTGCGCGCCCTCGACCGCGGCGGACATGATCGCGCGGGGCGACTTCGTCGGCGCGCCCTTGAGCGTCTTGCGCAGGTTCGCCGGGAAGGCCGGGAGGTTGGCGGCGAACCGCGGCGTGCTCGGGGTGCCGCCGGGGATCTTGTGGCCCTTGACGTCCCAGGGCTTGACGGCCGCGGTCTCGTCGCCCCCGTGCTCACGGATCCACGCCTTCGCGGCGGGGACGAGCTCCTCGCGGGTGGCGACAAGCTGGTCGACGACCCCCTTCTCCAGAGCGACCGCGGGGGTGCGCTGCTGCCCCTGCAGCAACCAGCCCATCAGGGCCTCCTGGATGCCGAGCATCCGCACGAGGCGGGTGACGCCACCGCCGCCGGGGAGCAGCCCGAGGGTGACCTCGGGCAGGCCGAGCTTGATCTTCGGGTCGTCGACGGCGATGCGGTGGTGGGTCGCGAGCGCGATCTCCAGGCCGCCGCCGAGGGCGGTGCCGTTGATCGCCGCGACGACCGGCCGGCCGAGGGTCTCCAGGCGTCGCAGCTGGGCCTTGATGCCCTCGATGCCCTCGAAGAACTCGGCGGCGGTCTCCTGCGTCACCGACTGCAGGTCGGAGAGGTTGCCCCCGGCGAAGAAGGTCTTCTTCGCGGAGGTGAGGACGACACCGGTGATCTCGTCGCGCTCGGCCTCGAGACGCTCGATGGTCTCGGCCATCGAGCGCGTGTAGGTGTCGTTCATGGTGTTGGCGCCCGCGTTCGGGTCGTCCATGGTCAGGGTGACGATGCCCTCGTCGTCACGCTCGTAACGGATCATGTTCTCGCTCATTGGTTCCTGGCTTCCTTCTCCGCTGGTTCAGACGCGCTCGACGATGGTGGCGATGCCCATGCCACCGCCGATGCAGAGGGTGGCGATGCCGCGCTCGAGGTCGCGGCGCTCGAGCTCGTCGACGAGGGTGCCGAGGATCATCGCCCCGGTCGCGCCGAGCGGGTGGCCCATCGCGATCGCGCCACCGTTGACGTTGGTCTGCTCCTCGGTCCACCCCATGTCACGGATGAGCTTGAGGGCGACGGCGGCGAAGGCCTCGTTGATCTCGACGAGGTCGATGTCCTTGGCGCTCATGCCGACGCGGTCGAGGGCCTTGCGGCAGGCCGGCGCCGGGCCGGTGAGCATGATCGTCGGCTCGGAGCCGATGACGGCGGTGGAGACGATGCGGGCACGCGGGGTCAGGCCCATCTCCTGGCCGGCCTTCTCGTTGCCGATGAGCACCAGCGAGGCACCGTCGACGATGCCGGAGGAGTTGCCGGCGTGGTGGACGTGGTTGATCCCGTCCGTCGAGTGGTACTTCTCCAGGGCGACGTGGTCGAAGCCGCCCTGCTCGCCAATCGCGGCGAAGGAGGGCTTGAGGCCGCCGAGCGACTCCGCGCTCGTGCCCGGGCGGATGGTCTCGTCGCGGTCGAGGATGGTGATGCCGTTGGCGTCCCGGACCGGGATGACGGACCGGTCGAACCAGCCGTTCTCCCACGCGGCCGCGGCACGGGCGTGCGACTGTGCGGCGAAGCGGTCGACCTCGGCGCGGTCGAAGCCCTCGAGGGTGGCGATGAGGTCGGCCCCGATGCCCTGCGGGACGAAGCCGGTCTCGAGGTTGGTCGCCGGGTCCATGGCCCAGGCGCCGCCGTCGCTGGCCATGGGGACGCGGGACATCGACTCGACACCACCGGCGAGGAAGAGGTCCTCGAAGCCGGAGCGGACGCGGGCCGCGACCTGGTTGATGGCCTCGAGGCCGGAGCCGCAGAAGCGGTTGAGCTGCACGCCCGCGACCGGCTCGGGGTAGCCGGCCTTCAGCGCCGCGATGCGCGGGAGGACCGCGCCCTGGTCGCCGACCGGGGAGACGATGCCCATGACGAGGTCGTCGATCTGGGCGGCGTCGAGGCCGGGGTTGCGCTCACGGACGGCGTCGAGGAGGCCGACGGTCAGGTCGATCGGCTTGACCTCGTGGAGGGATCCGGACGACTTGCCCTTCCCTCGGGGCGTGCGGACGGCGTCGTAGATGACGGCCTGGGGCTGCTCGGGCATGAACCGGCTCCTTCTCGGATACGCGACGGCGATTCAGTCCGCACCCTACGCACGCGCTGAACACCTGTGCAATAGTCCCGGGTGTGACCCCGACAACGACGAAGGGAGGCCCCGTGACCCCACGAGTGGCGGGCCCGTCCGCCGATGCCAAGGAGCGCATCCTCACCGTCGCCCTCGGGCTCTTCGGCGAGCGCGGAGTCGCCGCGACGAGCCTGCGCGAGGTCGCTCGCGTCGCCGGTGTGGCCCCGGGCCTGGTCGTGCACCACTTCGGGGGCAAGGAGGGGCTGCACGGGTGCGTCGACGACCACGTCGTCGACCTCTTCCGCCGGGCGCTGGACTCGGTCCCGCTCGAGGGGCCCCCCGGCGAGGTCGTCGCGGGCCGCGACGAGGCGGTGACCCGCATGTTCGAGGCGAACCCCGAGGCGATCGACTACCTGCGCCGGGTCGTGGTCACCCCGGACCCGGGTGACGTGGGCCTGGCCCGCAAGCTCATCGCGGAGACGATCGCGCAGACGCGCACGCTGCGCGAGCACGGGATCGCGCGCAGCCGCATCCCGGTCGAGGAGCAGGCCGTCGCCGTCCTCGTGGGTCAGCTCGGTGACCGCCTGCTGCAGCCGACGCTCGCCCGGATGTGGACGATCGCCGGGGCGGACTCGCCGGTGCCCACCCTCAGGGTGACGATGCACGACCGGCGGGGCTGACCCCCTTCGTCAGTCGGCCGTGGCGTCGGCGCACGTGCACCAGTCCTCGGCACGCACCTGCGCCCGGACCTCCTCGACGTGCTCCCCGCAGCCCGACCAGGTCGTCTTCCCGCAGCTCGTGCATCGCACCGGTACGCACATGGCGGATCTCCCTTCCTCAGTGTCCCGCCGGCGTAGGCGGGTAGGACTGAGCAGGATACGCACCCGACCTCAGGAGGACACGCATGTGGGAAAAGAGCCGGGATGGGCGCTGGGACGTCTCCGTGACGCTCGGCCCGACGAACCTGCGAGTGAACGGCGCGTACGAGGCGCTGTCGATCGCCAACGATTTCCTCGCGGGGCTGCTCTTCCTGGTCGGCAGCATCCTCTTCTTCTGGAAGGCGACGGAGACGGCCGCCATCTGGTGCTTCACCGTGGGGTCGGTCCTCTTCGTCGTGCGACCGACCATTCGACTCGTCCGCCGGATCCACCTCGGGTCCGCCGGTGGTGGCGAGGATGAGGCCGCGCGCGACTTCTGAGCCGGCTCCCGCGCTATAGGGTCGGCCCATGGCCGATCGCACCACCTACCTCCTCGTCGACGGCGAGAACATCGACGCGACGCTCGGGGTCTCAGTCCTCGGCCGTCGCCCCCAGCCCGAGGAGCGTCCGCGCTGGAACAAGCTCCTCGAGTACACCGAGGCGGCCTGGGACCAGCCGGTCAAGGGGCTGTTCTTCCTCGCCGTCGCCGGTGACCTGCCCGCCTCCTTCGTCCAGGCGTTGCTCGCCATGGGCTACCGGCCGGTGCCGCTGCGGGGCGAGGGCAAGGTCGTCGACATCGCGATCCAGCGCACCGCCGAGGCGCTGATCGAGCGCGACGCGGACGTCATGCTTGTCAGCCACGACAACGACTTCACCCCGCAGATGGAGGACCTCGCCGAGGACGAGGACCGCCGGGTCGGCATCGTCGGGTTCGGCGAGTTCATGGCGGGTGGCCTGCGGGACGTGCCGGGCATGGAGTTCTTCGACCTCGAGTACGACATCTCTGCCTTCAAGAGCCGCCTGCCGCGGGTGCGGGTCATCGAGATCGACGAGTTCGACCCGCTCGAGTTCATCTGAGGGAAGGGGGTCCGCCCGGCTCCCCCCGTCGGCGCCCCGCGATCAGGTGGTCGACTTGTGCGACAAGACGCGATTCTTGCTGCACGAGATGACCACCCGATCGGACCGAGGGTGCCGTCAGGTTCCGTCCCGGGCGATCCACTCCTCGTAGAACCGCGGCATCTGCGACGCCCGGCTCGTGTACTGCGGCTCCCGCTTCTCCAGGAAGGCCGCCACGCCCTCCTTGCCGTCGCCGATGCTCGTCTCGAACATGGCCAGGGAGTCGATCCGGTGGGCCTCCACGGGGTGCTGGGTCGCGGCGTTGCGCCGCAGCATCTGCCGGGCGAGGGCGACCGCGACCGGCGAGCGCCCCTTCGTCCAGCGGTCGGCGAGCGCCCGGGCGGCACCGAGGAGGTCCTCCGGCTCGTGCGGCCCGGTGGCCACCCCCGCCGCGACGGCTGCGTCGGCGTCGAGGATGTCGGCGGACAGGACCAGGTCGAGGGCGGTCGGGAGCCCGACGATCCGCGGGAGGAACCAGGACGAGGCCGCCTCGGGGACGATCCCGATCCGCCCGAAGACGAAACCGACGCGCGCCCTCGTCGAGACCAGCCGGGCGTCCATGGCCAGGGTCATCGTCGCGCCGATGCCCACCGCGGCACCGTTGATCGCGGCGATGACCGGCTTGCGGCAGTCGTGGATCGCCAGGGTGACGCGACCGCCGGTGTCGCGCACGCCGTCGATGAGGGCGGGGTCGTCGAGCTGCTGCATGTCGTCGAGGGAGGGGGACATCGACTCGTCGAGGCCGAAGACGTTGCCCTCGGCGGTGAGGTCCATGCCCGCGCAGAACGCCTTCCCGGCGCCGGTGACGACCACCGCGCGCACGGCATCGTCGTCGTTGACCTCCCGGAAGGTCCGCTCGAGCTCGTCGGCCATCTCGACCGTGAAGGAGTTGAGCTGGTCGGGCCGGTCGAGGGTGACGGTGAGGACGCCGTCGTCGAGGTCGTGGCTGATCGTCGTGTACGTCATGGGTCCGACTCTGCCCCATCCACGTAGGGTCGGGAGATGACGGCACCCCTCCGGTCGCTCGCGCAGGCCCTGCTCGGCGCGGCCCTCGTCCTCACCGGCACCGGCCACCTGACCTTCGCCCGACGCGAGTTCCGGGCGCAGGTGCCACCGTGGGTCCCCCTCGACGTGGACACCGTCGTCCTGCTCTCCGGCGTCGTCGAGATCGTCGTGGGGGTGGCCCTGCTGGTCAGCTGGCGACAGCCGCGCCGCGCCGTCGTGGGCACCGGGGCGGCGATCCTCTTCGTCGCGGTCCTGCCCGGCAACATCGCGCAGCTGACCGAGCACCGGGACGCCTTCGGCCTTGACACCGACCGCGAGCGGGCGGTCCGGCTGCTCTTCCAACCCGTGCTCATCGCCTGGGCGCTGTGGTCCACCGAGGCGATCAGCCAGTGGCGAAGGGGGGCGCGGCCCGGCCGCTGACCCCGGCCGGCCTACCGGCGAGCCGGCGAGCGAGGGCCCACGGCGCGCACGCCCAGCCCCGACAGCTGACTGACCACCCACTCGAGGGGTCCACGCAGTCCCGCGAGCGCGAACCCCGCCCCCACCGCCAGCACGACGACGACCTGGGTGCCGAGGTAGCCAAGGGCGGTCCCGTCGTCGGTGGGGCCGGGCTCGGCCGGCCACGCCCGCGGGCTGAGCATGAGGATGTGCGCGCTGTACAGGGTCAGGGTCATGGCACCGGCGCCGAAGGCGACCGCCCAGACCCGCGGGGCTGTCGTGGTGACCACCAGAGCGACGCCGAGGACGAGCAGTGCCGTCCCGGTCGTGTGCGCCAGGTCCAGCGGTGTGCCCGAGTGGGGGGCGGAGATGGTGAGCCACCACCAGGTGTCGGTCGGCGTCGTGCCGTAGTAGCTCTGCTCGCGCACCGACTCCACCGGCCCTCCCGGCCCGCCGAAGGCGGAGGTCGTCAGTGCTCTCGTGGCCGCCTCGGTGGAGGTGAGGGCGGCCGAGGAGGTCCGGGCAAGCACCGCGAGGACCAGACCGCCCGTCGCCGCGCCCACGGTGACCCGACGGCTGCGCAGGTCGAGGCGCCCGAGCGCCATGCCGACCAGGAGGTAGGTCAGCCACGTGAAGGCTGGGTAGTAGCCCGTCAGCAGCAGGTCGGTGAGGAGGCGAGGGACGTCGTCGAGGTCGGCTGCGGCCGGGACGAAGCGCCCCGCCGGGCTGATCGTGCCCCTCAGCAGGTGGCTGATGGCCGGGGCGCACAGGCACCACAGAGCCGCGAGTGCCATCAGGGTGCGCGGACCGGCGGCGAGGAAGGGCAGCCCCAGCAGGAACAGGACCCCGTAATAGGCGAGGATCACGGCCACATCCGTGTCGAAGAAGGCATCGTCGCCCAGCCACAGTCCGATGGCCGCGATGGCCAGTGCCCGCACGGCCAGCCCGGCGGCGTCGGCCAGCAGCCGCTGCCCGCGGTGCCGCTCCCTGCCGCCGGTCGTCAGCGCCAACGACACCCCCGCGAGCACGGCGAAGAGGGCCGACGCCCGCCCCGAGGCCGCTTCGCTGAGCGCGTGGTCCCCCGGCAGCGTGTGCGTCGCCATCATCCCCAGCAGGGCGCAGCAGCGGGCGACGTCGATCCCCACCACGCGAAGGGAGGTGGTCCGACGAGGTGACATCGCCCGGGTCGACACCGGTTCATGCTGGCAGACGCGGCGGCGCGGCCGTGCTGCCCTCGCTCGGCGCACCGGGTCCCGGCGGCGCACAGGACGAGGCGGCCGGCCCCCTTCGCTCAGACCGCAGCCGACTCCGCGTGGGGCACCCAGGTGTCGGGCCCGAAGATCTCGTAGTGGATGTGCGACTCCGGCACCCCGTGGCCGGCCAGGCGCCCGCGCACGAGCTCCATGAAGGGCAGCGGTCCGCACAGGTAGACCTGCGCCTCCGGGTCGACGTGGGCGGCGTCGAGGTCGATCCGACCGCGCTGCACCGTCTCGCTCGTGGGCCGCACGCCCAGGTCCTCGTACCAGTGGTGCAGGCGGGCGTCGGGTATGCGCTGGACCAGCTCCGCGAGCTCCTGGCGGTGGGCGTGGCGGGCCGGGGACCGGTCGGCGTGCACCACGGTCACCGGCCGGTCGGAGCCGGTGCGGGCGAGGTGGTGGAGCATCCCGATGATCGGGGTGCAGCCGATGCCTGCGGACACCAGGAGGAGGGGGTCGGCCCGGTCCTCCAGCACGAGGTCGCCGAAGGGGAGGGAGCAGTGCAGCAGGTCCCCCTCGAAGACGTTGTCGTGGAGGAAGTTCGACACCTCGCCGGCGGGGACGGGGGTGCCGTCGACGACGCCCGCGGGGACGGCCTTGACCGTGATGCCCCACGAGCGGCTGTCGGGGGCCCGGGTGAGGCTGTACTGGCGGATCTGCCGGGCGCCGTCGGGCAGGGTGACCTGCACGGAGATGTACTGGCCGGGCTGCGCCTGCTGCAGCGGCTCACCGTCCCGGCGCGCCAGGACGAGGGCCACGGTGTCGGGTGACTCCTGGCGGCGCTCGATGACGACGAGGTCCTGCCACACCTCCTCCGGGGCCACGCCGAAGCGGGAGTACAGGCCCTTCTCGATCCGGATGAGCGTGTGGGCCATGTCCCAGTAGACCTCGTCCCAGGCCGTGACGACCTCGGGGGTGGCCGCGTCGCCGAGGACCTGCGCGATGGCCTCGAAGAGGTGCTGGTGGACGATCGGGTACTGGTCCGGCGCGATGCCGAGCGAGGCGTGCTTGTGCGCGATCCGGGACAGGAGCGCGTCCACGTCGGGCTGCTCCTCGCTGACGACGAGGGTGGCGTAGGCGGCGATCGCGCCGGCGAGGGCCCGCTGCTGGTCGCCCTGGGCCTGGTTGCCGCGGTTGAACAGGTCACGCTCCAGCTCGGGATGGGCGGCAAACATCCGCCGGTAGAAGATCGGCGTGATCTCGTCGATCCTCGACCCGATGATCGGCAGCGTCGACCGGACGGTCTCGGCGGCGGTGGCTGACAGCACGACTACCTCCTGCATCTGTGGCGCGGCCCTCGCGTCACCTCCGTCGCCGCGGTCCACCCCTGGTCGGAGCCGCTCTCCTGCAACGGGAATGTGCAGTCTGCACCCCCCTTCGAATAAACACCAAATCGGTCGTGTTTATTACTGGCGGGTCGCTCCGCCGCGGGTCAGCAGACGCCGTCGCCGGGCCGCGGCGTGGCCAGCCCGAGCCGGCGCCGGGCGCGCAGCCCGACCCACGTGCCGACGAGGGCGACGACCGCCCACACCCAGCCGGAGAGGCTGAAGCTGGCGATCCCGGCCAGGTAGGCACCGATGTTGCAGCCGAAGGAGAGCCGGGCGCCGTAGCCCATGAGGAAGCCACCGAGGAGGCCCGCGACGACGATGCGCCACGGGATCCGCCGCTGCACGACGAACTGCCCGCCGACGGCGGCGGCGAGGCCGGCGCCGACGATGATCCCCAGGTCGTTCAGGGTCGTCGCGTGGTCCAGGAGCGACCCGTTCAGGTCGGCGGCGTTGCCCGGGTCCTGCCAGTAGGACCAGGTCTCCGGGTGCATGCCGAGCGCCTGGGCGATCTTGGCGCCCCACAGGGCGAAGGCGCTGGTGACGCCCCACGCGCTGCCCTTGGTCATGAGCACGAGGGCGCTGAGGGCCGCGAGCACGACGCCACCGACCCACATCGGCCACGACCCGCGCACGATCCTCGCCAGGCCGCGTGCGGTGGGGACCGGCGCGACCGGCGGCGGGGTGCGTCGCCGCTCGACGAGGATGCTCGCGCCGGCGATGGCCGCGAGGACGAGCAGCGTGACCGCCAGGGCGCCCCCGTAGCCGAGGTCCTCGGCGAGGGAGTAGGAGCCGAAGGTCGGCAGGGTCTCGTGCCAGAAGTCGATGCGCCACGTGCCCGCGAAGGAGCCGACGACGAAGCTGGCGAGGGTGATGACGATCGCGCTCTGCCCGCTACCGACGTGGTACAGGACCCCGGAGGCGCAGCCACCCCCGAGCTGCATGCCGATGCCGAAGAGGAGGGCGCCGACCATCGTGCCGACCCCGATCGGGTCGACGCTCGGCTGCGGCGACACGCCGCCGAAGCCGGCACCCGTGGCCAGCACGACGGCGAAGAGAGCGGCGGTCGTCCCGAGCAGGACGGTGTGGGCGCGCAGGCCCCGCCCCTGGCCCACGGAGACGAGCTGTCGCCAGGCGGAGGTGAAGCCGAAGCGGGCATGGAACAGGGCCACGCCCAGACCGATGCCCAGGGCGAAGAGGACGGCCTGCTTCGCACCGTGGTTGGTGGCGAGGTACACCGACCCGAGGACGACGATGACGAGTCCCGTGGTCACGGCCAGCGAGTTGGGGGCGGTGGCGACGGGTGGCCCGTCGGTGGGTGCGGACGGACGCGGCCCGGCATCGGGAGCCGGGGCGGCGAAGGATGACGTGGTCATGGGCATGCTCGATCTGTGAAGGGGACGACTGACGGCTGACGGGTCTGCGCCGTCTGCCTAGAGGCTGTCGTCGACCACGACCACCGAGTGCGCGATGAGGCACAACCGGTAGGTCGGCTTCGTCCTGAGCTGGTCCACGGTGCAGCAGTGTGGACGCGGGCGCGCCCTCGTCGTCGCGGCGTTTCGCGACGTGAGACCGCAGCTGGAGGAGCGTCAGCTCCTCTCCTGCGACCTCTTGCACGACACGCACGACGTTGCACGCTGGAAGGCCTGCAGACGCAGCTTCCCGATCGGCTCACCGCAGGACTCGCACGTGCCGTAGGTGCCCGCATCCAGACGCTCCAGGGCCGACATGTTCTGCGCCAGACCCGCACGAGCCCCCTCGAGCAGGTTGACCTCGTGCTCCCGCTCGGCGAGCTTGCCACCGACATCGGCCTCATCGCGACCGTCAGCGCCGATCGGGTCCTCCACGACCCCACTGAGCTCGGCCTCGATCACCGCGATCTCCTCGGACAACCGCTCCACCTCGGCCGTCAGGTCTGCTCGCACCTGCCTCAGCTCCGCCTCGGTCCATGCCGCGTTGTCCTCTTCTGCCTCCGGGGCAGAGCTCACTGTGCTCACGATCCTTCACCTCCGGCCTCGCGGCCTGCGTCATCGCCCCCATTGGGTGGCTGAGCCCGTCTCTGTTCGCGCCATCGAGTACCCCCTCGGTCCGGGCGCAAACTGCGTCGGCGCTGCGAGTGCTCGGCCGACCCGAACTCGGGGCCCTCGCACGGGAGAGGACGTCCTCCGGGCCCCTCCCGGGCGTGCTGCCGGCCCGGAGGACGCCGAAAGCCGCCCGGAATCGATCCGGGCGGCTTTCGTCACCGAGTGGGTCCTGAGTTCGTCAGACCACTGTGTGTGCGAGAGGGGGGATTTGAACCCCCACGCCCTTGCGGACACTGGCACCTGAAGCCAGCGCGTCTGCCGTTCCGCCACTCTCGCGTGAGTGTCCCACCCGCGACGTCGCGCGTGAGCCGTCTCATTGTGCCCCATGACGCGCCCGATTCCCAAAGCGGGCCCGACGGGCGCCCGTGGGGCACTCGCGGTCCGTCCGCTCGCCGCCTCGAGCACGGCCTCCGGAACGTCCTCAGCGCGAGGCGCCCCGGGTCGCGGAGTCGCTCACGGTGATGTGCTGGTGCGCCCGGCTTCCTCGGCGCGCACACCCTCTTGGGGTCGAAGGGCCCCTGGGTCGTGCAGTACTGGCGGTCCATCGAGCACCTCTACGGCAACGGTGCCCTCATCGGTCTCGGCGCGGCCACCGGGACGATCGAGGCGAGCCGGCGCGGCCGCGGCGCCCGCGAGCGTCTCGGTTCGATCTCCTCCTGAGACCCCGGGTCCAGCATCCGGTCAGGGTCCGCCGTTAGGATCGGCGCACCCATGTCCATGAGGACGCCGACGGTGGCCGCGTGGAGACCGAGAGACCGAGCGAAGGGAGGACCGGCGACGTGAGCTTGTTCGAGCGCATGGAGCGCAAGCTGGAGCGCACCGTCAACGGTGTCTTCGCCCGCGCCTTCCGTGCCGAGGTCCAGCCGCTCGAGCTCGCCTCCGCCCTGCGCCGAGCCATGGACGACCGCGCCACGATGCTCGGCCGGGGCCGCACCGTCGTCCCCAACCTCTTCACGGTCGAGCTCGCGCCCGACGACTACGACCGGCTGACCGAGTTCGACGAGGAGCTCGAGGACGAGCTCGTCGCCGCCGCCGAGGAGCACGCCGAGTCCCAGCGATACCAGCCCGGCGGTCCCCTGCAGGTCCTCTTCGACCGGGACGAGGAGCTGGAGACCGGTGTCTTCCGGGTCCGGCCCGCGACCGCACGCCAGCGGGTCGACCGTGCCGAGGTGCGTGCCCACTCCGAGCCGGCGGTGGACGACGACGGCTACGACGAGTACTCCGGCAGCTGGGAGCGCGACGGCGAGCCTGAGGCGCCGCCCGCGTCCGGGCGGGCCCGGGGGAACCCCCCTTCGTCCCCGGCCCCACCACACCCACGGGCAGCGGTCGAGGACGATGACGCACCGACATCGGTCCAGCGCGCGGTGCCGCCGAGGCAGGCCCCGCAGCCGATGTCCGTGGACGACCGCCCCTGGCTGGAGATCTCCGGCGAGCGCTACCCCCTCATCAGCGCCATGACGGTCCTCGGCCGCGACGAGAGCGCCGACGTCGTCCTCGACGACCCGGGCATCTCCCGGCGCCACTGCGAGGTCCGCGTCACCCAGGACGGCCCCCGATTCGTCGCCCACCTGCGCGACCTGGGCTCCACCAACGGCACCTTCGTCAACGGTGAGCCGACGGACGCCGTCCGCCTGGCCGATGGTGACCGGGTCACCGCCGGTCGTACCCACGCCACCTTCCATGCCGGCCGTCGCTGACGGCCCCCACCCGAACGGAGCAGCGACGTGAGCGAGTTGACGGTAACCGTCCTGCGTCTCGGCCTGCTCGTGCTCCTGTGGGTGTTCGTGCTGTCGGTCGCCTCGGTCCTGCGCACCGACCTCTTCGGCACCCGGGTGGTCAACCGCCGCCCTGCGCCGGCGAAGAAGGCGCCGAAGGGGCGCCGCGGCGCGAGCGGAGCATCGGGCGGCGCCCGTCCCTCCCGCAACCCGCGCGTGCCCACCCACCTCGTGCTCACCACTGGCCCGCTGACCGGCACGTCGCTGCCGCTGCGCGACTCAGGGGTGCTCATCGGCCGCAATCCCGAGTGCACGCTCGTCCTCGACGACGAGTTCGCCTCCGGCCGGCACGCGCGCATCATCCGCGCCGAGGACGGCTGGTACGTCGAGGACCTCGGCTCGACGAACGGCACCTTCCTGGGGCAGTACCGTGTCGGCGACCCGGTCCCCGTCGAGACCGGGACCGCGATCCGCATCGGGCGCACCGTCATCGAGCTGAGGAAATGACGTGGCGCTGACCTTCCACTACGCCGCTCGCTCCGACGTCGGGCTCGTCCGCAAGGACAACCAGGACTCCGGGTACGCCGGCCCCCACCTGCTCGCCGTCGCCGACGGCATGGGCGGCCACGCCGGTGGCGACATCGCCTCCGCGACCGTCATCACCGAGCTGGTCGAGATGGACCACGACTCCCTCACCGCGGCGGAGGCCTCCCTCCGGCTGGGCAAGGCGATCACGGCGGCCAACGAGGAGATCTCGCGCACCTACGCCGACAACCCCGAGCTCGAGGGCATGGGCACGACGGTCACGGCGCTGATGCGGGCCCGCAACAAGTTGATCCTCGCCCACATCGGCGACTCCCGTGCGTACCTGCTGCGCGAGGGCCGCCTGTCGCAGGTGACGAAGGACCACTCCTTCGTCCAGACCCTCATCGACGAGGGCCGGATCACCGAGGAGGAGGCGAGCACCCACCCACAGCGGTCCGTCGTCACCCGCGTCCTCACCGGCGACCCCGACGACGAGCCGGACGTCGGTGCCCGCGAGGCGCGACGTGGCGACCGCTACATGCTGTGCTCCGACGGGCTGTCCGGATTCGTCGCCCTCGACACGATCGAGGAGATCCTCACGGCCGGCTCCCGCCCCGGCCAGGCCGCGGACGACCTCGTCTCCCTCGCCCTGCGTGCTGGCGCCCCCGACAACGTCACCGTCATCGTCGCGGACGTCGTCGACGTCACGAGCGCCCCCTCCACCCAGCCGCAGGTCGTGGGCTCGGCCGCCCTGCGCAGTCCCGGCAGGCGCGCCCAGGACTCGCCCGCCTCCCGGGCCGCGGCCCTGACCCGCGCCGACGACGACGAGGCGGTGGAGCTGGACGAGCAGGGCGGCTCCGGCCGTCGGTGGGTGCGTCGCCTCCTCGCGGCGGGCATCGCGGTGCTCCTCCTCGGGGCCGTCGCCTACGCCGGGTACGCCTGGACCCAGACCCAGTACTTCGTCGGCGTCCAGGACGACAACGTCACGCTCTACCGCGGCGTCGCGCAGGACCTCGGGCCGATCTCGCTGCACTCCGTCGTCGAGCAGACCGACATCGAGATGCACGAGCTGCCCTCCTTCTACCGCAGCGAGGTCGAGGAGACCATCTCGGTCAGCTCCCGCAGCGAGGCCGAGCAGCGACTGGACAGCCTGCGGGTCGCCGCGCAGAAGTGCAGCGACCTGCGGGCCTCGGGGGAGTCGTGCGGCGGATGAGTCGAGCGATCACGACCATCACCCCGGCCCGGGGCCGCAACATCGAGCTGCTGCTCACCGCACTGGCGCTCGGTGTCGTCGTCCTCGCCTACGTGAACGTCACCGTGGCCCAGGACGGCGAGATCCCGCCCGACCTCCTCGGCCACGCCGGAGTCCTCGGCCTGATCGCGCTCGGGGTGCACCTCGTGCTCCGCTGGCGGGCCAGCTTCGCCGACCCCATCATCCTGCCCGTCGTCACGCTGCTCAACGGCATCGGCCTGGTGATGATCCACCGCCTCGACCTCGCCGCGGGCGAGGACTTCACCTCCGGCCTGGCCTCACGGCAGGTGCTGTGGACCGGTCTCGGCGTCGCCATCGCGCTGGTCGTGCTCGTCACACTGCGCGACCACCGGACGCTGCGCGGACTGACCTACACGTCGGGACTCCTCGCGCTCGTCTTCATCGCGATGCCGCTGACCCCGCTCGGTCACACCGTGTACGGCGCCCGCATCTGGATCAAGCTCGGGATCTTCACCTTCCAGCCGGCCGAGGTCGCGAAGATCCTGCTGGCGATCTTCTTCGCCGGGTACCTCGTGCAGACCCGCGACATGCTCGCCCTGGCGGGCCGCAAGTTCATGGGCCTCTCCTTCCCCCGCGCCCGCGACCTCGGGCCGCTGCTCATCGCCTGCGTCGTGGCGGCACTCGTGCTCGTGCTCGAGAACGACTTCGGCACGACGCTGCTGCTCTTCGGCCTCTTCGTCGCCATGCTCTACGTGGCGACGGAGCGGATCTCCTGGATCGTGCTCGGGCTCGGCTTCGCGGCGATCGGTGCCTTCATCGCGTACCAGTTCGCCAGCCACATCCAGACCCGCATCCTGTGCTGGACCGACACCTTCTCGCAGGAGGGCGCCGAGCAGTGCGGTCAGCTGGCCACGGGAATCATGGGCATGGCCGCGGGCGGGATCTCCGGCACCGGCCTGGGGCGCGGCCGTCCCTGGATGACGCCGCTGCCTGAGTCGGACTTCATCTTCACCAGCCTCGCCGAGGAGCTCGGCCTGATCGGCGTCTTCGCCATCATCCTGCTCTACGCCCTGCTCATCGAGCGCGGGCTGCGCTCGGCCATCGGCCTGCGTGACGGCTTCGGCAAGCTGCTCGCCACCGGCCTGACCTTCGTCCTAGCGATCCAGATCTTCGTCGTCATCGGGGGCGTCACCCGGGTCATCCCGCTGACCGGCCTGACCCTCCCCTTCGTCGCCTACGGCGGGTCCTCGCTGCTGACCAACTGGACCCTCGTCGCCATCCTGCTGCGCATCAGCGACCACGCACGCCGTCCCGAGCCGGAGTTCGACCCGGCCTCGATGGACGCGCCCACCCAGGTGGTGAAGACGCGATGAACCAACCGATCCGCCGCCTGTCGATGCTCGTCGCCGCGATGTTCGTGGCGATCCTGGCCTCCAGCACCTGGATCCAGGTGCTGGGCGCCCAGGACATCAACAACGCCGACGGCAACCGCCGCACCCAGCTGGAGAACTACGCCCGCGAGCGCGGGCAGATCCTCCTCGGTGGGCAGCCGATCGCGACGTCCGAGCCGTCACAGGACGACCTCCAGTGGCAGCGCGTCTACACCCAGCCCGAGCTCTACAGCCACGTCACCGGCTACTACTCCTTCACCTACGGCCCCGGCGGCGGTGTCGAGGGGGCGGCCGACGGGCTGCTCTCGGGGCGCGACGACAAGCTCTTCTACGACCGGATCACGGGCACCATCGCCGGCCGCACGCCCAAGGGCGCCAGCCTCGAGCTGACGATCCGACCCGAGGTGCAGCGCGCCGCCGAGGAGGCGCTCGGGGACCAGCGCGGCGCGGTCATCGCCCTCGACCCGCGCACCGGGGCGATCCTCGCGATGGTCTCGCACCCCGACTACAACCCCAACGGGCTGGTCAGCCACGACCCGAACGTCGAGAAGGAGACCTGGGAGAGGCTCACCTCCGCCCCGGGCAACCCCCTCGTCAACCGGACCATCGGCGGGAACCTCTACCCCCCGGGCTCGGTCTTCAAGATCATCACCGCCGCAGCCGCCCTCGAGGACGGCGAGTGGGACGCGGACTCGACGCTCCCCGGGCCGGCGAACCTCGACCTGCCGCAGACCGACGTCGGTCTGCCCAACCACGGTGGCCTGGCCTGCGGCCCCGGCGACGAGGTCGACTTCGACATCGCGATGCAGGACTCGTGCAACACCGCCTTCGGCTGGCTCGGCATGGAGCTGGGCGGGGAGAAGATCCGCGAGCAGGCGAACCAGTTCGGCTTCGGTGACGACCTCGAGGTCCCGATGGACGTCGCCCCCTCCACGATCCCGGAGGACCTCAGCCCCGCGCAGGAGGCACAGGTCGGGATCGGTCAGTACGAGGTGCGCGTGACGCCGCTGCAGGTGGCCATGGTCAGTGCAGCCGTCGCGAACGACGGGGACGTCATGAGGCCCTACATGATCCAGTCGGTCCTCGGGTCCGACCTGTCGACGATCGACGAGACGAACCCGGAGCAGCTCTCCGAGGCCATGGGCTCCTCCACGTCCGACGAGCTCACCGAGATGATGGAGCTCGTCGTCTCGAACGGCACGGGCACCCAGGCAGCGGTGCCCGGGGTCAGCGTCGCCGGCAAGACCGGGACCGCCGAGCACGCCCCCGACGCCTCGCCGCACGCGTGGTTCACCGGTTTCGCGCCGTCGGACAACCCCGAGATCGCCGTCGCGGTCGTCGTCGAGGAGGGCGGACGGGCCGGCAGCGAGGCCTCCGGCGGGGCCGTGGCCGGACCGATCAGCAGCGCCGTGATGAAGGCGGCTCTCCAGTGAGCACGACGACCACCCCGCCAGCCATCTGCACCCGGGAGACAGCATGAGCACGTCGGCACCCCGCCTGCTCGGCGGACGCTACGAGGTCGGGGAGCTCATCGGTCGTGGCGGCATGGCCGAGGTCCACCTCGGACACGACGCACGACTGGGGCGCCCCGTCGCGATCAAGATCCTGCGGACCGACCACGCCCGGGACGCGGCCTTCCTCGCACGCTTCCGGCGGGAGGCACAGTCCGTCGCCGGCCTCAACCACCGCTCGATCGTGGCGGTCTACGACTCCGGCGAGGAGCACCTGCGCGAGACGGGCGGCGCAGAGCTGGACATCCCCTACATCGTCATGGAGTACGTCGACGGCCTCACCCTGCGGGAGATGCTCAACGACACCGAGTCGGGGACGCTGGATCCGTACGAGGCCGCGCGGATCGTCCAGCACGTCCTCGAGGCCCTCGACTACAGCCACGACATGGGGATCGTCCACCGCGACATCAAGCCCGGCAACGTCATGGTCACCCACGCCGGCGACGTGAAGGTCATGGACTTCGGCATCGCCCGGGCCATCGCCGACACCCAGGCGACGATGACGCAGACCCAGGCCGTCATCGGCACCGCGCAGTACATCTCCCCCGAGCAGGCCCGCGGCGAGACGGTCGACAAGCGCAGTGACGTCTACTCCACCGGCTGCCTGCTCTTCGAGCTCCTGACCGGGCGCACCCCGTACACGGGCGAGCCCATCTCGCTGACCTACCAGCACGTCAACTCGGAGATTCCCTTCCCGTCGTCGGTGAACCCCGACGTCCCCTCCGACCTGGATGCCGTGGTCGTCCACGCGCTGACCAAGGACCGGGACGACCGCTACCCCGACGCCAAGGCGATGGCCGAGGACCTGGAGGCCTTCGCCCACGGACGACCGGTCAGCCCGGTGGCGACCTCCCGGCTCGAGGCGGCCACCGCGACCCTGCCGGCCGTCGCAGCCGCTCCGCGGGCCGGCGCGACGACGGCACCGCGCAGCGACCCCGACACCGCGTCCATCCCGGCGACGACCGAGCGCCGGCGGGGCTCCCGTCTCGGCTGGCTCTTCGCCGCGCTGCTGCTGATCCCGCTGCTCCTCCTCGGCTGGTTCGCCTGGGACGCCAGCAGGGGTGCACCCGAAGTCACCGTGCCCGGGGTCGTCGGCACCAACGAGGAGGCGGCCACCGCCGAGCTGACCGACCTGGGACTCGAGGTGGACTCCGTCAGCGAGCCCAGCGACGAGTCCGTGGGCCAGGTCATCGACCAGGACCCGCAGGAGGGCACGACCGCGCGTGAGGGTGACGAGGTCACCCTCACCGTCTCCGCCGGCCCCGAGGACGTGAGTGTCCCCAATGTCGTCGGGATGACCAGGTCCGAGGCCACGGAGGCCCTCGAGGGGGTGGGTCTGCAGGTCGGCGACGTCTCCGAGGAGGACTCTGCCGCGCAGGGCCCCGACGAGGTCATCTCGGTCTCCCCGTCGGTGTCGGAGACGGTGGAGAAGGGGGAGACCGTCGACCTCGTCGTGGCCAGCGGCCAGGTCGAGCTGCAGGACTACGTCGGTCAGGACATCTCGGAGGTGCGCTCCGAGCTCTACGACCTCAACCTCGAGGTCCGGGAGCAGCCCGAGGAGTCCCAGTCGGCGCCCGGCACGATCCTCTCCCAGAACCCCGCGGCCGGGAAGGTCGAGCAGGGCACCGAGGTCACCTTCGTCATCGCCGAGGAGCCCGCCTCGACCGTCACGGCACCCCCACGACCGAGACCGTCGAACCGACCGAGTCGGAGACCTCCACGACCGAGGAGTCCGAGCCTACGTCGACGGACACCGGATCGGAGACGTCGAGCCCGAGTGAGGACACGACCTCACCCACCGGGCCCGACACGGGGTCCTCCCCCGCAGCACGGGCTCACCGCCGAGCCCGTAGGGACAACCGGTGCACGGATTCGGCCCCCGCCCTCCGGCGGGGGCCGACTGCGTGCTCGCAGCGCTCCGGTCAGCCCTGCGCGACGACCCGGGCGACGCCCTCGACGTCACGCACGAGGGGGGACATGCCGTCACTGCGCGCGACCGCCCCGGAGTCGCCGGTCATCCCCAGCCAGTTGGCGAGGACCCGGTGGCCACCCTCCGTCAGGACCGACTCGGGGTGGAACTGGACCCCGTGCAGCGGCAGGCTCCGGTGCCGGGCGGCCATGATGACGCCGGACTCGGTGTGGCCGTTGGGGACGAGGTCCTCGGGGACCGTCGCCGGGTCGATCGTCAGTGAGTGGTAGCGCGTCGCGGTGAAGGGGGAGGAGAGACCGGCGAGCACGCCGTCCTCGTCGTGGAGGACGCGGCTGGTCTTGCCGTGGAGAAGCTCGGGGGCCCGCCCCACGCGCGCCCCGAGGACGACGCCGAGGGCCTGGTGCCCCAGGCAGACACCCAGCATCGGCTGGGCCCGCTCCGCGCACGCCTCGATCATCGCCATGGAGACGCCGGCGCCCTCCGGTGTGCCGGGCCCCGGCGAGACGAGGACCCCGTCGAAGTCCGCCGCGTCCCCGGGGGAGATGGCGTCGTTGCGCACCACCGTCGTCTCGGCACCGAGCTGCTGCAGGTACCCGACGATGGTGAAGACGAAGCTGTCGTAGTTGTCGACGACGAGGATCTGGCTCACCCGGCCAGTATGGACCTCACCGCTCGTCGGGCATGGCCCGGGCGTGCTCCAGACCGGTCTGGCCCGAGAAGGCGGGCAGCTCGCGCTGCTCGTCCACCGTCACCTCGTAGCCGAGACCGACGGCGTCGACGTACTGGCGATAGACGTCGACGGCGGGGTCCTCGTCGAGCGCCTCCTGCAGCCTCTCGGGGTCACCGACGGCGGTGATGGTGAAGGGTGGCGAGTAGACACGGCCCTGGAGGATCAGGGTGTTGCCGACGCAGCGCACCGCACTGGTGGAGATCACCCGCTGGTCCATGATCTGCATCGCCTCGGCACCACCGCGCCACAGCGCGTTGACGACGCCCTGGACGTCCTGCTGGTGGACGATCACGTCGTTGACGGTGAAGCCGGTGGGGATCTCGTCGGCATCGAGGTGGGCGTCGTCGAGGGTGACGCTCACTGCCTCGCCCGTGGCCGGGACCAGGCCCGCGTCGTCGGCCACGAGGGTGCTCCTGCGGTCGATCTCGCGCAGCCGCTCGCTCCCGGGCGCCGCCTCGCGCGTCAACCGCTCGATGTCCTCGCGCAGGACCTCGACCCGCTGCGCGGCCCGTTCGTTCTCACGGGTGCCCTCCTGGATGAGGCCCGGCAGGTCGGCGCTCTCCGCCCGCAGGTCGGTCCCGCGGGCGGTGGCGCTGGAGGTCGCGAAGAGCAGCCCGGCACCCAGCGCGATGACGGGGACGAGCGCGGACCACCCGGTGGGACGGTGGGTCAGCCACGCGCCGAGGCGCCCGACGCGGGGGCGAGGACCCCTGGGGGGCCCGTCGTCCGGGGTCGGGCCCGTCTCCTGCGCGCCAGAGGTCTCGTCATCGGCCACGGGTGTCCCACCCCCTTCGCTCGGTCGCACCGGTGGAGACCTCTACGCTAGGCCACGAACCTGACATCCTCGAAGGAGCACGCAGTGGCGAAGTCCGCCGATGACGCGAAGGACACCCCGGCGAAGAAGGCCTCGGCCACCGGGAAGGCGAAGGCCAGCCGGCTCTCGCGCTCCGGCGACCCGAGCAAGCGTGCCAAGGCGGACGCAGCCGTTGACGAGGCCGAGGCCAAGCAGCGGCACAAGGCCAAGGCGCAGCGGGTCGGCAACCCACCGTGGTTCGTGCCGGTGATGCTCTCGCTCATGATCATCGGTGGGTTGTGGGTCGTGACCTTCTACATCACCAAGCAGCAGTACCCCGTCCCCAGCTGGGGGATGTGGAACCTCGGCGTCGGCTTCGGTCTGGTGCTCGCCGGGTTCGCCATGACGACCAGGTGGAAGTAGCCGGTCTCCTCGCAACAACCCGAAGGCCCGCACGTGCGACGTGCGGGCCTTCGTCCGTGTTGTCCCCCGACCCCTGTGGACAACTCGTGTTGTCCACAGCCTTGTCCCCAGCTGGGGACAATTACACGTGTGTAACTCGCTCAGCCGAGAAGCATGGGTGCCCCCGGGGAGAGCGCGTACTTGGCCACCGCGAGGGCGAGCACCACGGCGAGGACACCGAGGATCCCCGCCCAGGCGATGACCGGGCTGCGCCGGGTGCGGGCCACGGTCAGGGCCAGCGCGACGATGGCACCGGCCACGAGACCGCCGAGGTGGGCCTCCCACGCGACGTTGGGGATGATGAAGCCGATGACGGCGTTGATGCCGACGATCGCGACCATGCTCGAGCTGTCGCGGCCGAGGTGCCGGTTGAGCACGATGACCGCGGCGAAGAGGCCGAAGACGGCCCCCGAGGCACCCACGAGCGGGGTGTTGGAGCCCGGCACGCCCCACGCGACCGGCTGGAAGAGCAGCCAGGCCACCGTCCCGGCGACGGCCGTCACGAGGTAGATCGCGAGGTAGCGCGCCCAGCCCATCATCTGCTCGAGGTAGCTGCCGACGATCCACAGGGCGAACATGTTGAAGCCGATGTGCATGATCTGGTTCGGGCTGTGGGCGAACGCCGAGGTGATGAACCGCCACGGCTCGATCGCGCCGAGCACCGGCGCGAAAGCGACCGCCTGGAACACCTGCGGGGAGATCTGCTCACCGATCCACACGAGCACGCAGATCGCGATGATCGTCATGGTCAGGTACGGCTTGTCGGCCCCGGCACGCCCGCCGAGGACGGTGACCGGGCGGCGTTCCCCCTTCGCCTGCTCCCGGAGGCAGTCCACGCACTGGACGCCCACCGCGGCGCTGCGCTGGCACTCCGGGCAGGCCGGCCGGCGGCAGCGCTGGCAGCGGATGTAGGAGACCCGGTCCGGGTGCCGGGGGCAGACCGGAACGTCGGAGCCACCGGCACCGTCACGCGGTCCGGTGGCTCCTCCCCAGCCCTGGGGCGGCTGGGTCACGGGATCAGTCCCGGATGATCTCGACGGAGTCGATGGTGACCGGCTCGGCCGGCTTGTCCATCGCACCGGTCGGGACGGCGGCGATCGCGTCGACCACCTCGCGGCTCGGGCCGTCGGAGACCTCGCCGAAGATCGTGTGCTTGCCGTTCAGCCACGGGGTCTCCCCGACGGTGACGAAGAACTGCGACCCGTTGGTGCCCTTGCCCATCCGCTTGCCGGCGTTGGCCATGGCGAGCAGGTACGGCTTGGAGAAGGTCAGGTCGGGGTGGATCTCGTCGTCGAAGGAGTAGCCGGGGCCACCGGTGCCCTGCCCCAGCGGGCACCCGCCCTGGATCATGAAGCCGGGGATGACCCGGTGGAAACCGAGACCGTCGTAGAACTTCGTGGGGTTGGAGCGGCCCGCGTCGTCGGTGTACTCCTTCTCACCGGTGGCGAGACCGGCGAAGTTGTCGACCGTCTTGGGGGCCTGGTTGGGGAACAGCTCGATGGAGATGTCGCCGTGGTTCGTGTGCAGGATCGCCTTCATGGGTAGTCATGGTAGTCAGCCCGTCCGACACGCGGACGCGGCGGGCCCCTGGACGGCTCTCGGTTTCGCTGACGGTGGATCCGGTGCAGGATGGGGGTAGTAGCCAATCGCGCAGGAGGAATGGTGTTCCAGACGAACAACAGGGTCGAGGACGGGCGCGTACGCGCCCATGAGACCGCCGAGACCGCTGCGGTCAAGGTCCACGAGATCATCGACAAGGTCGCAGAGCAGACCGAGCACGGCAGCGAGCGCGCCCACGAGCTGAGGGAAGCGGCCGCCGAGCAGGCGGCCGCCGCACGCGCGAACGCCACTGCCCGTGCCGAGGAGCTGCGCGCGGAGGCCGAGCAGGCCAAGAAGGACGCCAAGAAGAACGCGGGCAAGCGTCGCAAGGCCGCCGCGAAGGACCTGAAGAAGCGCAAGAAGAAGGCCGGCAAGGCCACGGAGCACGCAGGCGAGGACATCGCGGACGCCCGCGACCGGCTCGTCGGGACCGCGGGCAGCCTCGCGGCCGCCGGGCTCGCCGCAGGTCGCAAGGCCGCCGACGAGGCCGTCGTGCGTGGTCCCGAGGTCATGGCGGCGCTGCGCGACGAGCGCGACACCGGTGCCGCCCTCGACGCCGCCAAGGGCAAGAGCAGCAAGCCCGAGAAGAAGGGCCGCAAGCGCAAGCTGTTCCTGCTGGCCCTCATCGCCGGCGGCGTCGCTGCCGTCGCCGCCAGGACGAAGCTGGCCCCGAAGAAGGACCCGTGGGCCGTCCCGACCGGTGACCCCTACAAGGCGCCGACCACCGGCCGCGACTCGTCCGTCACGGGCGGCATCGCGGCCACCGGCGTGGCACCGGCGGCCGAGGCCGCCGACACCGCCCCGGTCGACCCGGCGCTCGACCCCGCTCTCGACCCGGGCCCGCAGGCCACCTCGGCCGAGGGCACCGACGCGTGGACCTCGGCCCAGGACTGGGCGGACAACGACTCGTCCGTCCCGTCCACCACGGACGCCACGGACCACGCCGACCTGGCGCCGGAGCACCTCGACGGCGACCTCCCGGTCGACCGCGACGACAAGCTCTGAGCGTCACCACCAGCACCACGCGAAGGCGGTGTCCTGAGGTGTGAGCGCCTCCCGGGCGCGAGCCTCGAAGGGGGCCGGTCCGCACCAGCGGGCCGGCCCCCTTCGCTGTGCCACGCTGGGCAGGTGGCCGCCGCCGACACCATCCGTGACCACGCCCTCTCCCTCCCGGGAGCGTGGCCGGACGAGCCGTGGGAGGGCGACCTCGTCGCGAAGGTCGGGCCCGCGGCGAAGGGCAGGATCTTCGCCTTCCTCGGCGCCCGGTCCGTCGGTGTCAAGGCCGGCGCCACCCGGGAGGAGGCCGACGAGTGGCTCGCCCGCTACCCGCACGATGCCGCGGTCATGGCCTACATCGGCCGCAGCGGTTGGAACACGCTGACCATCGGCGGAGCCATCCCGCTCGACGAGCTGCTCGAGGCGGTCGAGGACTCCTACGAGACGGTCGTGGCCAAGCTGCCCAGGAAGCACCGGCCCGTGCCGTGAGGGCACCGTCCGGTGGCCTGAGGGCCGCCGTCCACCTGCGTCTCGTCAGGCCAGGAAGGCCTCGACGAGCTGGGTGAAGTCCTTGGTGTGCTCGATCTGCACCCAGTGACCGCACTGGCCGAAGACGTGCAACTGGGACTGCTCGATGAGCTCGTGGAGGCGCATGGAGTTGCTCAGCGGGATGACCTCGTCGTCGCGGCCGTGGATGATCAGCGTCGGCTGCGTGATGGCGCGGATGTCCTGGTCGGGGATCGTCATCGCCTCGACCGAGTTCTGCCGCGGCGCCGGGAACATCGAGCTGTAGGCCTCGTGCACGCCCGGGCGGGTGGCGGCCTCGAGCCGGAGCCGGGCCAGGTCCTCGGTCAGGAGCGAGCGGTCGTAGGCGAAGACGTCCATGAGGTCGACCATGTTCTCCAGGGAGGGCTCGAAGCCCCACACCTTGTCCAGGCCCTCGGTGATCTCGAAGGGCACGCCCACCGCGCCCATGAGGACGAGCCTGCTCACCCGCTCCGGGTGGTGTGCCGCGACGTTGAGCGCGAGTGCGCCGCCGAAGCTGTTGCCCACGACCGCGGCCTTCTCGATGCCCAGGGCGTCCATGAGGCCGACGAGGTGCTCGGTCCACGTCGCCATGTCGTAGGTGACGCCCTCCGGACGCTCGGTGTAGCCGAAGCCGAGGACGTCCGGCGCGATGACGCGATGGGTGCGCGACAGCTCGGGCAGGACCACGCGCCAGTTCGCGTAGGCGCTCACGCCGGGGCCGGAGCCGTGGATCAGCAGGACGGGGTCGCCCTCGCCCACGTCGTGGTAGTTCGTCGCGATGCCGTTGACGTCGATCGTCTCGGCGACCTCGGGGTTGGTGGTGGTCTCGACAGTGCTCATGGGGGCCTCCTGGCTCGTGTCTTTCTCGCCAACGTAGGCCGACCGCCGCGCGGGGTGGGCACCCGGTGCGCAGGGCGGAACGCGGGGCAGGGACGACGAAGGCGGTGCCCTGAGGTGTGAGCACCTCCGGGCACCGCCTTCGTCCTACTCGGTGGAGGCGATCGGACTCGAACCGACAACCCCCTGCTTGCAAAGCAGGTGCGCTACCAATTGCGCCACGCCCCCGAGGGCTGGTGGATCAGGTCGGGCGCTCCGTCGCGGCCGCCCATGCTCCACCGCTCGCCGCGGCGGGAGTCCTCATCCGGGACGTCGCGGCGTGCAGATCCTTCTCGGACCGCTGCTGCTCGACCTTGCGCCGGGCGTACACCGCCCCGGCTGCGGCAGCGGCGGC
This sequence comes from Janibacter sp. DB-40, assembly GCF_029510815.1. NCBI lineage: Bacteria > Bacillati > Actinomycetota > Actinomycetes > Micrococcales > Intrasporangiaceae > Janibacter > Janibacter sp. DB-40. The sequence goes on along the minus strand of NZ_CP120360.1, from coordinate 29,000 downwards.
GAGGGCGAGAACCTTCTTCATGATCTCTCCTTCGCCGCCCGTGGTGGGCCTACCTGGACTTGAACCAGGGACCTCTTCCTTATCAGGGAAGCGCTCTAACCGAGCTGAGCTATAGGCCCGCGTGCACCGTGGTGCGACGCCCGACAGTACCTCACTCCGGACGCCGATTCCAAAACGGCGTCCCGAGCCGGTCAGTCGTCGGTCAGGGTCAGGTGGATGCCGCCGACGAGGCTCGCCACGATGTTGTAGAGGAAGGCCCCGAGCGTCACGATCGCCGTCATGAGCACGACGTCGATGACGGCGACGATGATCGACAGCGACAGGACCCGGCCGAAGCCGACGAAGTCCATGATGTCGAACTCCGTGCCCGAGCCCTCGCCGAGGATCTGCCCGGCGAGCTCGTTGACCGTGTCGAAGACGCCCATGGCACCCATGAGCATCCACAGGACCGCCGTCATCACCACGAAGGCGATGCCCATGGCCACGGAGACCAGGAAGCCGACCTTCATGACCGAGAAGGGGTCGACCCGGGAGACCATGAGCCGCACCCGTCGACCGCCCCGGGGCGCGGGCCGGGAGGCGGCGGGGCCACCCTGGGGTCGGTTCGCAGAGCCGGGCGACGTCCGCATCGTCGTGGTGTCTCCTGGTGAAGTCACTCGTCGTCACCTCCGGGGGCGTCCCCCTGCTGGCCGGTATCCGCCGAGTCGCTCTCGACGGACTTCGCGTCAGGGTCCGACGCTACCTCCCCGTCCTCGATCTCCGTGTCTTCGCCACGGTCGACATTCCGGGCGACCGCGACGATCGCGTCGCCCTTGCGGGGCTTGGCGAAGTTCACGCCCTGCGTGTTGCGGCTGGTGCGGTTGATCTCGGTGACGGCGGAGCGGACGATGTTGCCCTTCTCCATCACGACCATGACCTCGTCGAGCTCGTCGACGACGAGGGCACCGACGAGCTGGCCGCCCTTGCCGGAGTTGGCAGCCGTCACGCCCTGGATGCCACGATTCTTGACAGTCCACTCGGAGGCCGCGGTGCGCTTGGCGACGCCGTTCTCGAAGACGACGAAGACGTCCGGGTCGCTGCCGTCGGGGATGACGTTGAGGGCGAGCAACGAGTCATCGCCGATGAACTGCATTCCCTTCACACCGCTCGTCGAGCGGCCCATGGGCCGGAGCGCCTCGTCCGTGGCGTTGAAGCGTGCCGACTTGGCATTGCGCGAGACGAGCAGCAGGTCGTCCTCCGCGTGGACCAGACCGGCGCCGATGAGCTCGTCGCCCTCGCGCAGCTTGATCGCGATCAGCCCGCCGGTGCGGGGCGAGTCGTACTCGCTCAGCCGGGTCTTCTTCACCAGGCCGTTCTTGGTCGCGAGCACGAGGTACGGCGCGACCTCGTAGTCCTTGATCGCGTAGACGGCCGCGATCTGCTCCTCCGGCTGGAAGGCGAGCAGGTTGGCCACGTGCTGGCCCCTGCCCTCACGCGCCGCCTCGGGGAGCTCGTAGGCCTTGATCCGGTAGACCCGGCCCATGTTGGTGAAGAAGAGCAGCCAGTGGTGGGAGGTCGTGGTGAAGAAGTTGCGCACGACGTCCTCGCCCCGCAGGGTGGCGCCGCGCACCCCCTTCCCGCCGCGCTTCTGGGCCCGGTACTCGTCCACCCGCGTGCGCTTGGCGTAGCCGCCGCGGGTGATCGTGACGACGACGTCCTCCTCGGGGATGAGGTCCTCCATGGCGACGTCACCGTCGTAGGGAAGGATCCGGCTGCGACGGTCGTCGCCGTAGCGGTCGACGATCTCGGTCAGCTCGTCCCGCACGATCTGGCGCTGCCGCTCGGGCTTGGCGAGGATGTCCTTGTAGTCGATGATCCGGGCTTCGATCTCGTCGTGCTCGTCGATGATCTTCTGCCGCTCCAGCGCGGCCAGTCGGCGCAGCTGGAGGTCGAGGATCGCCCGGGCCTGCACCTCGTCGATGTCGAGGAGCTGGATCAGGCCCTCGCGGGCCTCCTCGACCGTCGGCGAGCGGCGGATCAGCGCGATGACCTCGTCGAGCATGTCGAGGGCCTTGAGGTAGCCGCGCAGGATGTGGATCGCGGCCTCGTCCTTGCGCAGCCGGTACTCGGTGCGTCGGACGATGACGTCGATCTGGTGCTCGACCCAGTGCCGGATGAAGGCGGAGACCGGCAGGGTGCGCGGCACGCCGTCGACCAGGGCCAGCATGTTGGCACCGAAGGTGGTCTGCAGCTGGGTGTGCTTGTAGAGGTTGTTGAGCACGACCTTGGCCACGGCGTCGCGCTTGAGCACGATGACCAGGCGCTGGCCGGTGCGACCGGAGGTCTCGTCGCGGATGTCGGCGATGCCGGAGAGGCGGCCCTCCTTGGTCATCTCCGCGATCTTCTGCGCGAGCGTGTCCGGGTTGACCTGGTAGGGCAGCTCGGTGACCACGAGGCAGGTGCGGCCCTGGATCTCCTCGACCTCGACGACCGCGCGCATGATGATCGAGCCGCGGCCGGTGCGGTAGGCGTCCTCGATGCCGCGCGTGCCCATGATCAGCGCGCCGCTGGGGAAGTCCGGTCCCTTGATGATCCCCGTGATCGCCTCGAGGGCCTCCTCGCGGGTGCTCTCGTGGTGGTCGAGCATCCAGTGGGCGGCCTCGGCGACCTCACGCAGGTTGTGCGGCGGGATCTGGGTGGCCATGCCGACGGCGATACCGGCGGAGCCGTTGGCCAGCAGGTTGGGGAAGCGGGCCGGCAGCACGTCCGGCTGCATCGTCTTGCCGTCGTAGTTGGGGACGAAGTCGACCGTCTCCTGGTCGATGTCGCGCACCAGCTCCAGCGACAGCGGCGCCATCTTGCACTCGGTGTACCGGGGGGCGGCGGCCCCGTCGTTGCCGGCGGAGCCGAAGTTGCCCTGCCCGTCGATGAGGGGGTAGCGCATCGACCACGGCTGCACGAGGCGGACCATCGCGTCGTAGATGGCGGTGTCGCCGTGCGGGTGGTACTGGCCCATGACGTCACCGACGACGCGCGAGCACTTGTTGTAGCCGCGGTCGGGGCGGTAGCCGCCGTCGTACATGGCGTAGACGATCCGGCGGTGCACGGGCTTGAGGCCGTCGCGCACGTCCGGCAGCGCACGGGAGACGATGACGCTCATCGCGTACTCGATGTAGCTGCGCTGCATCTCCGCGTTGAGGTCGATCGGTTCGGTGCGGTCGTGCCGCTCGTCGGTGGTGGGGATGTCGGTCATGTGGTCAGGTCACCTCGGGGTCGTTGCCGAAGGGGGGCGAAGGCTGGGTGGTGGCGCGCGGGCGGATCAGATGTCGAGGAAGCGCACGTCGCGGGCGTTCTTCTGGATGAAGCTGCGCCGGGACTCCACGTCCTCGCCCATGAGGACGGAGAAGATCTCGTCGGCCGCGGCCGCGTCGTCGAGGGTGACCTGCAGGAGCACCCGGGACTCGGGGTCCATCGTGGTCTCCCACAGCTCCTGGTAGTTCATCTCGCCGAGGCCCTTGTAGCGCTGGACGGAGTTCTCCTTGGGCAGGCGCCACCCCTTCGCCTGGCCCTCGGCGATCATCGCGTCGCGCTCGCGGTCGGTGAAGGCGAAGCCGTGGTCGTGGTTGGACCACTTGAGGCGGTACAGCGGCGGCTGGGCGAGGTAGACGTAGCCGGCCTCGATCATCGGCTTCATGAAGCGGAAGAGCAGCGTCAGCAGCAGGGTGCGGATGTGCATGCCGTCGACGTCGGCATCGGCCATGAGCACGATCTTGTGGTAGCGCGCCTTGGTGATGTCGAAGTCCTCGCCGATGCCCGTCCCGAAGGCCGAGATCAGCGCCTGGACCTCCTGGTTGGCGAGGATCTTGTCGATCCGGGCCTTCTCGACGTTGAGGATCTTGCCGCGGATCGGCAGGATCGCTTGGTTCTCCGGGTTGCGACCGGCCTTGGCCGAGCCGCCGGCGGAGTCACCCTCGACGATGAAGACCTCGGAGACCGTCGGGTCCTTGGTCTGGCAGTCGGAGAGCTTGCCCGGCAGGCCGCCGGACTCGAGCAGCCCCTTGCGGCGGGTCGCCTCGCGGGCCTTGCGGGCGGCCATCCGCGCGGCGGAGGCCTGGATCGCCTTGCGGACGATGTCCTTGCCCTCGTTGGGGTGGGTCTCGAGCCAGTGGCCGAACTCGTCGGTCATCGCCCGTTGGACGAAGCCCTTGACCTCGGAGTTGCCGAGCTTGGTCTTGGTCTGCCCCTCGAACTGCGGCTCGCCGAGCTTGACCGAGATGACCGCGGTCAGCCCCTCGCGGATGTCGTCACCGGTGAGGTTGTCGTCCTTGTCCTTGAGCATGTTCTGCCGCCGGGCGAAGTCGTTGACCATCTTGGTCAGGGCGGAGCGGAAGCCCTCCTCGTGGGTACCGCCCTCGTGGGTGTTGATCGCGTTGGCGTAGGTGTGGACCGACTCGCTGTACGCGGTCGTCCACTGCATGGCGATCTCGAGGGAGAGCTCACGCTCGCTGTCCTCGTTCTCCATCGCGATCACCTCGTTGGTGATCGGCTCGGACTTCTTCGAGCCGACGAGGTGGTTGACGTAGTCGACGAGGCCGTTGTCGTAGCGGTAGGAGACCTTGCGGGCCTTCTTCGGCGCCGCCGTGGCCTCCTCCGAGTCGACGACCTCGGTGATGTCGTCGTCGACGCGGTCGAGGTCCTCGGCCTGCTCCTCCTCCGTGGGCTCCTCGATGCGCTCGTCGACGAGGTTGATCGTCAGACCCTTGTTGAGGAAGGCCATCTGCTGGAAGCGGGCGCGGATCGTCTCGAAGTCGTGGTCGACGGACTCGAAGATCTGGTCGTTGGGCCAGTAGGTGATCGTCGTGCCGGAGGCGTCGGTCTCCTCCTCCTGGCGAAGGGGGCCGGTCGGCACCCCGTGCTCGAAGGACATCCGGTGGGCGTGGCCCTTCTGGCGCACGGCCACGTCCATGCGGGTGGAGAGGGCGTTGACGACGGAGGAGCCGACGCCGTGCAGTCCACCGGAGACCTTGTACCCGCCACCACCGAACTTGCCGCCCGCGTGCAGCTGGGTCAGGACGAGCTCGACCGCGGAGACGCCCTCGGCCTCGTGGATGTCGGTGGGGATCCCGCGACCGTTGTCCTTGACCCGGATCGCGCCGTCCTCCATGAGGGTGACGTCGATGGTGTCGGCGTGGCCGGCCATCGCCTCGTCCACGGCGTTGTCGACGATCTCCCACACGAGGTGGTGCAGACCGCGCTCACCGGTGGATCCGATGTACATGCCGGGCCGCTTGCGCACGGCCTCCAGCCCCTCGAGCACCGTGATGGCACTCGCGTCGTACTCGGGTCCACCGGGGTCGGGTGTCGTCGGCTGGATCTCGGACGGCGACTGCTCGTCTGCCACGGTGCTCCTCGAGTGCGTGCACGGATCGCCGCGGGCTGACCCCACTGGGGCGGCGCCGCGGCCTCAACCCCCCGATCCTACCTCCCCGAGGCCCCCGGGGACGCATCTGAGGGGCCCGTGGCGGCCGTTCTGACCGCAGAACCCGTGGGTTGGCGACTCCCGGTACGCGAGCCGCACCGTCAGGCGCTCTGAGCGGCGCTCCTGACAGCGCCGCAGCGACCAGCGACCTCAGGCACACGACCCGGTCGGCAGATCCCCCCGGTGCTGCTCGATCACCGCGGCCACCGCGTCCATGATCGCCGTGCCCCGGGCATGGCTATCGGTGCGCACCTGCAGCGCCGCAGCGGTTCCCCCCTTCGCCCCGGGGACGATGCCGAGCTGCCGGACGACGTAACCCTCGGGGGTCGGGCCCCAACCGCCCTTGAGACGGGCACCGTCGATCCCGCCGAGGCCCCATCTGTGCCCACCGATGACCCGGCCCATCGCCTCGGTGACCGGGGACGCCCCGCGCAGGCAGGGGAGTGCGGCGGTGAACGAGGCCTGGTCGGCCAGGCGCCACGTCGACTGGCCGAAGGCGGAGTAGCCGGGGACGGTCACCTCGGGCGGGACCTCGGTGCGGGTGTCCCCGCCCCGCCGCAGCTCGCTCTCGACGGCGTCGGAGGCGCTCGCACCGGACCCCAGGCTCTCCCACAGGCGCTGGGCGGCCGCGTTGTCCGAGGCCGTCAGCGCCGCCGTGGTGTCCGCCGGGGCCGCGTGGCCGGAGCGCAGCACCGCCAGGGCGAGCGGGACCTTGATCGTCGACCAGGCGACGAGCGGCGTGGCCTCGCCGACGACCTCGGTCCGCCCGGGGGAGCCCACCGGGGCGAGCGCGACCGAGACCTCGGCCCCGTCGTGGGTACGCATGACCTCCTCGAGATCGACGACGAGCGCGCGCTCCAGCTCGGCCGACTCGGTCGGCGGCGTCGAGGAGGTCGTCGGCGACGGCGTCGTCGACGAGGACGGGGCGCTCGTCGAGGCCGTCGACGTCGGACCGCTTCCACCCGGGGTCGAGCAGGCAGCCACCGCCAGGCCCACGGTGAGGGTCCCGGCGAGGTGGCGCAGCACGGTCAGTACAGGACGACCACGGCGTTGTTGCCGCCGGTGCAGCGCGTGACCGCCTCACCCGAGCAGCTCATGGTGTACGCCTTGTTGGTCACCGGGGAGGTCACGCGCAGGGTGGCGGACCCGTTCGAGCCGCCCGCGACGTAGGCGTCGCGCACCGCGACGGCGAACTCGCAGGAGGTCACGTCCGTACCGGTGCCGGCGGCCACGCCCCCGGAGGGGCCTGCGCACTCGGAGACACCGCTCGGGGGCTCGCCCGTGCGCGCGGCCGTGGTCGAGCTCGACGAGCTGCTCGAGGACGTGCTCGACGATGACGAGGAGGGGGAGGAGGAGCTGGAGGAGCTGGTCGAGCTGTCGTCCGAGGACTCGCTCGCGCCGCCCTCCGTGGGCGAGCTGGTCGTGGTCACCGTCTGCTGGGCGACCGGCTGCTGGTCGTCGTCACCGAGGACCATGACGACGCCACCGACGACCAGGCCGCCCAGGAGGACGCCACCCACGAGCATGGCCAGGAGGCCGAGGAGGGAGACCCCCTTGCGTGGGGGCCGCTGGTCCGCCTGCGCTGGTGCCGAGGTGGTGTCCCAGGTCGAGGCCGACGCCGCGGTGCTCGGCTCGGGCTCGGAGGCCCACCAGCTCTCCGGGACGGCGCCCGTCGCGATGGTCGGCTCGTACGAGGGCTCGGCCGCGGGGCTCGGCTGGGTCGGCGTGTCCTCGCTACCGCCGACGCCCATGCGGGTGGTGTCGTCGGGGCCGCTCGTCGGGGGCCGCTCCGCCGCCGGACCCATGCGTCCGGACGGGCTCGGGTCGCCGAAGAAGTCGTTGAAGGCGTCGCCGCCCCGACCGTCCCTCGGTCCACTCATGGGAACTCCTCGTAGGCACTCGCGCTCTCGGAAGCAAGAGCAGCACCTCACGATGCCATAACGACCCGGGGGGTCGGCCAATCGCCGTTTCGGTGGGTGGACCGTCACATGCTTCTCGGGGCCGGTGACAACGGTGGTCAGGCCCCGGGCACCGTCCGGTCGATCTGCATGACGATCGCCTTGGGCTCGGTGAAGAACTCGCGGCTGAAGTCGCCACCCTCGCGGCCGACACCGGAGTCGCCGACGCCACCGAAGGGCGTGCGCAGGTCGCGGATGAAGAAGCAGTTGACCCAGACCGTGCCGGCGCGCAGGTTCGAGGAGACCCTGTGGGCACGGGAGAGGTTCTCCGTGAAGAGCATGGCGTTGAGCCCGTACCGGGTGTCGTTGGCCAGGTGCACGGCCTCCGCCTCGGTGTCGAAGCGGTTGACGACCACGACCGGGCCGAAGATCTCCTCGCAGTACTGCTTGGAGTCCAGCGGCAGATCGGTGAGGATCGTCGGCCTGACCAGCCAACGGCCGTCCTCGTCCACGCCACCGGTGACCATCGTCCCGCCCTGCGCCTCGACGTCCTCCAGGTAGGAGGAGACCTTGTCGAAGTGCTTCTTGCTCGCGAGCGAGGAGAACCTGGTCTCGGGGTCGAAGGGGTCGCCGATCGGCAGGGCCTCGGCGGCGGCGACGAAGCGCTTCATGAACTCGTCGTAGACGCCGGACTGGACGAACAGGCGCGAGCCGGCCAGGCAGATCTGCCCGGAGTTGCGGAAGATCGCCTCCACGGCCCAGTACACGGCGTTGTCGATGTCCGCGTCGTCGAAGACGAGGTTGGCGCCCTTGCCGCCGAGCTCGAGGGAGACCGGTGCCAGGTGCGTCGCCGCGGAGGCCATGACCGTCTTGCCGGTCGTGGAGGACCCGGTGAAGGTCACCCGGTCGACGCGGTCGTCCTCGGTGAGGGAGGAGCCCGCTGGCGCACCGTGGCCGTTGAGCACGTTGAGCACGCCGGGCGGGAAGCCGGCCTCGACGGCCAGGCGGCCGAGCAGCGTCACCGAGGCGGGGGTGTCCTCGCTCGGCTTGATGATGCAGGTGTTGCCCCAGGCGATCGCCGGAGCGATCTTCCACGAGGCCATCATCAGCGGGAAGTTCCACGGGGAGATGGCGGCGACGACGCCGACGGGGCCGAACTCGCTGTAGGTGTGGTGGCCCGAGGGCATCGGGTAGACCTCACCGGTGTGGTCGCGCTGGTGGTCGGCGAAGAAACGGAAGTTCCACACCGAGCGACCGACGTCGTGCTTGGCCTGGGCGAACGGCTTGCCCATGTTGGTCGCGTCGAGGGTGGCCAGCTCGTCGGCCCGCTCCTCCATGAGGTCGGCGAGCTTGTGGATCGCCGCAGCCCGCTCGGGGCGGGTCATCCGCGGCCACGGGCCCTCGTCGAAGGCACGGCGGGCGCTGGCGATCGCGCGGTCGGCGTCCTCGGCGGACCCCTCCGCGGCCTGGGCGAAGACCTCACGCGTCCAGGGGTTCCACACGTCGAAGCGCTCGCCGTTGAGCGACTCGACCTCGTCGTTGTCGATGATGTGGCCGAAGAACTGGGTGCTCACGACTGGTCTTCCTTCTCGTTGTCGGCCGTCCGGCCCGCGTGCCGCTCGGCGATGGTGGTGTCACCGGCAGCGAAGTGCTCGGTGGGGATCTCGTTGACGAGGACACGCACGTTGTCCTTGGGTGCCACGCCCGTGTCGACCATCGCCCGGGTCAGGGCGGAGATCATCGAGCGGATGGTTTCCGGCGAGCGGCCCTCGGTCAGGGTGACCTGGACGATCGGCACGTCACTCGCCCCCGTGGATGCGGACCGAGCCGAGGTTGGTGAAGTGGCAGGAGACCGATGAGCCGGGGGGTGCGAACTGCGCGTCGGTCATCCCACCGGTGAGGACGACCCAGCCGGCCTCGATGGCGTGACCGCGCTTGGCCAGGTCGTTGGCCGCGAGCGCGAGCGCCTCGCCCGGGTGCCCCTGGACGGCGGCGCCGGTCGCCGAGTCCACGACCTCTCCGTCGACCTCGACGAGGACGGCCTCGAGGGAGAGGTCGAGCTCGCTCGGGGGAAGGGAGACGGGCCCGGTGACGTAGGCACCGGAGCTGGCGTTGTCGGCGATGACGTCACCGGCGGCGAACTTGAAGTCCGTGTACCGGCTGTCGATGACCTCGGCGCCGCCGAGGACCTGGTCCACGGCGGCCATCGCCTGGGCGGCGGTCACGCCGGGTCCCTCGAGACGCTCGCCCATGACGAAGACGAGCTCCGGCTCGATGCGCGGATGGATCAGCTTCTCCTGGGGGACCGGGTCGCCGGCCGGCAGCACCATGGCGTCGGTCAGCCACGCGACGAAGGGGGTGTCCACCCCCATGCGCTGCTGCTTGGCCCGGGAGGTGAGGCCGAGCTTGATGCCGACGAGGTGCTCACCCCGGTCCAGGCGCCGCTGGAGGGTGAGGTCCTGGATCTCGTAGCCGGTGGCCACGTCCAGCTCGGGCCACTCGTCGGTGAACTTCACCCGGTCGCGGCGCTCTGCCTCGCAGGCGAGGAGTTCGGTCGCGACGGACTCGACGGTCCAGGCACTCATGCGCTCACCTTCCCGGCGTCGCGCAGCTCGATGGCCACGTCGATGATCATGTCCTCCTGGCCGCCGACGTAGCCGTACTCGCCGACCTTGGTCAGGATCTCGTGGGCCGGGACGCCGTAGCGCTCCGCGGCACGCTCCGCGTGGATGAGGAAGGAGCTGTACACCCCCGCGTAGCCCTGGGTGATCGACGAACGGTCCATGACCGGCATCCGGCGGATGATCGGGGTGACGACGTCCTCGGCCGCACCGAGGATGGTCCCCAGATCAATACCCGTCTTGATGTCGAGTCGCTCGAAGGCGGTCGCGAGGACCTCGGTGGGCGAGTTGCCGGCACCGGCGCCGAGGGCGCGGAGCGAGCCGTCGATCTGCCGGGCCCCGGCCCGGTAGGCGAGCACCGAGTTGGCCACGCCGAAGGACATGTTCTGGTGCCCGTGGTAGCCGACCTGGGCGTCCGTGCCGATCTCGGCGACGATCGCCGAGACGCGGTCGGAGACGTCCTCGAGGATGAGGGCGCCGGCGCTGTCGACGACGTAGACGCACTGGCAGCCGGCGTCGACCATGATGCGGGCCTGCTTGGCCAGGCCCTCGGGCGTGTTCATGTGGCTGAGCATGAGAAAGCCGACGGTCTCCATGCCGAGGTCACGAGCGGCACCGAAGTGCTGGATCGAGACGTCGGCCTCGGTGCTGTGCGTGGCGATGCGGGCGATCTGGGCCCCCATCTCGTGCGCCTCGTGCAGCTTCTCGACGGTGCCCAGGCCCGGGAGCATGAGCACGGCGATCCTGGCCTGCCGCGCCTCGGCGACGGCCGCCTTGACCAGGGCCATCTCGTCGACGGCGGAGAAGCCGTAGTTGAAGGAGCTGCCGCCGAGGCCGTCACCGTGGGTCACTTCGATGACCTGGACGCCGGCGTCGTCGAGGGCACGCACGGTGGTACGGACCTGCTCCTCGGTGAACTGGTGCGACTGCGCGTGCGAGCCGTCCCGGAGGGTGGTGTCGGTGATCCGCACGTCGACGTCACCGTCGAAGAGCACGGGCGAGGGGGCGGTGTTGGTGCTGTTGCTCATGCGGAAACCTCCTGGGCGGTCTGCGCCGCGTCCGAGGCGACCCAGCCGGAGTCGACCCCCAGGCGGTGCGCGACCATCATGTCGCCCACTCGGGCGGCGGCGGACGTGATGATGTCAAGGTTGCCGGCGTACTCCGGCAGGTAGTCCCCGCGTCCCTTGACCTCGATCGGGACGGTGACCCGGGCCATGCCGTTCCACAGGTCGCGGGCGTGGTCGAACTGCGGGTCGGTCCGCAGGTGGTAGCCGGGCACGTACTCCTGCACGCGCGCGACCATCGCGGCGATCGACTCCTGGACGCGGTCGTGGAGCGGTCCGGCCTCGGCGGCCTCCTGCGGGATGGCGCAGAAGACGGTGTTGCGCATCATCAGCGGCGGCTCGACCGGGTTGAGGATGATGATCGCCTTGCCGGTCTTGGCGCCACCGACGACCTCGAGCGCCTCGCTCGTGGTCTCGGTGAACTCGTCGATGTTGGCCCGGGTGCCGGGCCCGGCGGACTTGCTGGAGATCGACGCGACGATCTCGGCGTAGGGGACGTCGACGACCTCGGAGACCGCGGCGACGATCGGCGTCGTCGCCTGCCCGCCGCAGGTGATCATGTTGACGTTCTGCGCGTCGAGGTTGAAGTCGAGGTTGACCGGCGGGCAGAGGTAGGGGCCCACGGCCGCGGGCGTCAGGTCGACGGCGAGGATGCCCGCCTCCGCGTACTTGGGGGCGTTTGCCTCGTGCGCCTTCGCGGACGTGCACTCGAAGACGACGTCGGGCAGCTCGTCCTGGGCGAGCAGCCAGTCGACGCCCTCGTGGCTGGCCTCGAGACCGAGGGTCTTGGCCCGACGCAGGCCGTCGCTGGACGGGTCTACCCCGACCATGTAGCGCGGTTGTAGGACGTTCGAGCGTCGCATCAGCTTGAACATCAGGTCGGTGCCGATGTTGCCCGGCCCGACGATGGCGGCAGTCCCCTGGGTGCGCTGCGTCATGGGTTCACCTTTCACTTGTCTGCAAAGCGGGCGGTGACGCTGCCGAGACCGGCGAAGGTCGCGGTGAGCACGTCGCCCGGGGCGACCGGGACCATCGAGGTGACGGACCCGGGGAGGATGACGTGACCGGCCTCGAGGGTGGTGCCGAGGGCACCGACCGTGTTGGCCAGCCACACGAGGCTGGTGATCGGGGAGCCGAGGACAGCGCCACCGGCCCCGGTCCCGACGATGCGGGAGTTGCTGGAGAAGACGCAGCCGGTCAGGCGCAGGTCGACGTCCTGCAGGCGGGTCGGTGTGGAGCCGAGGACGAAACCGCCGGAGCTGGCGTTGTCGGCGATGGTGTCGACGAGCGTGATCTTCCAGTCCGCAACCCGGCTGTCGACGATCTCCAGCGCCGGCAGGACGTAGTCGACGGCGTCGATCGCCTGGGTCACGGTCACCCCCGGCCCGGTGAGGGGCTTGCGCAGGACGAAGGCGATCTCCGGCTCGATGCGCGGCTGGAGGTACCCCTGGAGCGGGATGGCCTGGTGCTCGAGGTGGGCGAAGTCGTCCATGAGGTGCCCGAAGTCGGGTTGGTCCACGCCGAGCTGCTTCTGCATCGCGGCGGAGGTCAGGCCGACCTTGTGGCCGATGACCGTGCGGCCCGCGGCGGTCCAGCTGGCCACCTGCTCGAGCTGGATCGCGTAGGCGTCCTCGACGCTCAGCCCGTCGAACTGCTCGGTGAGGGGAGCGGTGGGGACGCCGCTGGCATACGCCTGCAGCAGGACCCGGGCCGCGTCGGTCCGGGTGGTCGTGGACGTTTCCATGGTCGTCACGCTAGGACTGCCCTTCGTCGGAATCATGGGTCGTTCCCGTGCTGGGAACGAGCCGGCTTCTCGCAACTGCCCAGGCAGTTGCAGGTGTTTGGGCGCAACTGCCTAGGCAGTTGCGAATGTTCGGGCGACGAGTCAGAAGGAGTACTGCTTGGCGATGCGGTTGGCGGCCGCGGTCAGCAGCGGGACCACCCGACGCACATCGGGCTCGATGAGCGGGGTCGGGCCGAGCACGGAGATCGAGCCGACCGCCTGGCCGCGCACCCGGATCGGGGCGGCCACGGAGCTGGCATCCGTGAAGAACCCGGAGTGCAGCACGGCGTGGCCGGTACGGCGCACGTCGGCCAGGGCGGCGTCCCAGTCCTCGACCCGACGGATCGTGCCACGCGCCTTCGGCGGGAAGCCCGCCTCGCGCCGGGCGAACTCGACCCCGGGGTTGAAGGCGGCGATGGCCAGACCCGAGCTCACGCAGTTGGCCGGCTGGCGCCGTCCGCTGTGCCCGAGGATGCGTACCCCGTCCATCGACTCGATCCGCTCGACGAAGACGATGTCCGCGCCGTCGGGGATGCCGAGGTTGACCGTGTGGCCGGTCCGCTCGGCGACGGCGCGCATCACCGGCAGGGCGACGTGCCGCAGCCCGTTGCGGGCGTGCGAGAGCATGCCGAGCTCGTAGACGTGCAGCCCGAGGCGGTAGGCGCCGGTGGCGTCCTGCTCGACGAAGCCGCGGCCGGCGAGAGTCGTGAGGACCCGGTGGGCCGTGGACTTCGCGACGCCGAGGCGCCGGGCGACGTCGGAGACGCCGAGCGTGGAGTCGACGGCGAAGCACTCGAGGACGTCGAGGGCGGTGCCGACAGAGCGCAGCCCACCACCGCCACCGCGGCGCGGCGTCGAGGTGCACCAGGCGTCGTCGGTGACCGCTCCCATCGGGGGCTCATGCGTTGCTGTGCTCATCGTTGGGCACCTTCCGTTTGGTGATGGACTTCACTCTCGCCCCGGGGGAGGGCATGATCAAGGAATGCGTTCCGGTGAACGAAACGAGGGGCCGATCTCGGTGATCCAGCGGGTCACCGCGGTCCTCACGGCCCTCGAGAGTGCGCCGCGACCACTCGGGATCAGCGAGCTGGCCGAGCGCACGGGGCTGGCGAAAGGGACGGTCCATCGCCTCGTCGGTCAGCTCGAGGAGGAGCGGATCGTGCAGCGCACCGAGGACTCCCGGCTCGCTCTGGGGGTGCGGCTCTTCGAGCTCGGCTCGCAGGTGGCGCTGCCGCGCACGCTCACCGACGTCGCTCGCCCGCTCATGGACGACCTGCACCGGGCCACGGACCGGCAGATCCACCTCGCGACCCTCGACGGGGTCGACGTCGTGTACATCGCGATCGTCCACGGCGGGCTGCCGCTCTCCTCGACCATCGGCGGCCGGCTGCCGGCGCACGCGACCGGGGTGGGCAAGACGATGCTCGCCTACTCGCCGCGCTCGGTCGTCGACGCGCGCGTCCAGGCGGGACTGCCGGCGATGACCCCGCGCACGATCATCACCCCCGGCGGCCTCGCCCGGGACCTGCAGTCGATCCGCAGCGTCGGCACCTCCTACGACCACGAGGAGTCCCACGTCGGCATCTCCTGCGTGGCGGCCCCGGTCTTCGGGGCGGACAAGCGCATCCGGGCGGCGGTCTCGGTCACGGGCCACACGCCGCGCATGGACCTGGAGCGGCTTGGCGTCGCGGTGCGCACCGCGGCGTTCACCATCTCGCGGTTGCTCCGCGACGCCGGCCTGTGAGTCATCGCTTGATGAGCGGGCTCTTCAGCCCGGAGTCGTTCTTGTCCGACTCGTCGAAGAAGTCCTCACGGAAGATGTCGCGGGGGAAGAGCCGTCGGCTCATCAGCGTCTTCAGGGCAGCGTCGACCATCGGTGGCGGGCCACAGAGGTAACCGCGGCAGCCGATCAACCGCTGGTGGTCGGCCTCGATGACGTCGGTGACCATGCCGTAGGCGTAGGCGTCCGGGTCGTCACCGGAGGCCGCCACCTCCTCGGGGGTCTCGTCGGAGAGACAGGGTCGGTACGTGAACGCCTCGTACTCCTCGGCCAGGTCACGGAAGGCCTCGACGTCGTAGAGCCACGCCCGGGTGCGTCCACCGGCATAGAGGGTGAGGTCGCCCTCGTACCCGTCCGCCTCGAGGGCGTGGCGGACCATCGACTTCAGGGGTGCCACGCCCGTCCCGCCACCGACGAGGATCGCGTGCTTGTCGTCGCTCGTCCGGAGGACGAACCGGCCGTACGGACCCGACAGGCGCACCTCGTCCCCCTTCGCCAGACCGCCGAAGACCCAGCCGTCGGTGCCGCGACCACCCGGGACGTTGCGGATGTGGAACTCCAAACGCGTGGTCTCGTCGGGGGGAGAGGCGATCGACCAGGTCCGGTCCACCTCCTCGACCGGGGCCCCGTCGACCTCGGCGGCGGGGACGGTGAACTTCATGTACTGACCCGCGTTGAAGCCGATCTCGCGGTCGAGCTCGACGACGAGGCGCCTGGTCTGCTCGGCGATGTCCTCGAGGACGACGACGGTCCCGGTGAAGTCCTGGACCGGGTGGACCTCCATGTCCTCGTCGACGTCGAGATCGGCCTCCAGCGTCACGTCCTCGCGCGGCTTCGCGCAGCACGTGAGCATCTTCCCCTCGTCCCGCTCGAAGTCCATGAGGGCGAAGCTGCTCGCCTCACCCAGGTCGACCTCACCGTCGAGCTTGTCGACCTTGCAGGTGGCGCAGGTGCCGTGGGTGCAGCTGTGCGGCAACCACACCCCGGCGCGCAGGCAGGCGTCGAGGATCGTCTGGTCCTCGTCGCACTGGACCTCGCGGCCGACGGGCTCGACGGTGATCGTGTACTTGGTCATGGGTGCTCCTCGAGCGGGACGAAGGGGGAGGGCTGGGTCAGGCGGCCACGCGGGTGCCGATGACGTCCTTGTGGCGGACGCCGAGCTCGGACAGGGTCTGGCCGTCCTCGGGCTCGAAGGGGGAACCGTGCAGGGTCCACGTCCGCGGGGCGTCCGGGTCGTAGTCCGGGTCCTCCTGGGCGAAGGGCACGAAGACCTGGGCCTTGAAGTCACCCCACGTCATCTCCCGCGGGGCGCGGAACATCGCCGGGGAGGCGAACCACATGGTGTCCTGGAACCAGACGCTGACCAACTGGTCGTCGCCGTAGTTCTCCTGCGCGGACCGGGAGGGGAAGTCGTACTCCCCGATGCTCTTGATCGTCATGTCAGGCACCTGCCTTCGTCTCGCTCGGGGCGGCGGTGTCGGCAGCGGCCTCGCCCTGCCACGCCACCCAGTTCTGGTGGTCCCTCGAGCCGAGGTACTCGCCGGCGTCGCCGTCCTGCAGGCCGTACCACTCCAGCACGTCCGGGACGGTCGGGCCACCGCAGTTGCCAGCAAGGATCTGGTGCACGGGCAGCCACGCCTGGCGGTACTTCTCCGGCTCCCGCTCGAAGATCCACTGACACCCGTTGGAGCAGGTGTGGTAGATCTCGCCCTCGAACTCGGACTCGCGCTGGCACAAGGTCGTGGGGTCACCCGGCTCGGTGAAGAGCATCGGGACCTGGCAGACCTGGCACAGCTGGGGCAGACCGGGGGCGAAGTGGCGACCGCCGTTCTCGCGGTTCTTCGCCTCCTTGTCCCACAACGGCCGGAAGTACGTGTCGAAGGTGTCCGGGTAGGACTCGGAGAGCCAGTTCAGGTGCTCCTCGGAGGGCATCGTCGTGGTGAAGCCCGCCGCGAAGGAGAACTGGTAGAGGGTCCAGTACACCTGGTGGGAGAGCAGCTCCTTCTCCTGGATCGCGTCCTCCACGTGGCGCGGGGGCTTGATGCCGTAGAAGGCGAGGTCCTCGAAGAGGCCACCGAGCATCTGCTCCTCGAAGTACAGCTCGAAGGACTCCTTCCAGCTCATCACCTTGCGCGGGAGCATGTAGTCGAGCATCTGGGCGACGAGCGCGGTGACGCGGTAGGAGCGCCAGAACCACTTGTCGATCCAGCCCTGGACGAGCTCGACGTTGTCCTCGTCCTGCTCGAGGAGGAACTTGATCGCCTCCAGGCCCAGGGTCATGTGCCGCGACTCGTCCGACTGCGCCGAGAAGCCGAAGGTCATCGTCGGCAGGTCGCCGTTGAACGAGGACCCGGACATGAAGGGCACGAAGAGCAGGTTGGTCAGCAGGTACTCGAAGGAGAACCCGACCGCGATGAGGAACTCGAAGGGCCCGCAGGACATCGCGTCGTCGAAGAAGCTCTTCGGCACCGACAGGTACCAGACGCGGTCGAAGTGCTCAGGCCAGTTGTGCATCCCCGAGTAGAGCTTGTTGTAGTTGCTCAGGGTGTGGATCTCGGTCTGCATGTGCCGGATCTCGTCGATCGACTGGCACAGGGCCGCGAAGCGCGGGCCCGGGCCGGCGAAGTGCCGCGCGAGGTAGGCGAAGTGGCGGTGCGCGGCGTACTCCAGCGGCGTCACGCCCTGGAGGAAGATCTTCATCGCGTTGAGGTAGGACGCGTCCGTCAGGCTCAGGTGGCCCTGGCCCTGGGCGAAGCCGTCGAGGACGGCGTAGAGGCGCTTGTCCTTCTCGGCCTGGTACTTGCAGTAGGCGTCGATCGTCAGACGGAAGGGGTCCTCCCAGGCCGCCCAGTCGTGGATCTTGATGCCCTCGTAGTCCAGGTGCGGGAACATCTCGTCCTTGTCGACGTAGCTGGGCTCCCAGTCGAGGCCGCGTGTGAGCGCCTCGTAGCGGGCCTTCATCGACAGCTTCTTCGGCTTCTTGGTCTTCTTCTGCTCGGGTGCGAGAGTCATCTCGTCCTCCTGTGAACGTCGTTGTTCTGGTCAGTTGGTCAGTGGTCCCAGGCGATGACGATCTCGTCGTCGTCCCACTCCTGGATGTTCCCGAAGTAGGAGACGATCGACATCTGGAACTCGTGGGTCTCCCACTCGCGGCCGAGCTTCTCCTCGACGCTCTCCTGCAGCACGACGAGCCGGCCGGGCGCGGTGATCCGCACGAGGCCCGGTGTGTGGCTGATGCTGCACTCGGGGTTGTCCTCCTCGATCGCCTCGATGATCGGGCGGTTGTCCTCGGACTCCTGCAGGATCATCCCGACGTCCCGGGAGGTCTGGGTCTGCGTTGACTCGCTCATGTCGCTCTCCTTCCTCAGGCCTGCTCGGCCGCGTACGTCTGGCGCACCTCGGCCGCCTTGGCGGTCACGCGGTCCACGGCACCGACGGCCAGCAGCTCGTCGATCCGGGCCGCGAAGGGGGTGACCGCCGAGAGCGCCTCGTCCATGGCGAGGTTGCCGTGGTGGGCGATGAGGCCGGCGTTGGTCTCGCCGAGCTCCTCATCGGCGCGCCAGGCCTTGTGCAGCGCGTCGATCCACTTGCGGTTGTCGGTGAACCAGCTGGCCATGTGCTGGGAGAAGAGCGAGTACGCGGGTGCTCCGCCAGTGACCGCCTCGTCGTCGAGGTGGAGGTAGAGCAGGTCGTAGAGCAGCTGGTCGACGGCGTCGAGCTGCAGCAGGGCGACGCCCCAGTCCTTCTCGACGATCGTGTGCTCGGCCAGGCGGCGCAGGCCCTGCAGCGGTGCGTCCTCGAGCCAGTGCGTCTTGGCCTCGCCGAGCAGGTCCGCGGTCCCGCCGGCGAGAGCGATCCCCAGGCGGCTGAGGACCTGGGCGTTGCCGACCCGGTCGAATCCGGAGAACGCCGCGGCCTGGGTGACGGTCGACCCGTACCCGAAGCGGGCCATCCCGCACAGGATCAGCTGACCGGCGCTCTCGAGGTGGCGCAGCGGGAGGACGAGCTCACCGAGCAGGTCCTTCCACTCCTGCGGCAGGCGCTCCAGCAGGCCCCGGTCCTCGATGTACTGCAGCGAGGTCGCGAAGGCCTCGTGGTGGGTCGAGCGCGAGGTCACGTACGGGGCGTAGTAGTACTGCCGGGGGTCGAGGAAGGAGTAGGGGTCGCTCAGCCGGAAGACGCTGTAGGTCTCGTCGTAGAGCTCCTTGCCGGGGTCGTAGGTGGGCCGGTAGTGGAAGTGCTCCCGCGGCTGCACCCCGACGCTGCCCTCGAGGTAGCGCGAGGCCGGCTTGTCGCCGTAGCGGTTGACGAGGTGGGTGAAGGTCGAGCGCTGCGGCTCGATCACCTGGGTCTTGAGTTCGTACTGCACTGGACGTTCTCCTTGGGTCGGTCGGGCGAAGGGGGATCAGGTGGCGGAGGTCGTCGGGGAGGCCTCCATCCCGGCCTCCATGAGCTGGACCAGCAGGTCCGGCAGCGCGTCCGGCCCCTCCAGCTCACGGGCCTCCTCCTCGTCGAAGAGGTCCCCGACGAGCCGACCGAAGGCACGACCGTCGACGAAGGTCGTCGAGCAGCGGGCACCGTGGTCCTTGAAGGTGACGGTGAAGGCGAGCTCGTCCGGCAGGGGCTCGTCGACGAGGTCGAGGTGGTCGTGGTCGGCACCGAGCACGGCGTTGGCCTCGCACACGTACTGCTCGGCCAGCGAGCGCAGGGCCACGTGCCGGTCGGCGCCGGTCCCGGTGGCCACCCGACGGCTGATCCGGGTCTCGGGGAGGGTCGAGCGTCGTTCGGCCAGCTGCGGGACCTCGTCCTCGGGTGTGCCGACGAACTCGGCCACGCGGGTCATGAAGGGCGTCATTGCACTTCTCCTGGTTCGGTGGGGCGTGGAGACGAACGTAGGGCGGGGGCGGCGGGTCGGCGATCCGCTGGGCGAAGGGTCTGTCCGGCCAGCGCAATGACTGTCCGGACAGGGCTACCGAGGGGGTCGCCCCCCTTCGCGCCCCGTGTGGAGGTGCCGCAATGATCGGGGTGGGACGGCCGTCAGCAACGGGCCGTAGTGTCAGCGGAGGTTCCGCTGTGGGGAACGCCGCGTTCCGGGTCTGCGGCGGCTGCGCATCCTGCTGTGGACCACGGACTCGCTGAAGGAGTGCAATGGAGCATCTTCTGGAGTCGGCACCGACCTTCGACGACTGGGAGGGAGTGCACGACGCGGTCGCGAACGCCTATTTCCCGCACGACATGAAGCCCCGCTCGCGAGGAGCGGCATCGCACTGCGGACTGGAGGTCGTGGACCTGTCGGTGTGCCGTCTGGCGCACATGCGCTTCGGCGCGACGGTGGACATCGTCACCGAGCACCCCGGTGCGACCGCGATCAACATCCAGCTCGAGGGCAGCATGGAGTCGCGGCTGGGATCCGACAGCTTCACCACCACGCCCGGTGAGGCGATGGTCTTCCCCGCCGACACCCCGGCACGCATGCCCGCCTGGCCGGAGGGCCGGGCCGTCCTCGGGCTGCGCATCGACAGCGACTATCTCTCCCGGCAGGCCGAGCGGGTCTTCGCCCGCAAGCGCGTGCAGCTACCCCGCGTGATCGACCTGCGCGGGGCCGAGGGAGCGGCCTGGCTGACCCTCGCGCGCACGACCTTCGACAACGCCCGGCTGGCCGGCGGCAGCCTCTACACCAGGGACCAGGTGGCCGAGTCCGTCGCCAGCATGCTCGTGACGGGGTTGCTGCTCACGGCCGTCCCCGACGAGGAGTCCGCGACCTGCCCGACCGGGATGCGTCCGCGCCCCATCCGTCGTGTCATGGACGCCATCGACCTCGACCCCGCCCACCCGTGGGCGCCGGCCGATCTCGCCGAGATCGCGGGCGTGAGCGTGCGCCGGCTGCAGCAGTGCTTCCGCGAGCACGTCGGGTTGACCCCCATGGCCTACCTCCACGAGGTGCGTCTGGAGCGGGTCCACGACGACCTCGTCCACGGTCGCGGTGGCAGCGTCACCGACGTGGCCATGCGCTGGGGCGTGACCCACCTGGGCCGCTTCGCGGCCGCCTACCGCACCCGGTACGGCCGGCTGCCCAGCCAGACCCTGGCCGCCAGCTCCTGACCCGGGCTCCTGCGCCCACCCCTTCGCAACTGCTTAGGCTCTTGCACCACAGCAGGCGCTCCCCCTTCGCAACTGCTTAGGCTCTTGCGAAGGGGGTGGGCTCGGTCCCCGAGGTCAGGCGCCGACCGCGTCGGCGCCGGCGGCGGCGACCTGGGCGTCCTCCTCCGCGGAACCACCGGAGGCACCGATCGCGCCGACGAGCTGGCCGTCGACCCGGATCGGCACGGCCCCGCCGAAGGCGGCGACCCCCGGGCGGTTGGCGATGCCGCGGATGACGGCGTCCTCCCCGGCGAGTGCGGTGTAGAGGTCTGCGGTCGGTGCACCGCCGAAGCCGACGCTCGTACGGGCCTTGTCGATCGCGATCGGTCCGGAGTTGGCGAAGGCGCCGTCCATGCGCGCGAACGACAGCAGCGCGCCGCCGGTGTCGACGATCGCGACGTTCATCCGCAGGTCGTTGGTCTGCGCGTGGGCCAGTGCTGCGTCGAGCGCCGCCCTGGCCCCGGCGAGGGTCAGGACGGCGCTCGTGCGGACGTGCTCCATCAGGTGAGGACCGTGGTGAACCGCTCGTTGAGCTCGCGGGCGTGGTAGAAGATGCCCTGGCCGAGCTGGTCCACGGTCCACACGTTCGTCGGACGGTCCGGGAAGGCGACGTAGCCGCCGGCGAAGACCTCGTTGCGGTTGCCGCTGGGGTCGAAGAAGTACGTCGTCTGCCCGCGGGTGATGCCGTGGCGGGTGGGGGTGACGTCGACCGAGACATCGTCCATGGTGAAGATGTCCGCCGCGTGCCCGACCTGGCTCCAGTCGTCCAGACGGAAGGCGAAGTGGTGCAACTTGCCCTGCGGGCCGCCGATCACGGCCAGCTGGTGGATCTGGTTGTTGGAGGTCAGCCAGGTGCCGACGAGGTCGTGGTCGGCGTCGAGGCTGGTCTGCACCCGCTCGGTCGCGTAGAAGTCGAAGACCTCCATCAGGAGCTTCTCCATCAGCTTCGGGTCCTCGCAGGTGATGAGCGAGTGGTCGAGCGCGGGGACACCGACACCGACGAGGTGGCGCGGGAACGGGTCGGGGTTGTGCGTGCCGACCTCGGTGCCGATGGCGGTCTGCGAGTGGTAGACCTCGAAGACGTGGTCGCTGGTGGTGGTGAAACGGATCCCGTCACCCACCTCCGGGTTCTCCCCCTTCGACATGCGCTCGACGGTGAGGCCGAAGGCCTGCGCCTTCTTCTCGATCGCGTCGATGTCCGACTCGTGCTCGACCTTCCAGCCGTACTTGACGACGCCGACGCCTCCCTCCTCGAGGACGACGGAGTGGTGGTCCCACTCGTCCCAGCCCTTGTAGAACACGCGCTTGTTGCCCTCCGGGGAGGTGTCCTCGAGGGTCTCGTACAGACCCAGGGTCGACGCGTAGTGGTTCTTGGCCTCGGTCATGTCGGTGACACGCACGTGGGCGTACCCCATTCGCATGATGCCCATGTCTACTGCTCCTCCGGTGCGGTGCTGGCAGCCCTGGCGCGCTCGCGCGCCTTCGCGTTGAGCTGACCCAGCAAGGGGTTGACGAGGCGCAGGGATGCGTCTCGCATCTGGATGGTCAGGTCGTCACCGGGGACGGCACGGCAGCTCAGGCAGGTGCCGTCGGCTCGCTCCTCGTCGGTGATGACCGTCTCGGCCACGGGTCGACAGTAGGAGAACTCACCGTCGAGGACGTCGATCTTGCAGATCCCGCAGCCGCCGCGACGGCAGCCCACGGTGTACGCGTACCCGGCCTTCTGCAGGCCGGACAGCACGGTGTCACCGGGCTCGATCAGGATCTCGGTCCCCGATGGCTGCACGATGATCGTCGTCATCGAACACTCCTTCGTGGTCGTTCGCGGGCAGCGGCGCCCGTCTGACCATCACTCTCCACCACGAAGGGGGGATCGGCGCCGGTCGTTCCCACCCGCGGAACGTCCCGTCGTCGTGCGCCCGCTCACCCATAGGTGTCGCGGGGACCGCGGCCGTCGCTGGAGCGACGGGGGCCGCGCGACCAGGAGGGCGCGCTCGGCCCGTGCACCCGCAGCTCGTGCACGACGTCGGGGCCGGCGGCGTCGGTGATGCGCCCGAGCAGGGAGCTGGACAGCAGGCGGATCTGCGTGGCCCAGGCCGTCGAGTCGGCGCGCACGGACAGCACCCCGTCCTCGAAGCTGACCGGCTGACAGTGCTCGGCGACCTCCCGGCCGACGATCTCGTCCCACCGGCCCATGACGGAACCCGCCGCGACGTCGACCTGCCAGCCGCGGTTGTCGACGAGCCGGTCGACCTGGTCCCCGATGGTCATCGGATCACGTCCGCGGCTGCCCTTCGGCGCCTGCGGGTGCTGGCGCCGGCGCTTGGGGCGCGGCCTCATGCCCGGGCGCAGGCCCTTCTTCGCGGCCAGGGCTCGGGCGCGTGCGAGCGCGGTCGAGGCGGCGTCCTCGACACTCGGCTCTACCTCGTCGTCCTCCGGCGGGACGGGCCCCGTGACCGGCTCCGGGACGGACTCCGTGACCTCGACCGGATCCGGGTCGCCCCCGGTGCCACCCGGCGCGCCCTCGCTGTCGCTCATGACGCCTCGTCGACCTCACCGAGCGAGACGGTGTAGCGCCGACCCACCAGGGACTCGGGGACGTCCGCGGGGACCGCGGCCGTGATGAGCACCTGCTCGCAGTCGCTGACGAGCGCGGCCAGACGCTCGCGCCGGCCGCTGTCCAGCTCGGCGAAGACGTCGTCGAGGACCAGCACCGGGTCGTCACCGAGATCGCGGCGCAGCAGATGGTAGGCCGCCAGCCGCAGTCCCAGCGCGAAGGACCACGACTCACCGTGGGAGGCGTACCCCTTCGCCGGCATCGGCCCGAGGCCCAGCACGAGGTCGTCGCGGTGGGGACCGACGAGGTTGACCCCCCGCTCGACCTCCTGGTCGCGTACCCGGGCGAGCGACTCAAGGATCATCGAGCGCAGCTCGTCGACCTCGGGGACCTCCCCGGCCGCGATCGCCTCGGCTGCCTCGTCGTGCAGGGACGAGCGGTAGACCGCAGTGGCCTCGGACTGGTTGGCGCTGACCTCTCGGTAGGCCTCCTGGAGGTGTGGCACGAGGTCGCGCAGGAGACGCAGCCGGGCGTAGAGCAGCTGCGCGCCGACCGTGGCCAGGTGGTCGTCCCAGATCTCGAGGGTGCGCAGCGCGTCCTCGGCGGCGGCAGCGGGGTCGACACCCTCGGGGGACGCGGAGCTGCGACGCCGTCGGCCCCGCTTGGATCCCAGGAGCGAGGCGGCCGACTTCAGCAGCGCCCCGCGCTGGCGCACGATCTTGTCGTAGTCCGAGCGCACGCCGGCCCAGCGGGGCTGGCGCTGGACGAGCAGGTCGTCGAGGAAGCGGCGCCGCTCCCCGGGGTCGCCCTTGACCAGGGCGAGGTCCTCGGGGGCGAAGAGCACCGTCCGCAGGGTGCCGAGGACGTCGCGGGTGCGGGGAAGGGGGGATCGGTTCAGCTTGGCGCGGTTCGCCTTCCCGGGAGTGATCTCCAGCTCGACGAGGCTCTCCCGCTCGTCCCGCACGACGGCGGCCCGCACGATCGCCCGGTCGGTGCCGAAGCGCACGAGCGGCTGGTCGGTCGCGACCCGGTGGCTGGAGAGGGAGGCCACGTAGCCGATCGCCTCGACGAGGTTGGTCTTGCCCTGCCCGTTGAGGCCGACGAGGGTCGTCACCCCCGGCTCCAGGGCGAGCTCGGCGGCGGGGTAACTGCGGAAGTCGCCGATGCTCAGGTGGCGGACGTACACGTCACTCGGTCGACCCGGAACCGCTCGTCGGCCCGGGCGAGCCACCGGTGGTCTCCGTCCCGGAGGTGGGGCCGGCCGCCGCGGCGTCGCCCTTCGACGACTCGTGGGGTGCGGCCGCCGGGCGGACCTTCTTCTCCTCCTGGGCCTCGCTGGCGCCGGGGGAGGCCACCCCCTTCGCCGCCTCGGCCCGCAGAGCCTCGCCCTCGGCGACGGTCATGACCTGGTGCCCACCGAACTGACCGCGCAGCGCGGCCACGGCCTGCATGGCCGGGCTGACCTGCTGGCGGGAGGCGAATCGGGCGAAGAGCGCGGCCGAGATGACCGGCATGGGCACGGCGTTGTCGATGGCCTCCTCGACGGTCCAGCGCCCCTCGCCGGAGTCGGCGGTGAAGTCGCTGACGTCGGTCATCTCGGGGTTCTCCTCGAGTGCCTTGACCATGAGGTCGAGCAGCCACGAGCGCACCACCGTGCCACGGCTCCACGCCTTGAAGGAGCCCGGGACGTCGGTGACGATGCCCTTCTTCTCCAGCAGCTCGTAGCCCTCGGCGTAGGCGTGCATGAGCCCGTACTCGATGCCGTTGTGCACCATCTTCACGTAGTGCCCGGCCCCGACGTCGCCGGCGTGGACGAAGCCCTCGTCCCGCGGGCCCTCGGGTCGCAGCGCGTCGAAGATCGGCATCGCCTTCTCGACGTCCTCCTTCGCCCCGCCGCACATCAGCCCGTAGCCGTTCTCCAGGCCCCAGATGCCGCCGGAGACCCCGCAGTCGACGTAGCCGATGCCGTTGCGGGCGAGTTCCTCGGCATTGGGGACGTCGTCGGAGTAGCGCGAGTTGCCGCCGTCGATGACGAGGTCACCGGGGGAGAGGCGGGAGGCGAGGTCGGAGACGACGGTCTGGGTCACCTCGCCCGCCGGCACCATCACCCACACGACGCGCGGCGCCTGGAGCCGGTCGACCATCGCCTGGACGCTCTCGACGTCACTGATGTCGGGATCGGTGTCGTACCCGATGACCTCGTGACCGGCGCGGCGCACACGCTCTCGCATGTTGCCGCCCATCTTGCCGAGACCGATGAGACCGAGCTGCATGTCGGACCTTCCTTTGTCGACGGTGGGCGAGCGGTGGACGAAGGGGGTCAGCCAGCCAGTCGCACCGGCTGCAGGACGTAGCGGTAGGTGGTGTCGATCTCTGCCTCGAGCGACTCCTGGCCGGTCATCATCGCAGGCTTCAGCGGAGCCGTGAAGGACAGGCGGGTGAAGGTCGTGCCGAGCACGCCGAGGCCGTCGAGGAGGTAGCCGGGGTTGAAGGCGACCTCGATCTCCGGCCCCTCGACGGTGGCCTCGATGGCCTCGGACGCCTGGGCGTCGTCGCCGGTGCCGGCCTCGATGGTGACCTGGCCGTCGGCGAAACGCAGCCGCACCGGGGTGTTGCGCTCGGTGACCAGGGCGACGCGCTTGACGGCCTCGGTGAGCAGCTCGGTGCCGACGACGGCCTCGGTCTCGCTCGTCGTCGGGAAGATCTTGGAGACCTTCGGGTACTCGCCGTCGAGCAGGCGGCTGGTCGTGTGGCGCTGGCCGGCCTCGAAACCGACGAGGCCGCCGGAGCCACCAGCCGTGGCGGCACCGAGGGAGACCTCGATCGACCCGGCGGCACCGAGAGCCTTGGCGGTCTCGGCGAGGGTTCGTGCCGGGATGAGGGCGACGTGGTCGGCGTCGGAGGCGCGCGGCTGCCAGACGAGCTCACGCATGGCCAGCCGGTAGCGGTCGGTGGCCAGCAGGGTCATCTTCTCGCCCTCGATCTCGACCCGGACACCGGTGAGGATCGGGAGGGTGTCACCTCGGTCCGCGGCAATCTGCACCTGCTGGACCGCCTGGGTGAAGAGCGTGCCGTCGACGGTGCCGCTGCCCTCGGGGGAGGTCGGCAGGGTGGGGTACTCGTCCGCGGGCATCTGCAGCAGGGCGAAGCGCGAGCTGCCGCAGGTCACCTGGACCTTGGCGCCGTCCGTGGCGATGTCCACGGGCTTGCCGGGCAGGTTGCGGGAGATGTCGGCGAGGAGTCGACCGAGCACGAGGGAGGTGCCGGCCTCGCTGACCTCGGCTGCGACGGTGATCCGCGCTGAGACCTCGTAGTCGAACGTGGACAGGGTCAGCGACCCGTCGTCGGTGGCCTCCATGAGGACACCGGCCAGAACGGGGACGGGCGGACGGTTCGGCAGGCTTCGGGCCACCCAGGTGACCGCTTCGGCCAGCACATCGCGCTCGACGCGGAACTTCACGACAGACCTACCCTTCGACGCGCCGGGAGCGCGAGGTCACGGGATGACATGGAACCACGTCGCAACACGTGGGTTCCCTGACATTACGCGCTCGGGCCGCCTCGGGGGCAACCGAGGGCGTTCTTGTGATTCGTCGGGGTGCTCTCGTCCACAGGTGGGGTCCCAGCAATGCGTGGGGGAGGGAATGGATGGAGAGAGGACTCATCGTTGTCTTAGGCGGTGTGGATTCCGTGGACAACCGGCTCCGGCGCGCTCATGGCGCTGATCCCGCATGTGGACGGTCTGTGGACGGACGGTGCACAACGGGTACTGGGGTGTGGGCGAACACCATCCATCACCAGGTCGATCGCGTCGTACACAGGTTCTGCACACCCTGTGCACACGCTCGTCCGCAGGAAATCCCGCGCTGGGCGTCGATCTGAGGGCCGGTGGCGGTGCTCACGGGTGGCAGGTTGCTGGGGTGAGGCAGGCAGCACGGCGTGACGACCGCGGTTGTGGACGAGGTCGGGCGTGTTGCCTGCTGTCGTGCGGTCCCCAGGTACCCACAAGCTTGTCCACAGGCTGTGGATCTGTGGACAACGTGGGGGACCCGGGGTCCGATGCGGAGGTGTACCGATGCGGTGACGACCGCCAGGCGCGAGCACACAGGTGGGGAGAACCCTGTGGATATTTCAGGATGAGGTTCTATCCCCATGTCTTCGACACAGGACAGATTCGCGTATATGGCGCGATGGCGGCGGGCGGTCAGCCGGCCTGCTGCTTGATGCGGTTCGTCAGCTCGGTGACCTGGTTGTAGATGGCGCGTCGTTCGCCCATCAGCTCGCGGATCTTGCGCTCCGCGTGCATGACGGTGGTGTGGTCCCGCCCACCGAACTGCTCACCGATGCGCGGGAGCGACATGTCGGTGAGCTCGCGACACAGGTACATCGCGATCTGGCGCGCGGTGACGAGCAGGCGGGTCCGGGAGGGACTCTGCAGGTCCTCGATGTTCAGACCGAAGTAGTCGGCCGTCTGCGCCATGATCGTCGCGCTGGAGATCTCGCTCGACTGCTCGTTGGGGATGAGGTCCTTGAGCACGATCTGCGCCAGACCGATGTCGACCGGCTGCCGGTTGAGGCTGGCGAAGGCGGTGACGCGGATGAGTGCGCCCTCGAGCTCGCGGATGTTCGTGCTGATGCGGCTGGCGATGAACTCGAGCACGTCGGCCGGGACGGAGAGCTTCTCCTGGATGGCCTTCTTGCGCAGGATCGCGATCCGTGTCTCGAGGTCGGGCGGCTGCACGTCCGTCAGCAGGCCCCACTCGAAGCGGCTGCGCATGCGCTCCTCGAAGCCGGAGAGGAGCTTGGGCGCGACGTCGGAGGTGATGACGACCTGCTTGTTGGCGTTGTGCAGGGTGTTGAACGTGTGGAAGAACTCCTCCTGCGTCTGCATCTTGCCCTGGAGGAACTGGATGTCGTCGATGAGCAGGACGTCGACGTCGCGGTAGCGCCGCTGGAAGTTCGCGGCCTTGTCGTCGCGGATGCTGTTGATGAAGTCGTTGGTGAACTCCTCGGAGTTCACGTAGCGCACCTTCACGTGCGGGTAAAGGCTGCGGGCGTAGTGCCCGATCGCGTGGAGCAGGTGCGTCTTGCCCAGGCCGGACTCGCCGTAGATGAAGAGCGGGTTGTACGCCTTGGCCGGCGCCTCGGCGACGGCGACGGCAGCGGCGTTGGCGAAGCGGTTGCTCGCACCGATGACGAAGGTGTCGAAGGTGTACTTCGGGTTCAACCTCGTCAGCTCGACCTGCTCCGGCTCGGGCCGGCCGCGCCGGGGGCGCACGGGGGTCGGTGGCTCCGGGTCCTCGTCGACGAGACCGTCGTCCACGTCGTCGACGGGCAGCGTGGAGGAGAGTCCCTCCGGGCGCTCGGGTCGCGGCCCGGGCTGGTCCTGCTCACCCTCGATGCCCTGTGTCGGCGGGAGGGAGTCGTCCTCGGCCAGGTCGGGGTCGACCGTGACGGCCAGTCGGACCTCCCGCCCGAGCTGGTCGGACAGGGCCTGGGTGACGTGCATCCGAAGGCGCTGCTCGACGAAGTTCTTGGAGAAGTCGTCCGGTACGGCGATGAGCGCGGTGTCGTCGAGGAGGCCGACGAGCCGCGCCATGCTCAGGAAGGCCCGCCGAGTGACCGGGACGCCGTCGGCATCGAGGGTGTCGAGGGTCGTCCGCCACACCTGACCGAAGTCGACCTCGGCTTCGGCCAC